>JAAVZN010000133.1 GCA_022791675.1 Clostridia bacterium | reverse complement strand
TTACTCCATCTGGTAATCCTTCTACTAATATTTCATGATTTTGTCCATTATATTCTGTTGTTAAACCATTAAACACTACTGTTGTTGGCAACTCATATACTACTTTGTTTATTGTTAATTTTGCATTCATTGTTGCTGGATCTACTGCACTGTAGTTTTTACTTAATTCTTCACTTAATTCAAATGTTGCTACCGCATTATATTCTCCTGCATCTGTTCCTGCATTATCTACATATTTTGCTGTTACTCCATTTGGTAATCCTTCTACTAATATTTCATGTGCTTGTCCATCATATGTTACTGTATCATCATTAAATTTTACACTTGCTGGTAAATCATATGCTATTTTATTGATTGTTAAACTTCCTACTGTTAATCCTTTTATTTCACCATATTTTGTTCCTGCTTCAACATCTATTACAACATCATATTCTCCTGCATCTATTGGTGTTGTTTCGATTCCATTTTGATAATATTTAACTGTTATATTTCCAATTCCATCTTTAATATCATCTTTCGCAGATACTGTTGCACCTTGTGCTGTTTCATTATAATTTTTTGTATTATCTGTTACATCAAAATCTGTTGCATCTAATTCGTCTCTTGTTACATTTAATGTTACTTTTGCAAAACTTGAGTTATAATTGTCTGTTTCTGGATATGTTACTGTTATTTCTACTTCTCCTACTTCTAGTAATGTGATTGTTCCGTCTTCTGCTATAGAAATTATTCCTTCTTTATCTACTGTATATGTTGCTACTCCATTTTCCTTTGGTGTATTTGTTAATTTTAACTCTGGTGCTGTTTCTGTTACCTTAACTTCATCTTTGCTTAATTCTATTGCTGGAGCATCTTGATTTGCTTTTATTATTTCAAATTCTTTAGTAATTGTTTCTTCTCCAGTATAGTTACCATTTCCTGATACTACTATTGTTGCTGCATATGTTCCTACTTTTACTGGTTTTCCATCAACCAATCCTTCTCCAGTATAAGTTACTGTTACATCAGCTGTTACACCTTCTACTAACTCATAAGAAACTTCTATTGCTTCTCCTGTGTATGGTGCTTGCTCTGGTACTGTTACAGTTATATCATCTACTGTTATTGTTTTTGGTGTTATTGTAAATGCACCTACTGCAAAGTTTGATCTTCCTGTATAGTTTTGACCTTCACTAAATGTTGCTCTTATGTCATAAGTTCCAACATTTATTGGCTCTGTTGTTAATTCGCCTGTTTCTCTTGATGTAAATGTTATATCAGATGCTTCTCCTATTCCAGAGAATCCTTCTGCTGCTACAAATTGTACTGTTTTTACTGTTCCATCATATTCTACTGTTGATGGTATTACATCTATATCTGCTTTAGATATTCTCTTTTTAGTAATATTTAATGTTGCATTTAATGTTGCAGGTTCTACTGCATTGTAGTTTACTGCTAATTCTTCACCTAATACAAATGTTGCTACTGCATTATATGTTTCTGCATTTGTTCCTTTATTATCTGCATATGTTGCTGTAATTCCTTCTGGTAATCCTTCTACTGTAATTTCATGCTCTTTTCCATTATACTCTGTTGTTAATCCATTAAATACTGTTGTTTCTGGTAATACATATGCTATTTGGTTTATTGTTAATGTTGCACTCATTGTTGCTGGACTTACTGCATCATAGTTTGCT
>JAAVZN010000096.1 GCA_022791675.1 Clostridia bacterium | reverse complement strand
TTATGATTTTGATAATATTGAAGATGATGACAGCTTACCATTTTAACTTCAAAATATTATATTTTGAGGCATATTCATTATGCCTTTTATTTTTGCATTCTTTTTATTAAAAAATAGAACTTTCCTATAATATAAAAAAAATTACTGCATATTAATACAGTAATCTTTGAACTTTCTATTCATCTTCCATTGTTTCATCGTATTCAAATTCATACGTAACTTCTTCTTTTTCTGGTTTCTTTGTCTTTTTTACCTTTTCTACTACTTCCTCCATTTTATTTTCAATTGCCTTTTTATCCTCTTCCTCTTTTTTCATACTTTTATCATGTTTGTTTTGCATTTCCTTTAATATTTTTTGTGTTTCTTCTTTACGATTTTGCATGCAACGATTCATAATTTGATTTGTTTTTTCAATCAAATCTGGTACATAATCTAATAATTTATCTAAAGATGATGAATGATTCACTGGCATTAGTTTAACATTATTGGATTGAATAACTAAAAAAGCAATCGGATTGATTGTTACACCTGCTCCACTACCTCCACCAAATGGTAGACGATATTGAATTGCCTCTTCCTTATCTCTCTTTGTGTACTCATCAATTGTTTCTCCTTTAAATTCACTTCCTCCTGCTGCAAAACCAAAAGATACTTTTGAGATTGGAATAATAACAATATTGTTAGAAGTTTCAATCGGTTCCCCTATAATGGTATTAACATCAATCATATCTTGAATGCTATTCATAGCTGTAATCATAAGCCCCTCTATTGGATGTTCGCTCATATTTTTTCACTCCTTTTTTCTCTTTTTTCATAAAATGATATGTGATAGTTATAATATGCCTCGTTTTCATTTCAAATATACCCGAAATAGACAGATTTACCAAATTTTGATTTTGATAGATTGGATTAATGATAAACTTTTGATTTTCAAATTTCTTTATTCTTTTTCGTAGCATAACAGCAATTGCTGTACTAATTGCTGGAACTATAATAGAAGTTAAACTAGCACTTTGAGTTCCCAAATCAATCCATAAATTGAGCTGATTGATCCTAATATCTAATTTTTTCATTGCTTTTATCATTTCCTGATTAAAATTAGGCATTTTTTCTAATGCTGTAAAATCAATCTTCTTAACCTTTTCCTTTATGCTCCATTTTTCTAATTTTGCTTTTGTAATTCTTATTTTTAAAATAGGAATCCAACGAATGATACATAACTTTATTACCAATTCATAATCTTGATTGATATGTCTTTTTCTTCCAGAAAAGAATTGAAAATTAATTATTTCAATTCGTACTTTGGATAAAAACACAAGCATTACAAATAATATCACCGTAAGTAATAAAAAAAGAAAAACCAATCATTTCGCCTCCTTTGAAGCTATTTCTATTAGTTTTTCCATTTTTTTCTTTTTTATTCAACTTACTTTTTTTGATTTTTCAACCATAATATCTCCAAATAACTTTTCTTGTGTTGTTTCTACTTTGCTTCTTCTTGATAATTCTAATAAGCCAGAAAAAGCTGTCATTACTTCTTGTCTATTATGCTTTTGGCTCGAAAATAATTGATTAAAAATAAATCTTTTTTGCTTCACTAATACCTTAAACATTTCCTTTACTTTACTAGCTACTGTATAGTTATCTGTAATTGCTATTTTTTCAATATTTTTAGCATTTTGGTTTAATTTCACTCGATTTCTTTCTACTAATTTTATATATCTCTCTGGTATTAAAGTTTTTTCATAATCTTTCTCTAATTTTTGTTTTGGCAAAGCAATTTCTTCTTGCCCTTTAAAGTATCTTCTGGAAAAATCAAGATAATTGCTTTTGAATACTTTGCTGATTTCCTTGAATTTTTTATATTCAATAATTCTACGAATCAATTCTTCTTCTGTTATTTCTTCCTCCTCTTCCTCTTGTTTTGGTAATAATTTTTTGGATTTTAGAAATAACAAGGTAGATGCCATTACGATAAATTCACTAGCAATTTCTAAGTTTAACTTTTCTTGTTCTTTTAAATAATCAATGTATTGATCTGTGATTTCACTTAAATGAATATCATAAATATTCATTTTGTTCTTGTCAATTAAATGACACAATAAATCTAATGGTCCTTCAAAATTATCTATCTTAATAGCATATTTCTTGGTTTCTAATGTTAGTATTGGCATTTCTCTTTCTCCTTTTTTGAACGAAAATCAACAACTTCTTATCAATTTATTTCTCTACAAATTTTAGTTTTTCTATGGTTTCTTTTCCTAATAATTCATGGACTAATTTTATTAGTTCATTCCATTGTAATATTTGTCCTCTATGATGAGTATCAATCCCATATACAACCTTTATATGGTAGTTTGTAGCAATTTCCCAAAATTTCTTATTGGGATATACCACATTTTTTAGTTTTTCTTTCTGCTTTTCGATGGAATCATTATTGTGTTGTTGATTTTCATAATAGGTATTATTATAAATATTATTCAAATTAATTTCTAGTGGAATTTCATACTTTTCAGAAGCTCTACAAATCATATTAGCTACTTTTTGTTCTACTTCTTCAAAACTTTTTCTACTATTTTTCATAAAAAAATCTGGGTGTGCAATTATTTCTGGAAGTCCAAGTTCCATTGCCTTCTCTATATATTTTGCATATTCATACAAATCAGTATCTGAAAATTCATCATTACCTAAACATTTTAGCTTCTTATTCTGATCGTAAATAAAATGTTGACCTAAAATGATTGTATCGGTTTCACTTTTTAATTCTCTTAAATATTCTTCTTCTCCGTGGTAAATATTCGATTTCATAGCCTGTTTTTATTTCGATCTTGTCTGCGTATTTTTCTTTTAATTTTTTAATCGAATCCATATATTCTTCTTTTTGACTATATTTCATTCTGACATTTTCTCTTGTATCAATTTCATTCTTTTGTGGACAATGATCGGTAAAAGCGATTTCTTTGAATTCCATTTTGATAGATTCTAATACATATTCTTCATCTAACATATCGAAATCTGCATGACCACATCGAAAAGTATGTTGATGATAATTAAAATTTTGCATTTTATTCCTCCATTGCTTGCTTAATATTTTCCATTCTATATCCTTTTTTCAGCAGATATTGTTTGATTTCTTCTGATTCGATTGCATTTATTTTCTTATTTATAATATTTTTAGCTGATTTGATTTCATATTCTTCTAATTCTTCTTTGTTTTTATAAAAGTAGTCTTCTATATCATTTTTGTTCAATCCTTTTGTGATTAATTTGTACTGTAATTCCTTGATTGACAGATTTTTTAATAGTATAAAATTCTGTACTGTTTTTTCAATATAATCACTATCGTTGATGTATTTTGCTTCTTTTAAATATTCAATGATGTCTTCTAACATGTTTTCTTCTACTGCACTTTCAAATTTTTTTCGAATTTGTTGTTCTGTTCTTTTTTGGTATAGGATATATTTTAATATCTTCGTTTTTTGCTGATCAAATTCTTCTATGGTATACATTTCTTTTCCTTTCTTTTTTCCTATTTTACTACAAACAAAATAAAATAGCAAGTTGCAAGTTTGTTCTCCCATTTATTTTTTACTAGTTGTATTTGCCCAAGAAGGTGTGTCAACTGATTTGTAAAAAAGACTAAATAAATAATATGAAAATTCTTTCACCTCATTTATTTAGCCCCTATTCATTTAAATATTATGATTCTTCGTCCTCGTCTTCACTACCTGGTAACTCTTCACCAAGACTTTGCTCAAAAGCTTTCGCAAAATCTTCTCTTACTTTTGCTTCTACTTCTTTTAACATATCTGGATTATCTTTTAAATATTTTTTAACGTTTTCTCTACCTTGTCCAATTCTTTCCCCATTGTAACTGAACCAAGAACCTGCTTTTTCTATGATATCTAAGTTTACTGCCATATCTAAAATATTTCCAGCTTTTGAAATACCTTCTCCATAAACAACGTCAAATTCTGCTTCTCTGAATGGTGGTGCTACTTTGTTCTTTACAACTTTTACACGTACACGACTTCCTTTAAATTCTCCATCTTGTTTGATATTCTCTATTTTTCGAATATCCATTCTAACTGATGCATAGAATTTCAAAGCTCTTCCTCCTGTTGTTGTTTCTGGATTTCCAAACATCACTCCAATTTTTTCTCTTAATTGATTGATAAAAATTAAAACTGTTTTCGTTTTGTTTAATGCTCCTGCCAATTTTCGCAATGCTTGTGACATAAGTCTTGCTTGTAATCCCATATGGGAGTCTCCCATATCCCCATCGATTTCTGCTTTTGGAACAAGAGCTGCTACTGAGTCAACTACAATAACATCTAAAGCTCCACTTCTTACCAAGCTCTCTGTAATTTCTAAAGCTTGTTCTCCTGTGTCTGGCTGTGATACGATTAGATTATCAATATCCACTCCTAATTTTTTAGCATAAACAGGATCTAATGCATGTTCTGCATCAATAAATGCTGCTTCTCCTCCCATTTTTTGTGCTTCTGCTACTACATGTAAAGCCAAAGTGGTTTTACCAGAAGATTCTGGTCCATATACCTCTATAATTCTACCTCTTGGTACTCCACCGATTCCTAATGCGATATCAAGACTCAAAGCTCC
Organism: Clostridia bacterium; assembly: GCA_022791675.1. Taxonomy (GTDB): domain Bacteria; phylum Bacillota; class Clostridia; order TANB77; family CAG-508; genus CAG-269. Next base: position 4,059 of record JAAVZN010000096.1, on the reverse strand, counting down.
TGTTGGTATTGCTTCTATTTCCATTGCTTTGAATTCTCCGAAGTTTCATAACGGAACCTTTCCCAAATTGTTTTTCTATTTGACTCATTGCCATTTCTAGTGCTTTCTTTTTTTCTGTATTTTCTTCCATCTGTTTTTCCTCCTCATTTTTTAAACTTTTGTTTGGTATTCTTATTATATACCAAAAATTTGTTTTGTCAATACTTTTTTTCATTTTTTTATTTTATTTGTACCAATTTTCTATTCCATAATATTGATAGAACCAATTGGGTGTAATTTCTCCCACTAATCCAGCGTTATATGCCACTCGATATTTGTTATTGTATAAACTAATATAAGGTATTTCCATTTTATAAATTTCAGATAATCTTGTATATTTTTCTTTTAGCACATTTTCATCCGTTGTATTTTTTACTTCATTTAAGATATTCGTTACTTCTTCGTTGTTATAGTTTGCCATGTTACCTTCTCCAAAAAAAGTAGTAAGATCAGGACTTGGAGAAAGTGTTATACCACATAATGCTAGATCATAATTCTTTGTGTTCAAATAATTCTTATATTGTTCATCAGATGCTTGTGTAATATTTACAAGAATCCCTTGCACTTGCAATTGTTGTTTGATATTTTCAGCCACAGCTACTTTTGCTCCATCACTTGCTTTTACCAAAAGATTGCATTCTATTTTTTGTGTTTTATAATTTTCTGTTTTTTGCCAACTTCCTGAGCGGAAAATCCAACCAGCATCAGTTAAGATTTGTTTTGCCTGTTCTAAGTTATAACCACTACTTGCTTCTTGTCCTTGTGCCAAAAAACTTCCATAATCTAATGGAAAACTGCTTGAAAAGCACTTACTGTTAAATACACTTGAAATGATGTTTTCCTTATCAATCGAATAGGAAATTGCTTTTCTTACTTCTGGCCTAGACAAGAAATTATTTTTCATATTAAGTGCTAAAAAAGTATGTTCTCTTCCTTTTAATTCTTTTTCATTATATCCAATGGTTCCTATATATTCTTGTAAATTATCATTTGTCGTTGCGATTAAGTCAATATTTCCAATTTTAAAACTATTATATAATTCACCAACGGAAGAATATAAATTGACAGTAATTTTTTCAATGGTTAAATTGGATTGCTTGTTCCACCAGCCCTCGTTTTTTTCTAATAAGATATAAGATGGCTCTACTTCTACAATTTTATATTTTCCAGTTCCTGTTGGTTCCTTGTTTTTTTCACTATTGATAAAATCTTCGTTTTCATAAGATTCTTTTGATAAAATGGGAAATGTTAATTGATATTCATAAAAAGGAATATCACGATCTAAATTGATTTTTACCGTATAATCATCGATAATGTCTACTCCAACTACATATTGTACATTGTAAGAATAAATAGAAGATATTTCTTTTAAGCGGTCAATTGTAAATCTAACATCTTCTGCTGTAAATCTTTGTCCTTCTGTCCACTTAGCATTTTCACGTAATTTTATCAAATAAGAATGATCGCTTTGTTTTGCCCATTCTGTTGCTAATGCTGGTTCTGCTTTGTAGTCTGCTGTTAAAGTAACTAATGGATCATAAATCAATTTTGAAATATCTTGTACATTTTTATTACTACTAAGAATTGGATTTATGGTATCAAATCCAGCAATTCCTAATGTTAGTTCTTTCTTCTTTTCCTGCTGACTTGTTACATGCTCTAATTCTTGTTGTCTTTCTTCTTCATCTTGCCTAATTTTAAAAATAGCAAATACAAGAATTATAATGATAAAAATAATAAAAACATATTTGATCCAATTTGATTTCATATTCCACCTCTATTCTTTTGCTATCATACCTTAAAATGGAAGATTTTTCAAGGGGTTTATTATATTTTGTTAAAAATACCTCAAAAGAAACTCTTTCTTTTCTCTTTTTTTGTTCCTTTTCTATAACAACAAACATATTTTTTTATTTCATAGCAAAATAAAAAATGCAGATTTTCTACATTTTTTATTTTAGTATTCATAAATTGTCTTCCTTTATAACTTCTTTTCTACCTATTGTAGCTTCGTTTTATATCATTTAGTCTTACCATAAAGCAACACGAGATCCAATATAATAAATAGATTGAACCATAGTATTGTACCCACGGTAAGATGCTGTATACTCGGCTCCAAAGTCATTATAAGTGCCTCCTCGATTAGCCGATGGATTATTGCTATCTGAACTTTTTTCTAACGTCCACTCCCAAATATTTCCTGCTAAATCATAAATTCCTAGTACACTATTTCGATCACTTGCTCCTGTTGTTAATAAAGTACTCGTTGAACTTGGTTTTGTATATTTAGTAGTTACTTTTACTTGATTCCAAGAACCTGAGATAGTAGGCGATGTTGTATAGAATCCTCTTGTTATTGCAAATGTCGCATTATTATAGTTTCCCCATTCTGTTGAATTTGTCTTTAATTCTTCTTGTGATTTTACTCCTTTATCTTCGATAAATTTCATCACTAGATCCCACTGAATTCCAAACATTAAGCTAGTCGTCTTTCCTCCTGTTGTAAGTTCTGTTGCCTTTTCTTGCGCTTGCCTACAGGTTACCCAATTATATGGATAAGCATCTCTTTGAATGATTGGCATTGTTAAACTATCTGAAGCTAAAAATCTCGGTGTTTCACTTCCTGTTTCATATCTTCCGATATAAAATCCTCCATTTTCAAATACACTCTCTAACATACTATTTTTATGATTGTTATATTCTATTTCATTGGTAAATCCATGTTGTTCTGTTGAATAAAATGTATCTACCCAAGCACTTTGTCTATAATTACTTGCATAATTTTGCATCGCTGTTTCAATCTCTGTGTAATCAGTACTTGTTGTTACTTCACTATAAATAGACTTTGGAACTTCTACCCATACCCATTCATTATCATTGCTATCTTTGATCACTAACCCTGTATCTAAATTGGTTCCTTCTATCTTTTGGGCTCCTTCTGGTAAAAATGGTTTCGTATCTGCGGTTGATGGTAATGTTTTATTATCATCGTTTCCTAGATTTTGCCCTTCTACTATTACTTGTGCTTTTTCTCCAATTGTTATTTTATAATCATCTACCAGTACAGTTGCTGGCAAACTGGTAATTGGTAACTTTGATTTTTCTTTGTCAATTCCTTCTACTTGGTTAAGATTTTTATTTAAAGTATCTAGATCCATTTTTCCATCGGTTCCAAAACTTCCCATCACTGCTACTTGTACTTTTTCTTTGGCTGATGCTTTCAACGTTTCTTCTTTTCCTGTATTGGCTTTGGTTAATACTCCGTTTTCTCCTGTTAAAGTCGCAATGCTTATTCCTGCTAATATGAGTAATACAATTATAGTAATTACTAGTGCAATTAAGGTAATACCTTTGTTCATTTTTTCTTGTTTTTCATCTTTTACACTTGTTATTATGCCCATATCTCCTCCTCAAATTTCTTTCGTTTCTTTTCTTTTAATATTATTTCTTTGGTTATTATTTTCTACTTTCAATTGTTGTATTCATTTTTTCGGTTTCATTGTATCAATATTTCATAATGTTGTCAACAAGTTAACATACTTCCTTAATACCCGACACTTTTTAAAAGAACATAAAAAAATAGTAATTACCTAGAAAAATTATATCTATTTGATAAGTTTTCTAGATAATTACTTTAAAATTTGCTTGATTAATAAAACACCTAGTGTGTTTCTTTGATTTTTATTCTCTATAATTCATAGAGCAGAAAATTGCATTTGATTTTTGGCATTCCATAAGAATTAAAACATAGATTAAAATAAAATAGACCTGTATTGAAAAGTGAAAAGATTCTTTCTTTATTCTTTTTATAACATCTTATTTTTATATTATTTGCTTTTTCTTTCATGTTGACACAATAGTCTACTCCCAATATCGTTAGCCATAATAGTCCTATCAACATTAGTCCAAACATTGTTTTAAATGCTTGTAAATTCTTCATTTTTGTTTTCTCCAAGTAAAATCCATTTGTCTTTTCATTTTTGAATATAAATTCTATTGAACCAAATCGATAACTATAAT
>JAAVZN010000095.1 GCA_022791675.1 Clostridia bacterium | reverse complement strand
GAGATGAAGTAAAAAGAATTGGTGGAAATGGTGTTTGTGGAAGAGAGCTTTGTTGTTGTTCTTTCTTAAGTGATTTCGAAACAGTATCTATAAAAATGGCAAAAGAGCAAAATATGTCATTAAATCCATCAAAGATATCAGGGAATTGTGGAAGATTAATGTGTTGTTTGAAATATGAAAATGAAGTTTATGAAGAAAAACTTGCAAAACTTCCGAATATTGGTGCAATTGTAAAAACGGAAGAAGGGGAAGGCGAAGTAGATTCTATCGAAACTTTAAAAGAACGTGTAAGAGTTAAAATAAAAGATCCAGAAGGTGATGGATATTTTTACAAAAGATATGAGGCAAAAGATATAAAGGTAATTAAAGATGTTGTAGCAGAAAAAATCGATCAAGAAGAATTACAACATAAAAAAGAGTTAGAAGAATTAGAAAAATTAGAACAAGGAGATTAAAGACTAACTTTAAAATCCTGTTTGAAAAAATTGGATTATAGGAGGTGAAAAAAATGGCATATAAAATTACAGATAAATGTATTTCTTGTGGAGCATGTGCAGGGGAATGTCCAGTTGGGTGCATTTCACAAGGGAATGATAAATTTGTGATCGATCCATCAGCATGCATTGGCTGTGGTACTTGTGCAGGGGTATGTCCTGTTGAAGCACCAGAAGAAGAATAGGAAAACAAGGGAAGGAGAAATCCTTTCTCTTTCATTATATTAGGAGAACAAAATAGGGAACAAGGACAAACACAAAAAGAGAAAAAGATTATTAAAGTAAGGAGTTAAAAGAATGTCAGAAAACTGGGAAACAGAAAGTGAGGAAAAAGAATCATTAAAAGCAGAGATAGAAGAAATACGTCAAGAAGTCAAACCAGCAAACAAAAAAGTAGTTATTTTTAATTTCATACTAATCTTAGCCATATTTATATTTTTATTTATTTATATGGTAAAAGTAGATGGAATAGATAATATTAGAGAGGTCTTACACCAAGTAGATTATAGATGGGTAATGGCAGGACTTGTTTGTTTAGTTATTCATTGGATCTGTGAAGCAAATAATTTGCATATTCCAATCAAGAAAATGTATCCCGATCAGACTTTTGCTAATTCATTTAAAGTATCTATGTTAGGACAGTTGTTTAATAATATTACGCCTTTTTCTACTGGAGGACAGCCAATGCAAGCTTATGAATTGACCAAAACAGGAAAACGAGTAAGTGATTCTTTATCAGCCATGGCAATGAAATTTATTATAACCCAAACAGCATTGGTTGTATCAACTATCATTGTTGTATGTTTTGAATTCTCTTTTTTTGCAAATCTTATGCAAAATTATATATGGATTGCAATCATAGGATTTGTGGTCAACATTTTAGCCATAATAGTAGTTATTCTAGCAGGAATCAAAAAGAAAGTCATTACTTTTTTTACTACACCGATCATTAGATTATTAGGGAAAATTCACATTTTTAAACGTCCAGAAGAAACCATAGAAAAATTAGATAAAAGTATCGAGAACTTTAGAGAACAATTTTTATATATGAAATCTGAAAAAAAGATGGTATTAAAAATGTTTATAACAGCAGTGATTCAAAGTTTTGTTTATTACTCTATTACTTATATGGTTTATCGAGCATTTGGTAATTTTGGAATCACTTTTTGGCAAATCATACCAACCCAAGCATTTTTATTACTAATTATGACCTTTATACCAACTCCAGGTTCAGGGCTAGGAGCAGAAGGAGGATTTTACTTATTATTTCATACCATTTTCCAGCAAGGAACCATAAATATGTCTATATTATTCTGGAGAATGTATACATTTTATTTACCAATCATTGTAGGCGCTCTGTTTTTAATACCAACGAGAAAGAGGGATTTTAGGGACGTTCCTTAAAATCCCTCTTTAGTCAGAATGAAAATTTTAATTATTTTTGATTGTCAATTTTAATTAAAAAAGAGTGAATTATATAGGGAGAGAAAAATGAAAACACTAATTATTTCAGGAGGAGAAATTGACAAAGAAAATTTAGACAAGTTTTGTAAAGATTATAACAAAGAAAATATAATTGCTGTTGATAAAGGATTAGAGCAATTATATGATTTAAAGGTAATACCACAACATGTTGTGGGAGATTTTGATTCTGTTTCAAAAGAAATACTAGAATATTATAAAAAAAATTCACAAATTATTTTTCATAAGTATGATCCAGAAAAAGATAATACAGATACCGATATAGCAATGCAATTAGCCATTGATTTAAATAGTTCTACTATCACAGTACTAGGAGCATTAGGAAAAAGAATGGATCACAGTTTAGCTAATATTCATATTTTAAAATATGCATTAGATGCTAAAATTCCATGCCAAATCATAGATGAATATAATAAAATTTATTTAATACAAGAAAAGTGTATTTTATATAAAAATGAAACTTATGGAAAATATATTTCTTTGATGCCATTAACAAGTCAAGTAAAAGGACTTACTTTAAAAGGATTTAAATATTTACTAAAGGAATATTCTTTGCCAATTGGTGTAAGTTTGGGTGTTAGCAATGAAATAATAAAAGATGTGGCTAGCATCGAGTTGAAAAAAGGTATCTTAATGGTAATTGAAAGCAGGGATTAGAGGGACGTTCCTAAAAATCCCTGTTTAATTTTTTATATAGAAATGTTAATAAAAAATAAGTGCAATTTAGAAATATACCTATATTTTTGGCTATTTTTTAATTCTTTTTCTATCTTGCGAAGAAGAAAGACTTTCACTTAAGTTCATAATAGAATTTTTTTATGAAGCACTTAAACAACTTTCTTTTGTTCTTACATAATGATTAATTGGGTTTTTATATTTATTGAATGCAATTTACCTTGCAAATCAAAGTGAATGGAAAAATGTAAATATTTGACAAAAAGATACAAAGAAGATATAATAAGTAAAATTCTTTTCATTTGATTTTAAATCATTAAATTTTAAAAAAGTTATTATTTCAAAAAAACTAAAATTTCCAGAAAATTAATTTTAATTAAGGAGGGGTTATGCCAAGAAATGCTAGAAAAAATATAGCAAGTTTTTATATTCATGTAATTGTTCAAGGAATTGAAAAAGAAAATATTTTTCTTAAAGAGGAGTATAAAAAAGAATATATCAATTTGTTACAAAATAAATTTCAAGAAAATTTTAATATTTACCTACTAAATTATTGTATTATGGACAATCATGCACATTTACTAATTTATACAGAAAAAAGCGAAGAATTGTCGAAAGCAATGTCAAAAGTTAACACTACTTATGCGATTTTTTATAACAAAAAGGAAGGAAGAGTAGGATATGTATTTCGAAACCGATTTTATACACAATCAATAAAAGATGAATCGCATTTATATAATGCTTTCGTATATATTCATAGAAATCCAATAAAGGCTGGGTTAGTAGATGAAATTGAACAGTATCCGTATTCTTCTTATCAAAAATATCAAAGAGGAGAGGTAGATAAGTTTTGTGTAGAATTATTATTTCATACACAAGATTATAAAAAAGTATTTAATTTACTTCATAGAAATTATCAAGAAAAAGGAGATATATTTGATATTGATAAAAACAAGAGAGATTTAAATGAAATCAAAAAATTTTTAAGTAATTATTGCGAAGAATTAGGAATAGAAAAAGAAGAAATCAAAAAAAGTAATACATTAATTTTGCAAATAGCCAAAGTGCTGAAGGAGAAGTATTTGTGCAATAATAAAGAAATTTCAGAAATATTAAAAATTGGGAAAAATAGAATTACTAATATAATAAAAAAGAAAGAATGAAAAATTTCATTCTTATTTCTATGAAGCAGGGATTTTAAGGAACGTCCCTTTAATCCCTGTTTGTAATTTCTTCTAAATCTAAAAGCTCTTGCCAT
>JAAVZN010000094.1 GCA_022791675.1 Clostridia bacterium | reverse complement strand
TCTTTTAAAAACAATATCAGAAGTTAATGGCAATTTTTTCACAGTTGTCTCTTTCATTTTACCTCCTTATTATACTAAATGATGCATTGCTTTGCAATACCTAATTAGTAAATCTTTATATTTTGCAATTATTTTTTCTTGTCTTTTGGAGCGCCTTCCCTCCTTTTATTGAATTTTGTTTGTTTTGGATTTTTTTGATTTGAATTTTTTGAATTTGAAATCTAAAAAAATTAAGAATTAATTTTTGTCTATCTCCTAAAGTTGTTTTTTGATTTTTAAAAATAATTGTATTTCTATTGAATCACAAAATGTTCAATTTTTCAAGTATTTTTCCAGTCTTTTCATCGCAAATTCCGACATTTTACTACATGAAACATTAATGAATGAGTCTAACTTTTTAACATATTATAATTATATTTTTGTCATTTTTATATTTTTTGCACATATAGTTTATTAATAATTGGAGGGATTTATATGCGTAAATTAAAACAATCAACTTGTCTATTCATCATTATTGCCATCATTTTTTCACTAGCCATACCTTGTTTTGCTGAAGATACTACTTATGTATGGTCAAATCATTCAGAAAACTTGGAACATACAATTATTACAAACTCCAGTGAGCAAGAACCAACCCCAAACACGTTAAACCTAGAATCGGCGTCTGCCATCTTAATAGAACAAACCACTGGTCAAATTCTTTATGAACACAATTGTCATGAACCATTGCGTCCCGCTTCTGTTACCAAAGTAATGAGTATTTTACTTATTATGGAAGCCCTAGACACTGGAAAAATTGCACGAACCGATTCCATTCCCTGTAGTGAAAATGCAAGTAGCATGGGTGGTTCTCAAATTTGGTTAGACCCACGTGAAACTTTAAGTGTTGACGAAATGTTAAAAGCAATATGTGTTGCTTCTGCTAATGATTGTGTCATAGCTATGGCTGAATACATATCTGGTTCGGAAGAAGCCTTTGTACAAATGATGAATGACAAAGCAAAACAATTAGGAATGAACGATACTACCTTTAAGAATTGCCATGGATTAGATGAAGATGGTCATGTTACTTCAAGTTATGACATCAGCTTAATGTCAAAAGAATTGTTAAACAAATACCCACAAATCACAAACTATACCACTATTTGGACAGATAGCCTACGTGATGGAAAATCAGAACTCACGAACACGAACAAATTAATTCGAACCTATCAAGGAGCAACAGGTTTAAAAACAGGATCAACTGGATTAGCTTTATACAATTTGTCTGCTAGTGCTACACGTGATAACTTGTCTTTAATTGCTGTTATCATGAAAGCACCTTCTACAAAAGTTCGTTTTGCTGAAGCACAAAAATTATTAGATTACGGGTTCAATACATTCTCTTTTAAGCAATTTGGAAAAAAAGACGAAATGGTAAAATCGATCTCTGTTACAAAAGGCGTTCGCTCTTCTGTTGATGCCATTTTAGAAGATAATGCTGGTACCTTGCTTGAAAAAGGAAAAGATAAAAATATTGAACAAATTTTGACTTTAGACAATAACATTTCAGCTCCGATCTCTTCTGGTCAAAAATTAGGAGAAGTTTCGTTTGTCATAGATGGTCATACTTTATCAACGGTTAATATTATCGCTAAAAATGATGTAGAAAAATTAAATTTGTTTACAATGGCTAAAAAGATTATCTATTCTTGGATTGATTTGCTTCGAAGTTAAAAAGAAATATATTTATAAACCGCTTCTGCAAATCCACTATTTTCCACACTATTGACTGTCGTATAGGTAGCCACTGCCTTTACGGCATCATAGCTATTGGCAACAGCTACACCAATTCCTGAATTACGAATCATCTCAATATCATTTAAATTATCTCCAATTGCCATAATTTCATCGGAAGAAACTTCCAAATATTTAGAAAGGATAGCTAAGGCTTCACTTTTATTTGTTTTGCTTGGTGTAATATCTAAATATTCATATTCCTTATGAATCATTTTATCTTTATATTCTTTCTTCTTTATTACTCGATACATTGTTACTTCTAGCTTTTGATTGATTTGTTCTTGCAAAGATTCTAGGCTAGAAGAACTAGAAATAATTAATTTAAAAACAGTTGGTTTATTTTGTTCAAAATACTCTTCAACATCAGAAACTATTTTAAAATTCAAATCGCTATGAAAAATTGAATCTTTTAAAATATAGTTTCTTAAATCCATATACATCAATTTGGGTGTAATCACTTCATTTTCTGTATAAAAATGAATATGTAATTTTTCTTTTTTAGCCAAACGCATACAGGCACTTACTTCTTCTTGTGTTAACGTTTTCCTAAAAATTTCATTACCCGTTTTTAAATCAATAATTTGATTTCCATTCCCAAAAATCCCATAACTAGCATGCAAATCTTCACAAAATTTTTTTACCATACTATAGGGCTTCCCTGTACAAATCGTAAAATCAATGTGAGATTTTCTCATATCGTAAATAGCTTTTTGATTTTGGTTTGTAATTTGGTTATTTTCTCCTATTATGGTTCCATCTATATCACTTGCCACTAAACGTATCATTTTTTCTCCTTTTTCCCATTATAGCAAAAAGATATTGATTTGTGAAGAATTTTAATAAAAAAGCGGAATAAATTCCGCCCTTAAAGAGTCTGATTAAGTTTAGGCTCTTTAGTTTTGCTTTTTCACTAATTTATGATATATTTTTATCGGTGATATTAATGTCTAAATTTACTATAAAACAGATTTTTATTGA
>JAAVZN010000093.1 GCA_022791675.1 Clostridia bacterium | reverse complement strand
GGTTCTTTTTGCACAAAAATGTGCAAAAAGAACCGTCCCCATCGCACCATCTCACCATCTCATATTGCCTAAATTGTACCTTATTTTTCTATGATTATAGTTACTGGACCATCATTCAAAAGACTTACCTTCATATCAGCTCCAAATATTCCTTTTTCTACATGAATATCATTTTCCTCACAAGCTGAGCAAAAATATTCATATAATTGATTGGCATGATCTGGTCTACTTGCTTCGACAAAAGATGGTCTATTTCCTTGGGAACAATCCGCATACAAAGTAAACTGAGATACGATCAATAATTCCCCATTGACATCTTTTAAAGACAAATTCATTTTATCATTTTCATCTGTAAATACTCGTAATTTACAAAGTTTTTTTACAAGGTAATCCGCTTGTTTTTCTGTATCCTCATGAGTGATACCTAATAATACTAAAAATCCTGTTTCAATTTTTCCTACTGTTTTTCCTTCTACTTCTACTTTTGCATTTTTTACTCTTTGTACTACTATTTTCATGTCTATCTTCCTTTCTTATTGCTTATTTTACTCCATTTTGCATGATTCCTTTTCTTTATTCTTCTACCTTTTCTGGTATGGTTTCATCTTTTTGCATCTTTTCTTTCAATTCGTCCTCTTCTTCGTCTCCTAGGGTTACATTTGATTCAATTTCTACTGTTTTTTCTAAATGATCTTTTTCTTCTTGTTTTTCGATTGTATGATTTGGATCAATTTCTATGTTTTCTACTTTTTCTATTCCTTCTTTCTTTGGCTCATCTGTTTGTTTTTCACCACAATTTCTACAATATTTATCTTCTTTTTCAATTTCTTTATAACATTTTTTACATTGTTTTTTGTCTTTTAAAGCTAAACATTCTTTTAGTAAACTATCAATCTCATCACTTAAAACATCAATTTTTGTACATTGTTCTTCTAAGTCTTTTTTGATACATATTTCTTCTTCCCTTATATGTTTTTCATAAACTTTCTTTCCAATTTCTTCATAAATATCACTAATTTGTGTTTTTAATTCACCTATTTTAAATTTTAATTTTGTTTCCTTTGCTATTTTTCCTGTTTTGTCTGCTGTTACCTTATAAGCTTCTGAGGCCTTTTTGCCTAGTTTATCAAAAAATTCCATTTTTTCCTTCCTTCCTTTATGGTTTAAAGTAAAGGAGCAAACATGATTTTATTGCTCCTTTTTATTATTTGATTTTTTTGTCGTATTTATTCACTTTTTTTGTCTCTTGTCATTAATTTTTTAACAGCTTCTTTTGGTTCTAAATTTTCATATATTACTTTATAAACAGTATCTACAATTGGCATATCGACTTTATGTATTTTACCTAACTGATAAGCAACTTCAATATTATCAATACTTTCAATGACCATACCCACTTCTTGTTTGGTTTCTTCTAATGTTTTTCCTTGACCAATTAATTTTCCAGCTTTTCTATTTCTACTGTGTTCACTTAAGCAAGTAACAATCAAATCTCCTAATCCGCTTAGCCCATAAAAAGTTTCTTTTTCTCCGCCTAATTGGATTCCTAATCTTGTTAACTCATTGAGTCCTCTTGTAATGAGTGCTGCAAATGTATTATCTCCTAAGTTAATTCCTGTTGCTACTCCTGCACAAAAAGCAATAATATTTTTTAAAGCTCCTCCGTAGTTCAACCCCTTTTACATCTTTTGAGGTATAAATTCTCATTTCATTGCACATAAAAGTTCCTTGTATCATTTCTAAAATATCTTCTTGCTTAGAAGCAACTACTAAAACAGTTGGAATGGCTATAGATACTTCTTCTGCATGACTTGGTCCAGATAAGACACCTACTTTTGCAGTTGGTAATTCATCTAAAATTACTTCATCTAATGTTTTTAAAGTTTCTTTTTCAAAACCTTTTGAACATATAATCACTGGCTTATTCCCTACATATTGCTTATATTGTTTAAAGGTTTGGCGTGTAAATTTTGATGGTGTTACATGTAAAATAAATTCCGTATCTTCGATTACTTTTTCAAATTCTTGATAACAAGTTATATTATTATGGATTTCTAACCCTGGTAAGAATTTACATTTTCTTTCCTCATTCATCATTCTCATCTCTTGTTCATTAAATGACCACATTTTAACTTGATTCCCGCTTCTTGCTAAATGAGTTGCTAATGCTACTCCCCAACTTCCACTTCCGATCACAGCTATTTTTTTCATTTTTAATCACATTCCTTTCTTTCGGCACAAATCTGGTCGAAAAAAAATTAATTTTTTCTTGCTTTGGCTCGTGCTATGGCACTTACTATTATTAAAAATACTAGTAGGATTGTTAAAATTTTGACTCCAGTTGGCATTATTTTTTTGTCTGGTTGTTTAATGGTATCTTTTTGGTAATCATATTCAATTTCACATTTTCCGCTTTCTATTTTAAAATTGTCTATATGTACAATATAATCTTTTTGTATGTTTTTTATTCTATATTTTATATCCATTTTTGGATAATTTTTTAAAATTTCAAAAGAATACACTTGGTTTTCTTTTTCCAATCTGATTGGTACATATTCTTGATCATTTTCTGTATATACTTCATCTTGTACTTTTGATTTTTCGATAAAAATTCCTGGAATGGTATTTTCTTTTATCGTACTTACCCCTTCGTAATCGATCTCCAAGTTTGCTTCTTTTATAGCAAATTCTATGTATTCTTTTGGTAACAAAATATACAAGTCAAATCTTTCGCTTTTTTTATTATTCAAAACTCGAAATGACAATTCAAATGTAGTAGATGCTTGTACATATCCACACACACCTATCATAACACTGATTATCAGAATGGTTATCATTTTTTTCATCTGTTTTCTTCTCCTAATTTTTAAAATTAATTCTATTTTCTGTTCCATTCATTAATCTTGTAATATTCGTTCTGTGATTATATAAAACTATAATTGCTAAAATAATACTGTATATTAGATAGCTACTTCCTTGTTTCCCTTCTGTTAGAATGGTATAACTATCGTTAATAAATACTGTTAATACAGGAAATAGAATAGAAGCTACACACGATCCTAATGATACCATTCTTGTTAATAGAATTAAAACTAATGCAAATACCAAACAAATAAGTCCTATCTTCCAATTTGTCATCAATAAAATTCCTAATGATGTTGCAACACCTTTTCCTCCTTTGAAACCAAAAAATACTGGAAATGTATGACCAATTACTACTGCAATCCCTGCAATTTGTAATAATCGTTCTTGATTCGTTTCTTTTACTATATTTCCTATTATAATCGAAATGATAATGGCTACTACACCTTTTAAAATATCACATAGCAATGTGATACCTGCTGCTTTTTTTCCCACTGAACGAAGCATATTCGTGCTTCCAGCATTTCCACTTCCTTTTTCTCTTATATCAAATCCTGCTATTTTTTTACTAATGATAACAGAAAAGTTAATACTTCCTATTAGATAAGCAATTATTGCCATAATAATATATTCTACCATTTTTTACTTTCCTCCTTTAAATATCTTTTTCATTTTTTTCTCTTACTATAATTCTAACTGGCGTTCCCTCTAATCCAAATTCTTTCCTAATTTGATTGACTATATATCGTTCATAAGAAAAATGAAATAATTGCTTGTTATTTACAAAAATAACAAAAGTTGGTGGTTTGGTTGAAGCTTGTGTTCCATAATAGATTTTTAATCTTTTTCCTTTATCTGTTGGGGGCTGTACAATTGCTATTGCTTCATTGATTACTTGATTCAAAACAGAGGTAGCAATTCGCATTGCGTTTTGTTCTGCTACATAATTGATCAAGTCAAATAATTTATGAACTCTTTGTCCTGTTTTTGCTGATATAAATATAATTGGTGCATAAGAAAGATATTTTAACTTGTCATATACTTCCTTTTTATATTTTTCTAATGTTCCTGTTTCTTTTTCCAACATATCCCACTTGTTTACAACAATAATGACTCCTTTTCCAGCTTCATGTGCTTCTCCTGCAATTTTAGCATCTTGATCCGTAACGCCTTCTGTAGCATCAATTAACATTAAGCATACATCTGCTCTTTCAATGGCAAGTAAAGTTCTCATAATACTAAATTTTTCAATTGATTCTTTTACTTTGCTTTTTCTTCGAATTCCTGCTGTATCAATTAATGTATATTTTCCTTTTTCGTTTTCAAATTCTGTATCAATCGCATCTCTAGTAGTTCCAGCAATATCACTTACAATCGCTCTATTTTCTCCTAAAATATGATTGATCAAAGAAGATTTTCCTACATTTGGTTTGCCAATTATAGCTACTTTTGTAATATTTTCTTCTTTCTCATTCTCACTTTTTGCTGGAAAACTTTCATAAATTTTATCTAAAACATCACCTATCCCAATTGCATTTGTTGCCGAAATTGGATAAGGTTCTCCTATACCCAAATTATAGAATTCATATACTTCTTGCTGATCTTTTTCAAAATTGTCTGCTTTGTTGCATACTAAAACAATTGGTTTTCCAGATTTTTTTAACATTACTGCGATTTCTTTATCAGATGCTGTTACTCCTTGTTTGATATCGGTCAAAAATAAAATAACATCTGCCATTGAGATTGCTAAGTTTGCTTGTTCTCTCATTTGCGATAAGATAATATCTTCAGAATCTGGCTCAATCCCACCTGTGTCAATTAAGGTAAAACTTCTTCCTCTCCAATTGGTTTCTGCATAAATTCTATCTCTGGTTACACCTGGTGTATCTTGCACAATGGATATTCTACTTCCTACTAAGTAATTAAAAAAAGTTGATTTTCCCACATTTGGTTTTCCGATTATAGCTACAATTGGCTTCATTTGGTGCCCCTTTCCTTCTTTCCTTTTTTGATAGGTATAGTATATCATATTTAATTGAAAAAAAGCAATAAAAATATTGCTTTGTTTCTTTCTTATTTCATTTTCTCATCGTGTTCCACATTTTATGTTTCTGTTATATTTTAGCAATTCCACCAATAATTTTGCTACTTTCTGCTGAGTCTAACCATTTTGCTCCACCAGAAACAACAATGGTATCTCCTTTTTCTAAAATTCCTTTTTGTTTCATTTTTTCAATTCCTTCTGCTACAATATCGTCAATAATGTCTTTGGTTTCTACAAATATAGGTGTTACATTCCAAGCAATTGCCAATTGATTATAGGTTCTTCTGTTATCAGTAATAGCTAAAATTGGGCAACCTACTCCCATTCCAGCAAATCTTCTTGCAGAATCACCTGTATTGGTATAACAACAAATAGCGTCTGCTTCTAAGTTCATTGCCATAACAGCTGTTGAATAAGCAATTTTACTTTCTAAGCTAGTCATATCAATTTGGTCATTTTCTCTAAATTTTTTCCAATAATCAATATCTTTTTCCACTCTATTTGCAATTTTTGCCATTGTTTGAACACACTCAACAGGATATTTTCCCATTGCACATTCTCCTGATAGCATAACTGCACTTGTTCTATCATAGATTGCATTAGCAACATCACTTGCTTCTGCTCTTGTTGGTAATGGATTATAGGTCATTGTTTCTAACATTTGTGTAGCAGTAATTGCTGGTTTATTGGCTTTGTTTGATAATTTGATAAATCTTTTTTGCATAACTGGTGGTTCTGTAAAATCAGTTTCTGTTGCCATATCCCCACGAGCAATCATTTGAACGTCAGCATTATCAACAATTTCTTCCATGTGTTCTAGTCCTTCAACATTTTCTACTTTTGTGATAATTTTGATGTCTTTACCACCATTTTCATCTAATACTTTTCTTACTTGATCAATATCATCTTTGTT
>JAAVZN010000007.1 GCA_022791675.1 Clostridia bacterium | reverse complement strand
TATCTTTGATGGATTTAATGACATATTTTGCTCTTTTGCCATTTTTATAGATACTGTTTCGAAATCACTTAAGAAATAACAACAACAAAGCTCTCTTCCACAAACACCATTTCCACCAATTCTTTTTACTTCATCTCTAACGCCTATTTGTCGTAATTCAATACGCATTTTATAAATTCCTGCTAAGTCTTTTACCAACTCTCTAAAGTCAATTCTTCCATCTGCTGTAAAGTAAAATAAAATCTTACTATTATCAAATTTATATTCTACATCTGTTAAAGTCATGTCTAATTTATGTTCTTTTATTTTTTTCAAACAAATCTCATAAGCCTCTTTTTCTTTTCTTCTACATTCTTCGTAATGCTTATGATCTTTGTAATTTGCAATTCTTAGTACTTTTTTCAAAGGTGTTACAATTTTTTCATCTTCTACCCAACGATTTGGAATCATAACTTCGCCATATTCTTCTCCTTGTGCTGTTTCGACTATGACTTTGTCACCTTTTCTTATTTTTAAATTTTTTGGATTAAAAAAATAGATTTTTCCTAATTTTTTAAACCTAACTCCTATTATATTTTTCAAATTAGTTCCTCCCATAAGTTAAAAAGTAGATAATCCATACACATTTCATAATTTCCATTCTGCTTCAATCTTTTCTTCGTGTTTTCCACAATTTTAATACAATTTGTGTACAAATAGTTTTCTTTTGCATGAAGAAATAACAATATATTTATTCCTTCTAATAGTTCAAAAATTTCCTCTTTTGCTTGATATAATGGTTCTGCTAATTTTACAATTTCGATTAAATCTTTTTTATTCAAATTTTCGATCAGCATTTCTATTTTATCATATTCTTCTTGCTTATCTTTTAATTCAATTGCTTTTCCAATACTTCCCTGAAACATCTTCAAACGATTTGATGTAATTTTATGAATCCCATAATTTATTTCCATATAATGTCTGATTTTATCGTCTTCTATTGGCTGAAATGTGAGAATCATACATCTTGATTTGATGGTAGGTAAAAAAGCATTTTCTTGGCTTCCAATTAAAATAATTGTTGCAAATTCTGGTGGTTCTTCTAATGTCTTCAATAAACAATTTTGTGCTTCTATGGTCATTGTGTCTGCTTGATTTATGATATATACTTTTTGTTTTGAACGAATCGGTTTTTCTTGTATTTTTTTTTGTAGAAAACGAATTTGTTCAATTTTAATACTACTTCCATCTGGTTCTAAACACATAAAGTCTGGGTGATTATCACTTTCAAATTCGATACAAGATTTGCAAGTACTTCCTTCCTCTTTTTCGAGACATAACATTCTTTTTGCAAATTCTATTCCAAGTAATTTTTTCCCAATTCCTTGCGTTCCTATAAATAAATAACTATGTGATATCGTTTCATTTTCAATTGATTTAGCTAACATTTCCTTGATTTTATCATTTCCTACTATTTTTTCAAACATCATTTCCCTCTTTTTGGTTGTTTCTATGCTATTCAACTTTTCCCCATTTATTAAATGGCCATATTCTAATTGCTACTGTGCTTTCAATTTCTTCTAATGGAATACACCCAAAAGCTCTGCAATCTGTACTGTGATTTCTATTATCTCCCATTGCAAATACGTAATTTTCAGGTACAATAAAGTCATCAAATCCTTCTTCTGGTACATCTGTTACAATTCCTGGTTGTAAATATGGTTCGTCCAATATTTCCCCATTAATATATACTTTACCTTCTTTAATTTCAACATGTTCTCCTGGTTCTGCAATAACTCTTTTAATATAACTTCTTTTTTTAATTTCTAAAAAATCACTAATAAACCATTGCCATGGATCTTTTTTATTATATTGTGCAATTGGATTGTTTTGATCGATTTCAGAAGAAGCATACGTTATTTTTGCCGGTTCTTCAAATGTTATAATTTCTCCTCTTTTTGGTAATGTCTTTGTGGTTCTTCCCCATCGATTTAACCATAGTCTCTCGTCTTGAATAAGTGTTGGATACATTGAAACTTGTTTTACAATCGTTGGCGTTCCTATAAAAAATCGAAACAACATAGCCAAAACTAATGCTATGATAATGCAATATACCCATTCTAATATATCTTTTGTTTTTTCACTTAATTTCAATTCACTCTCTCCTAACTAATTACTTTTCACTTTTATCATTATACATCAAATTTCATAAGTAATCAATGAAAATATGAAGATATTTTTAGTTATTTTATAATAACACCATTTTTACATTTTTTTAGGGTTTTCGCAAATTCATTCGTGTGTCAATTTTACGTAAGTAAAATTGTGTACCATCTGTTTTTAGTATGACTTTCCTATATCATACAAAACCTCTTAAACTTTAAAGTATTAAATACTTCAAAATTTAAGAGGTTATTTATTATTTTGCAATTAATGTAACAGGTGCTTTCATAGCATTTGTATATCTTCCACTTGTTTTTTGTAGTTCTATTCGTATATAATAATTACCAGAAAGTGAAGAAACATCTAGGTTTAAAGATATATTTGTATCGGATTTTGTTGTATACCAATCAAAATTTTGAGTTACTCTTTTGGCAATATTACCATTTGAATCACATACACACAAAGAAATCCAGCCACCACAACCTGTATCATTCCAACCAATACAGTTTAACATTAATAAGTTGAAATTAGTAATATCAAACATTTGATTACTTTGCATATAAGATAATCCTCCTCTGGAATCTAAAATTTGATAATATTTACCTGCCTCTTGATGAGACCAACCTTCTGGCCATGCAACATAACTCCCACAAGAAATTCCACTTTTATAAGCAAGACTAAAAATAGGTACTGTTTCAGCAAAATAAATTCCTTCAGACACTGTCTCTGTTTTATTGTTTTCATTATCTACACTTAATATATGTAAATATAGACTTCCTCTTGTATTTGATGTTATAGGAATATTTGATGTTATTCCTGATAATGTTGTAGCTGTATCCCATGTTGTTGAATCACTTCCTAATTTTGTTAATGAATTATTTATTATGTATTTACACTTCTCTAGATTGATTCCACTTTGTTCATCACTTACTGTTATCGTTGCTGTAACTGTGCTTCCAACATCTACTCTTGTCGATGTTAATGTAATTTCTGCATCATTCGGCGGTATTCTATCAGTTTCTTTTACAGTAATTTCCTGTTTTGATATGATTTCTTTTTTATTTCCTGCATTATCTATAGCTAATACATGAAGATAATAAATCCCTGCTGTTTCTACTTTTAATTCTATTTCTTCAGGTGTTATAGTAAAATTCCCCCCTGTATAATCTTCTTCATTCGTTCCTATACTTCCACTAATTGTATTATAAACCCATTTACAATTTGTTATATTGATACCACTTTGATTATCCATTTGCTCTACTGTTGCTATAATGCTTGAAACTGTATTGGTATTTGTACTATTAAAAGAAATTGTAGCTGTTGGTCCTGTTGCATCAATATTTGTTACATTTCCTGTTGCTTGACAAACTGATTCATATAAGTTATTCACCAATCTTGCATATATTACTCCATTTTGTTGTACTTCAACTTCTTTTTCATAATTTTTCCAATTTTTTGCATCTAGTGAATATTGTAATTGATATTCTGATGTTTGTGCTACAATGCTTACATCTACTTTACCATTTGTCCAAGTTTGTTCTTCTGGTGATGGATTATAACGAAAGACAATATTACTTTCTTCTAATTTTGGTATTTCTACTCCACCTTGTTTTCCTATATATTCTACTTTATTTTCTGTTACTTCATATATATACCCTTCTTTTGTTATAACAATTATTGTTTCATCATTTTTTCGATTCATTTCTGCCTCTTTTAGTTTTTCTTCTTTTGGTATTTCTTTTTCAAATTCATCTAAAAATGTTTTGTTATCCCAATTGTTCATAATTTTATTTGCTCTTAATTCATTTGCTATTAGTTTCAGTATTTCTTCATACTCTTTCTTTTTGGTTTCTTCTTCTGCAAAACTCGCTTTACTTAATATTCCATTTTCGCCAGTTAGCGTTGCTATACTCATTCCTGCTAAAATTAGTAAAATAATTATTGTCATAACTAATGCTATTAATGTTATTCCTTTGTTTTGTATTACTTTTCTCATTTGTTTCCCCCTATTATATAAATTCAATTTTATTGTATAACAAAATGTTATATGAGTCAATATAACATTCCGTTTTATTTTATATTATTAATTGAGGTGAAAACTTATGAAAACAAGAATTAAAGATTTAAGAGAAGATCATGACCTTACACAAACAGAAATAAGTAAAATTTTAAGTATTTCGCAAGTTGCTTATTCTTACTATGAAACTAACAAAAGAAGTATTCCTTTAGAAAGCCTTTGTCAATTAGCTGACTTTTATAACACAAGTGTAGACTATCTACTATGCAGAACCAACCAAAAAAAGCCATATAAAAAACAATAGGATTTGGGGACGTCCCCAAAATCCTATTGTTTCGTTGGAATTCTAACTACCACTTCTGTTCCTTCCCCTACTACACTTTTAATATCAATGCTTCCACCATTTTTGTCCAAAATTTCTTTAGCAATAGAAAGTCCGAAGACCAGTTCCTCCCATCTCTCTAGTACGAGCTTTATCTACACGATAAAATCTTTCAAAAATTCGATTCAAATCCTCTTCAGGAATTCCAATTCCATTATCAAAAACTTTAATATAAGCATCGTTATAAACAAATCCAACATAAATTTTAATTTCTCCACCATCTTTTGTATATTTAATGCTATTCGTCAAAATATTCAATACTACTCTTTCGATATCATATTTATCAGCATATACAGGTGGAACATCAGCAGTCACAAAACAATTTACCTTATGTGATTTCTTTTTAATCTCTATGGCTAGCTTGTCCTGACATTTTTTAACTAAATCTCCTAAATCAAAAGCTTCTTTTTGTACAATTTTATGATTATTATCATACCTAGATAAAGTCAACAAATCGGTCACTAGTTTTGCCATTCTTCTTGCTTCTGTTGCAATTACATTTAAAAATTTTGTTTGTGTTTCTTTGTCATATTCTCCTTCTAATAATGTATCTGCATATCCCATAATAGAAGTAATTGGTGTTTTTAACTCATGCGATACATCAGCCACAAACTCTTTTCTCATATTATCTAAATCAACATGTTCTGTAATATCTTGTATAACGGCAATTACACCATCTGGTCGATCCGTTTCATTTTTAAATGGAGCAAAAAATACATTCATAAATTTATCTTCCACCTGTATTCTTTGCTCTGTTGAAGTCCAACTTTCTAGATAAATTATTTTTTCCATATTAATATCTAAGCGAAACTTACCAAATATATCTTCAAATGTGTTATCTTCTGGTCGAATACTTAATGATTTTTTTGCTGCAGGGTTAATCAAAATAATCTCCCCTTGCATGTTAAAAGCTATAATTCCATCTGTCATGTGAAGCAAAATTGTTTCAATCTGATTTTTTTGTGTTGAAACTTCACTTAATTTATCTTTTAATTCTGTAGTCATAACACCTAATACATTTTCTAGATCTTGTGCTTCATTTCTTTTCTTTCCTTTTAGAAGTTTGATCCCATTTTTATCTTCATCGGTTATCTTTTCAGCACTTTCAATTAATTTATTAATTGGATAAATAATAAATCGAGATAAAAAGATTGCGGTAATAATCCCTACCATAGCAAATACAATCCCTGAAATACCTAATACATATAAAGTTTTATTTTGTAAGATTTGCATTTCAATTACTTGGCCGGCTTCAATTTGTTGATTTAAATTTTGTAATAAGTTTAGAAAAAAGATTCCTATCCCACTAATAATAATTATTCCAATCACAAATAAAGCTAATATAATTTTATTAAATTGTATATTTTTAAGCATTTTTTTCATTCCTTTTCTAGGTTATCGCACCAATTTTTTTATTTCACTATAAATTTTATCTTCTACATTTTCAACTGAAACCTTAAGTGCATTTTCTCCCATTTTTTGCATTTTAGATTTGTCCAAAACAATCTCTTCTATGACATGATTTAATTTTTCTCCTGTTAACTCTTCATTCAAAATAATTTTAGTTGCGCCTATCTTCTCTAACACTTTTGCATTATACAATTGATGATTATGACTTACATTTGGTAATGGTACAAGAATGGAAGGTTTTCCTAAATTTGCTATTTCAGTTACTGTCATTGCTCCTGCTCTTCCAACTGATACATCAACTATATTCATAATTTCTTCCATATTATAAATATATGGCATAATCTTTATTCCATCTATATAATTGATATTAATACGATTGTCTTCTAGCCTTTCTTTTACTCCATCAAATTGCTTTGGACCAGTTGCCCAAATTATTTGATAATTTTTATTCCATTTATTTTCTATTATTGCAAGAATTGCGTCGTTAATTTTTTGTGCTCCTTGACTTCCTCCTGACACTAATATAACGGGTTTTATTGCATTAAATCCCATTTCTTTTAAGATTCTATTTTTTTCATTTATTCCATAATCATACTTTTTTATTTTCACTGGTGTACCAGTATGCACCACATTTTTTGCTTTTTTAATTCTTGCAACTGCATCTTGAAAAGAAACCATAATTGTATCTGTTTTTTTTGCTAACATTTTTACTGCTATACCTGGAAAACTATTACTTTCATGTAACATCGTTGGAATCTTTAAAGTATGTGCTCCTGTAATGGTAGCGCCACATATATAACCACCTGTTCCAATCACAACATCTGGATTAAACTTTTGTATTATTTTTTTAGCTTCTCCATATCCTTTTAAAGTCTTGTACATTTTTTTTAAATTTTCAAGAGAAATTTTTTTACTCAATCCATAAGCTTCAATTGTTTTAAGCTCATAACCAGCACGTGGCACCAAATCATTCTCCAATCCTCTGGTAGTACCAATAAAAATAATTTCCGAATCTTTTTCCTCTTGTTTAATTTTATTCGCTATTGCTAATCCTGGATTAATATGTCCTGCAGTCCCTGCTGCTGCAATAATAACTTTCACTCGCTTCTCCTTTGATGTTTTTTGGGACGGGGTCAAAAAACATCATTTATTTTTTTATTCTACCTATAAAACTTTTTCTTTTAAAATGATGTTTTTTGACCCCGTCCCAAAAAACATCATTTCGAACTCGCTCTAGATATATTGAGTAATACTCCCATTTCACATAGTAAGATAAATAGTGCTGTTCCGCCGGTAACTAAAGAATGGTAATGGCATTCCTGTTGCTGGCATAGATGAAGTTACAACTGCTACGTTGATGATTACTTGAATACCTACCAAGGCTGTAATTCCAATTGCAACTAAACTTCCAAACATGTCTGGTGCTCTCATAGCAATTAGTACACCTCTCCATATAAAGATAGCAAATAGGATTAGTACTGCTGTACAACCTAAAAATCCCAATTCTTCTCCTAAAATTGAAAAGATAAAATCGTTATGTGGTTCTGGTATGTATAAGAATTTTTGCTTACTGTCTCCTAAACCTGCTCCAAATAGCCCTCCGTGAACCAATCGCATATAAACTTTGTATTACTTGCCAACCATCTCCTGTGGCATCTTGCCATGGATCTAAAAATGTAACAACCCTTTTTAATCGATAAGCTTCTAGTGTAACTAAAGCTACTAAAGCTGGAATTCCAACAACTGCACCTGTTGATAAAAAATGCGTAAATTTACAACCTGCCATGATCATCATAATGGAGCAAATCCCAATAATAACAATAGAAGCACTAAAGTGTGGTTGTAATAATAGTAATCCTATAATTGGTGCTAATAAAAGTATATGTTTGAAAAATCCATTTTTATAAGATTCTAGTTTATCTCTATTCTTCACTAAAATTCCTGCATAAAAGATGATCATTAATAATTTTACAATTTCTGATGGTTGAACCGAAAGAGTTTGTGTAACATAAATCCACCTTTTGGCACCATTTATTGTTCTTCCCACTACTAATACTAGCGCAAATAAGATAAGTGAAATCCACCAAGCATGTTTATAGAATTTTTGATAAAATCGATAGTCTATTTTCGATATAAATAACATGGCAACAATCCCTAAAATAGCAAATAACAATTGCTTAGAAAAATAGGAATAGCTGTCTCCACTTTCTGCTAATGCAGAAGGAGAACTTGCTGATAACACCATAACTAGCCCAATTGAAAGCAACAATAATATGGTAATTAACAAAGTAAAATCAATTGGGGAATTTAAAAAACTGGAGAAACTTTTTTCTTTTCTTTTTTTTGCCACTTTCTTTTCTTCCTTCCATTATTTATATTATTTTTAGTCCAATAACACATAAACATAGTGTAATTAAACTAAATACAATTACCACTTTACTTTCTTTCCACCCTTGTAGTTCAAAGTGATGATGCAATGGTGCCATTTTGAAGAATCTTTTTCCTGTCTTTTTAAAATAAGCCACTTGAATCATAACAGAAAGTGTCTCTAAAACGGGAATAAGTGCTATTATTAGCAATAATAATGGCATTTTAATGTAGAGTGCTATTGCTGATACTACACCACCTAAAAGTAAGGAACCAGTATCTCCCATAAATACTTTAGCTGGGTGTAAATTAAACATTAAGAATCCTAGTGTTGCTCCTATTACAATACTTCCAAATATGGATATTTCTTTCATTCCAGCCATTATCCCTATCACTGTTAATCCTGTAATAATAATCGCTGATACACTAGAAGAAAGACCATCGATACCATCTGTAAGATTGATTGCATTGGTTGTAGCTAAAATAACTAAAATAGCATAAGGAATATACAAATAAATTGGTATATTAATATATATTTTCAAAATTGGAATATATGTATCTGTTCCGATATGTAATCCTTGCACTAGATAAACTACGTATATAACAGATATCATTAATAGTCCTAACATTTTATAACTTGGCTTTAGCCCTTTTGTGTTCTTCAAAACTAACTTCTTAAAATCATCAATAAAACCGATTAGACCAAAACCAATCGTTAATATCAACATTGGTATAAGTCGATTTGCTGTCTCATTTTCACCTTGTAAACTCAAAAAAATATAACTTCCTGTTACCATTAAAATCATCGTAACAATCATGATAATGCCACCCATTGTTGGTGTTCCTTGCTTTTTAAGATGGGACTGTGGACCATCATCTCTTTCGATTTGTCCTACTTTTAACTTTTTCAATATTGGTATAATAATGAAACCTAATATAATGGCTGTTATAAATGCTATGATTAGCATACTTGTCTCAACTCTCATTTTCATTTTACCAACCTTTCTTCTTCTCGTTTCTTACTTTTTATGATAAATCATCTATGATCTCATTAACAATAATTCTTTCATCATAAGGATATTTTTCACCATTGATTTCTTGGTATGGCTCATGTCCCTTACCTGCCAAAACAATAATATCCCTTTTGTTTGCCATTTTAATTGCTTCTTTGATTGCTTCTGTTCGATCCACTACTGTTTTATAATTTCCTTTTGTCTTTTTCATACCTTCTTCTATTTGTTTTACAATTTCCTCTGGATCTTCTGTTCTTGGATTATCTGATGTAAGGAAAGTAAAATCAGCGATTCTTCCTGAAATTTCTCCCATAATTGGTCTTTTTCCACTGTCACGATCTCCACCACAACCAAATACGCAAATGACTCTTCCTCGTGTATAACTTTTTACCGCTTGTAAGATGTTTTCTAAACTTTCTGGTGAATGTGCATAATCAATCATAATTGGTAAATCTCTCTTATTAGCAATCAACTCAGATCGTCCTGGTACTCTAACTTCAGCTAACGCTTCTTTGACGGTTTCTGAATCAATGCCAAATTTCTGTGCTACACAAATAGCAGATAGTGAATTATATACACTAAATCTTCCTGGTATTCCTGTTTTTACTCTCTCATTTCGTTCGGTTATTTTCACTTTAAAATCCACATAAGAATTTGTAATCGTTATATCTTTTGCTAATACATTTGCAAAATTATCAATTCCATAAGTCACTATATTGTTTTCTGGAAATAATTTTGGAATTTTGGCTCCATATAAATCATCTGCATTGGTAATTCCTGTTTTACACATCTGGAATAATTTTAGTTTTGAATTAAAATAATCTTCCATGTCTGGGTGTTCTTTTGGACTAATATGATCTTCTGAGAAGTTTGTAAACAATACCATATCAAACTCACACCCATCGACTCTATGTAACTTTAAACTTTGTGATGATACTTCCATTACAACAACTTCTACTCCTGCTTTTACCATTTCTGCAAATTCTCTTTGTAATTCTAAACTTTCTGGTGTTGTTCTATCACTTTCTTTTATTTTCTTTCCATTTCGATAAGTTGCAATGGTTCCAATTAAACCTACTTTCTTTCCTGCTTTTTCAAAAATTTCTTTGATCATAAAAGTTGTTGTGGTTTTTCCTTTGGTCCCAGTTACTCCGATTAATTTAAACTTTTTCGAAGGATTACCATAAAAATTACTTGATACAATTGCTAAAGCTTCTCTTGTATTTTTTGCCATAACAATGGTAATTCCTTCTGGAATAGCTAGTGCTTTTAAGTCACACCCTTCTTCTACCATAACTGCTATTGCTCCTTTTTCAATGGCTTTTCCTATATATTGGTGACCATCTACATCAAATCCTTTGATCGCAATAAATAAATCATCTTTTTTTATATTTTTAGAGTTGCTTTCTACTTTTTGTATTTCTTGCTCTAAGTCTCCTTTTACTTTTAGCCCTTCTAATCCCACTAACATTTCTTTTAATTTCATTCTTGTTTCCTCCAAACATTAATAAACCGCTCTTGGCAAAATTTTACCAACAACTTTTCTACATTATATAACTAATTTGCTAATTTGTATAGGGCTTTTGACAATTTTTCTGTTATCCCCAATGAAATTCAGAATGTCTGGATTTTTTCCCTTTAAACCACCAGCCAATAAAAAAAATTAAAAAACCCCTAATACATCTTATTAGAGGTTTTTATATTTTATACTAAATGTTTTTTCTGGCTGATCATTCGTAATTGAAAATCATACCATAAAATAAAATTTCACTTCATTCTCTTCCTTATTCATCTATTTTTTTACCAAAGATAGATTTTGCAATTCCACCAATAACTGGCAATTCTGGATCTTCTTCTTTGTTTGCTTTTACAATTCCTATAATAATACATACAGCATATAATCCATATACAATTGTTGAGAAAAATGGAATATAGATTGGAATGAATCTATATACTGCAAAAAGTATCATATAACCAATTCCTATAATAATTGCTTGTGCTGCATGCAATTTTGTGTTTCTTGTATTATCTTTCATTCCGAACAATACAATTAATCCTCCTATCCAAGTAAATATATAAGCTAAAATAGCTTTCCCTTTTTCACTCATATCATTCTCTCCCCCTTCTTAAAAAAATAAATTTATACCAACTATATAAATAAATTCCAACGGTTAATGGAAAAACCAAAAAAACTTTATGATTATATTGATATGCCATACTAAAATCAAAATGTAAAATTGACAAAAAAGCTCGTGTCATACCACAATTCCAACAGTTTTTCCCTGTTAATTGTTTGAACAAACAAATTTTGTTCCATATATCTAGATGAATTGGAATACTATATAGCAATATGAATAACATTACATGAAAAACAATAAAAAATAATACTTTAGTTTGTAATTTCATAGCCATCTTTATCTTTAAAACTTCCTGTTATTATCATGATTAAATCAATGATCGTCCAAATGCCACAGCCTCCTAATGTTAGTAGTTGTAAAATTCCTGTTCCAATTTTTCCTACATAAAATCTATGACCTCCTAAACTCCCTAAAAATAAGCTTAAAAGTAATGTAACCAACCAATCTTTATCACTTTTCATAACAATGCCCCCTCTCTTTTAAAATCCAATTACTGCACCTTTTAAAATTCGATAACCATCTAACTGAACTTTGTCTCCTAGTATACTACAATATAAATTCAGTTCGTATTCATCTCTATTGTCTGAAAAAACAACAATTGCATTCAATTTTGAATTTCCATAATAACTAATATTGGTTCTTTTAAATTCCATATTTTGCATTTTATCTAATTTAGAATCCTTTTGCATTTTTTCATACACTGCTTGACTAAATTCATGGATTGAATTTTTATTTAAAATTTGACTCGCATATTGTTTCAATAAATCTTTTATTGTTGTTTCTGTAAAATTTGGATATTCTCTTAAAAATTTTTCCAAATATCCCTTTTCTAGACCTTCTGTAATTCCTGCATGAATATCTGATGAACTAATACCAGTGTTTTTCAATAGTTGCTGTCCCGCTCTATACTTTAAATTGTTTATTTTTACACTAATAAACATACAGCCAACAATTATTGAAAAAATAATTAAAATCACTATAAATCCCATATTCCCCTCCTTATCTTTTGATTTTATTCTTAAAATATTTGTAATATTTTGTCTTTACTATAACATTAATATCGAATTTTGTAAATAGATTTTTATAAAAAAACTATCATATATGGTAGGTATTTGGACAATATAATAACAGTTAAATATTAACTATATTTTAATTATACTATTTAAAAAGGAGTATTGAGATGCAAAAAGGTTTTTATCGATTTTATAAAAAAGAAAATTGGATTAATAGAAATGTAGAAATAGAAGATACTTTGTATACAGAATTAAAAAGCATTGTAGATAACGAATTAGATACATCAATCAATAAATTAATCGATGCTTGTGTTGAAAATTTTAAGGTTGAAAATGATACTGTAATTTATTATAAAAAACCTAAAAATGAAATTACAATTGCAAGAAGTATTAGACTACGAGAATCTATGTGGACTAAATTAGATAAACTAAAAAAGGATTATGATATTTCTTTATATAAGTTAATTAATATGTCCATTAAATATACTTTAGAAGATAACTAATCAATTCATTTTATAAAAATAAAATAACCCAACTACGCAAATGGTTGGGTTATTCTTTTTTCTATTTTAAATTCATTTCGCAGTATTTACAACGATATACTTGATTTTCTTTATCGGTCAAAGTAAAAATTTGATCCAAATCTTTTTCAATCGAAGTAATGCATCTTGGATTTTGGCATTTAGCAAGATTAACAATCTTTTCTGGCAATTGTACACCACGTTTTTCAATTAATTTTCCATCTTTTACGATATTAATGGTTGCATTTGGCTCAATAAAACCAATTACTTCCATATCAATATTAATATCTTGATCAATCTTAATAATATCTTTTTTTCCCATCTTTTCACTTTTTGCATTGGTAATAATGGCAACAGCACAGTCTAAATCCTTTAAATGTAATGCCTCATAAATTTCCATACCTTTTTTGGCTCCAATGTGATCGATTACAATTCCATTTTTGATACTATCAATATTCATTTATTTTACCTCCAATAATTTCAAAATAAGAGCCATTCTAATATATTTTCCATATTCTGCTTGTTTAAAGTAGCAAGCTCTCTTGTCCTCATCAACATCAGTTGAAATTTCATTGACTCTTGGTAATGGGTGCATAATACATAAGTCTTCTTTTGCTTTTTCTAGTTTTTCTTTATTTAAAATATAGTAATCTTTTAATCTAACATAATCATCTTCATTAAAAAATCTTTCTTTTTGTACTCTTGTCATATATAAGACATCTAATTCTCCCATATATTCTTCAATATCGTTTGTTTGACAATATTCGATATGGTTTTTATCTAAAATTTCTTTTTTGATGTATTCTGGAATAACAAGTTCGTTTGGAGAAATTAACACAAATTTAATATTTTTATAGCGAGACATTGCTGTAATTAAAGAATGTACGGTTCTTCCAAATTTCAAATCGCCACAAAGTCCAATCGTTAAATTCTCTAGTCTTCCCTTTTCACAATGAATGGTTAATAAATCTGTCAATGTTTGGGTTGGGTGATTATGTCCTCCATCACCAGCATTGATAATTGGTACAATTGATTTTTCGGAAGCTACTAATGGTGCTCCTTCTTTTGGGTGTCTCATAGCTATGATATCACTATATCCCCCTACTACCCTTGTGGTATCTGCCACCGTTTCTCCTTTGGATACAGAACTTGAAGATGCCTCGGAAAATCCTAATACATTTCCTCCTAATTCCATCATAGCAGCTTCAAAACTTAGTCTTGTTCTTGTACTTGGCTCGAAAAATAAAGTAGCTAATTTTTTACCATCGCATTTATGAGCATATTTTGCTTTGTTTGCAATGATATCTTTAGCTACTTCAATTAATTCTGCAATTTCTTCTACTGTTAGTTCTTTAATATCAATTAAATGTTTCATAATTTCTCCCTTCTCTTTATTAATCAAATAATTCTTATTTTTTCTTCTTTTATTTTTATCAAAAAAAGTAGGGGTTTGTCAAGTATTTTTGTCGATTTCTGCAAATGAGAAATTCCAGTTCAGTAAAGATGTGACAAACGGAGGAAAATATTTTTCCTCCGTCCTCATATTTAATATTTCACATATACTTTGCTTTCTTTTTTTATAATAATGCCAGCTCTTGGCACTTGTTCTTTTACCATCGTATTTTGTTTATCTAGTTCTTCTGTTTCCTCTTCTATTATCAATTCTACTCCCGCTTCTTTCGCAAGTTTTGATGCTTCGTCCAATGTTTTTCCAACTAAGTCTGGTGTTGAAATTTCTTCTATTATTTCTACTTCTTCGGCATTTCCTTGATTGACCTCTAAATATGGTAAAATCTCACTAAAAATCTGTCCTCCTACTGGTGCCGCAACTCCGCCCACCGTTGATGACCTCCCTCTCCTGTTGGATTATAAAGCGTTACTAATACAACGGCTTGTGGATTATCAATTGGTGCTACCCCACAAAAAGAAGTCACATATTTATTGGTATTTACACCATCTTCACTCGTTCCTGTTTTTCCACCAATACGGTAGCCTGCTACTTTTGCATTTTTCCCCGTTCCTTCTGCCACAACAGATTCCATCATGCTAAGCACTTTTTCTGAAGTTTCTTTGGAAATAACAACTCCATTGTTTTTTATTTCTATGTCTTTTATTTCCCCTGTTTCACTATTCACAATTTGTTTCACAACTCTTGGTTGGATAGCCTTTCCTCCATTAGCAATTGCAGATACAGCTGTTGCTAATTGAATTGGTGTAATTTCAAATCTTTGCCCAAAACTTATCGTCGCAAGTTCTACTGGTCCTGCTTTTTCTTCTGCTAAAAAGATACTATTGGCTTCTCCAGGTAAATCGATTCCTGTTTTATTGAGTAACCTAAACTTGTTTAAGTATTGATAATAGGTCTGTACCCCCATTTTTTGTCCTAATCCAATAAAAACAGGGTTACAAGAGTTCATTAATCCTAATCGCAAACTTTCCGAACCATGTGGACGATAGTGTCTCCAACATTTAATCCTAACTCCTGCCACCTCAATTCCTCCTGTACAACAAAATTGACCTTCTTGATCAATATCGGTAACCAATCCTTCTTCAATTGATGCAGATGCTGTAACTAATTTAAAAACAGAACCAGGTTCATAGGTATCAGCAATGGCTTTATTTCTCCAAACGGCTTGTAAGTTTTTGGTTTTCTCTCCTGGTTCTAAACTATCCCATATTTGTTTTAACTCCTCTGTATAGGCTTCGTAAGGTTCATTCAAATTATAATTTGGATAGGTTGCCATAGCTAAAATGTCCCCATTTTGCGGGTTCATGACAACAATATTTCCTCCATCGGTACACACATTATCAATACAAGCTTCTTCTAAATATTTTTCCGCGATGGATTGAATGCTTAAGTCTATGGTAAGAACTAAATCGTTTCCATCAATGGCTGATACATAGTTTTCTCCTTCTTCTCCAATTTCTGCTCCTTTGGCATCTGTATGACGTTTAATAGCTCCTTGTTTGCCTTTTAATTCACTATCATATTTTGCTTCAATTCCATCTAATCCTTGGTTATCACTTCCACAAAATCCTATGATTTGAGAAGCAATGGTACTGTATGGATAATATCTTTTGGTATCTTCGTCTATGTTAATTCCTGTTGTAATTCCATTTTGTTGCATCCAAACTCTTAACTGATCTGTTTTTTCTTTTTCTACTTTTTTGGCAATGGTTTCTATGGAGCTTCTTTTGGTTACTTTCTTCCATGTTTTTTCATAGTCTAAGGCAAAGATATCGGTTAACGCTTTGGCTACTTTTTCTTTATTTTCTTTGGCTATATTTCCTGGATTTACGGTTACGGTTTCAACTGTGCTACTAACTGCTAAGGCATTTTTTCCCGTTCCGATCATATATCGTCCCTCTTTTTGGATTGATGCTTCTATCTAAGGTTTGTTGCTGATAAGCCATGGTGGATAGTTCTCCTCCTTGTACAAATTGAATGTATCCGATTCTTCCAATTAAGCACAGGATAATTAAAAAACTAATAAATAGTGTGTTTCTCATTTTCTTTTTGCTTGAGAGTTTAATTGGTATCATAAAAAACCTCCTATTTTATTTTATTAAGAGGTTTTGTTTTTTATTATATTATTTTTGTTTTTCTTCTCTTGTTTGTTTTCTAAATAGTTTTTCGTACATTAATTGGTTCATAATAGATGGCTGACCAAAGCCAACCACCTATTAACAGTTAATTATTCCAAGCAAATAATCATTTTATCCTCGGAATAAGAAAGGTTAATCGAGAGCAAATCCATTGTTATACATTTTTTCAAAAAATTCTTCCATTCATTTTCAAACCCCTTCGGTAGGGTATCTATTGAAAATTTTGGGGGTAATGCTGGTATAACCAGATGACGCTCTTCGAAAGTATCCATAGCTAAATCCACAATTTGCCGGATAGCATGTGAAAATTTTGCATCAAGTGGATACATTGAAAGACGATTGTTTCCTACTAAATAATCCTGTACTTCTTGTAAGGACAAACAATAGATTTTTTCGGTACTCATAGAAATTCCCCTTTCTATCTATCATGTATTTACAGTATCATATTTATGATATAACATTATGTATGCATAGTCAATCCAAATCATTAATAATTAAAAGTACTAGTAACACGAAGTTATCTAGTACTTTTTAACACTATTTCAATTCAGGATATCCTTTGGTTGTAATTTTGCTAAAATCCCAAATCGTCTCATCAAATCCTAAATTTCTATAAAATTCTGCATTCAAGTTATTTCTTGCTACGGTATCTAAATGTCCTGCTGTATTGGCTGTAACGCCACTGATACCTGTCGCTTCTGTGTACTCATAGCACTTCGTAAGCATTTGATTCATCAAAGCTTCGTCTCCATACATAAATTTATAAGGAACCATATCTTCTGTATAACCAGTCATATTACCTAAAGTAATAGAATTGCTAACACGACTTGTATTGCTATTTGGTAATCCAATCATTTCTGCATTTTGCTTTCTACCTTTCTTTTCAGAATCGGCTGTTCTTTCCATATTTACTTTAGACACTACATTGGTTATTGTAACATTGGTTTCTGTTGAACCAATCACACCCGCATTAGCCACTGCTGTGATAGATAGATTTCCGTCAACATATACATTGCTTACACTTCCGCCGTATTTTCTACCAACTAGTCCTGCTATATAAACACCACTTCCACTTAAATTAGCGTTTTTAATACTAATTTTATCAAAAGTAGAATTTGCGTTATCTACTGCCACCACTACTGCAACATTATTTCTTCCTTCCACCGTGATATTTTCAAATTTTAGGTTATTAAAGGTTGCACTTGAACTTTTTCCAGCAAATGCTGCTACAAAGTCTGTGGTTGGTGCTGTGTTGGTAAAGTTTGTTATTTTTAAGTTTTGCACCGTTCCATTAAATTGTGCAAATAAGCTAGCATTATTCAAGTTAGAAATCGTATAACCATTTCCTTCTATTTTTCCGGTAAAAGTTTCTGGTATAAC
>JAAVZN010000092.1 GCA_022791675.1 Clostridia bacterium | reverse complement strand
TGTTAGTCTGTCACAATTTATATTAAAATATGCTTGTATTGCTGGATTGTGTAAATCACAGGTAATCACTCTTGTGGCTCCTGCTGCTTCTAACAACTGTGCCATTAATTTAGCTGTGATTGGAATTCGTGGCTGATCTTTTTTATCTGACCTAGAATATGGAAAATATGGGATAACCACATTAATATTTTTAGCAGATGCTCTTTTTACCGCATCGATGGTTATTAATAATTCCATAATTCTTTCGTTTACTGGTGGTTGGCAAGTTTGTACAACATACACATCTTTTTGTCTTACCGTTTCTAATACTTGCACAAAATTATTGTCATTGGAAAATTTTTGATGATTAATTTTCCCCATTTCTACTCCTAAACAATCACATATCTCTTTCGTAAATTCTTCTGCTGTTGGACAAGCAAATATTTTAATATCCTTCATTTTTTTCTACTCCTCTTTTTCCATTTACTTTTATAATTCTTCTGCAAATCCTTTTTGTAATTTTTTAAACAAGAAATATCCTGCTATAGTTAATCCAGTTGAAATAAATAATAAAATTCCTAATGTTTTCATATTAGGCATTTGATGATAATAAAAAATGTCTCGATATCCATTAATAATATGCGTCATCGGATTTAATTGCATAATAACTTGCAAGTTGGCTGGTAATTGTTCCAATTTATAAACAATTGGTGTTCCATAAAAAGCTGCTAATAAAACAATTCCAATAATATGTTCTAAGTCTCTGAAATAAACAGTTATAGAAGATACGATAAAAGAAAATCCTAACAATAACACATATTGCACTAATAATACAAAAGGATACAATAACAAATACCATGATAATCCTACTCCTGAAAAAATAACAAATGCTAAAATGATAATTGTTGATATAACAAAATTAACAGCTCCACTGGTTACCACTGAAATTGGTAAAATTTCTCTTGGAAAATACACCTTTTTAATGATATCTCCATTTCCTATTATCGTAAAGGCTGATTGCGTAATGGCTGTTGTAAAATAGGTCCAAGGTATCAAAGCCACACAAATATAAATAGGATAAGTTGAATCTCCTCCTGCTAATAAAGCTCCAAATATAATGGAATAAACAGCTAATTGTAACAATGGATTTAAAAAAGACCACATCACTCCTAAAATAGAATTTTTATATCTTCCTCTAATTTCTTTTTTTACATTGGTTTTTAATAGCTCTCTATATTGATAAATTTTTTGAAATATATTCACTTTTTCTCATTTCCTCCTTATCTTGTTCCTAGCTAGTTGTCTGATTCAATTTATGTTGTTACTTTTAAATATTCGTTTACTACTTCCTCTGTATTTCCATCCATTCTTATTTTTCCATTGTATAGCCAAACCGCTCTATCACACAAATTTCTAACAGAATCCATACTGTGTGTAACAAATACCATCGTTTTTCCTTCTTTTTTTAATTCACGCATTTTATCAAAACATTTTTCTTGAAAATGTTGATCTCCTACGGATAAAATTTCATCAATTAATAATATATCTGCATCTACATTAATGGCAACCGAAAAAGCCAAACGCATATACATTCCTGAAGAGTATGTCCTAACTGGATTATCAATAAAATCTTTTAATTCTGAAAATTCTATAATTTGGTCTAATCTGGCATCAATTTCTTTTTTCGTTAATCCAAAGATGGACGAATTAAAATAAATATTTTCTCGCCCTGAAAAGTCGGGGTGAAACCCAGCACCTAATTCTAATAATGATGTTAATTTCCCTTTTGTTTCTATTGTTCCTTGGTTAGGAAATATGATTTGTGTCATCAATTTTAACAGGGTTGATTTTCCACTTCCATTTACTCCTATTAAGGCTACCGTTTCTCCTTTTTTAATGTCTAAATTAATATCATTTAATACTTCTCTTTTTTCTCTTCTTTTATTTCTTGCAAAAAATAGCATTCTTTCTTTCAACGTGTTAGCTCTATCATAATAAATATTAAAATTTTTATAAACATGATCCACTTTTATTGCAATATGATTATCTGTTTCTTTCATTCTTTTACTCCTTCAAATATATGTAGGTAAATTATATCTATTTTTTGTCCTATTGTCAATTCCTAAATTCCAATTTTCTATTAAATTTAAGCCTACTTTTTAAGATACCTGGTATAAAAAATATGACATACCATAATTTATTTTGTAATCCTCTTATTGTCTTGATTTGATATTGTTTTGTCAAATAACTAAATAATATAAAATGCTTGATCGCATACCATCTTTTGGAAAATACTACCCCTTGAAAATCTTTTTGCAAAATTTCCTGAAAATAGGCATAATATCCAAAAGGATTTTCCTCAAATTGCTTTCTAATATTGTTCGTATAACCTTCTTCTTGATATTCACAAATCATAATTGGTTGATTGATGCATAACATTTTGTTACTCTCGTCCATTTTATGAAACAATCTAGCTTCTGTTATAAAACGTTCCTTTTTTTCTAATTGATGTTGATATTTCTTTCGTATCTTACTAAAAAACACAATCGCTTTTTCGCCTGTCTCTCCTTCTTTAAAATACAAATCAAACATCGTAGTTTCCTGCTTTTTAAAATCATTTCCCATATTCGTACCTTTTGTATCATATTTTAAAAAGCAGAATGCATAAATTCCTTTTTTCTCTTTGTTTTTCTCATACACCTCTTTTATGATTTGAAAAGCATTTTCTGTAAAATAATCATCTGAATCACAATCCACCATTAAATCTCCTGTTGCTTTTTCTACTAAATGATTTATGGCTACCATTTTCCCCTGATTTTCCTGTCTTTCATTTTTAATTTCTATCTTATTTTCCTTTTTCCACTCTTCTATTCTTTCAGTTGTTCCATCATTTGAACCATCGTCCATAATAAGCCATTCTATTTCTATCCCATCATTCACATTTTTTAATAAGCTATCATACAAGTTTTTTAATAGTTCTTTTCTGTTATAAGTTGCTGTTAATACTGATATTTTCATATTTTTACCTTTCTATTAGATTGATTATTTGCTTCAAAATATCTTTTTGAACTTTCTGATTATTTGTTTCTACTTTCTGAACCTTCTTATTTTGGATCCTATCTTTTAATCCTTGATAAATACTATCTTTTTCATTTTCTACGATCATACAATCTTTATAATTTTGTAAGGTTTCTCTTGCGGCTGTATTGGTTATCACCACATACTTTTTCAAAATTTGAGCTTCTAATAATACCATTGGATAGCCTTCATAATAAGAAAGCAAAACAAAATAATCTGCTCCTTTGATATAAGGATATGGATTTTCTTTTTTTCCAAGTAAAATAAAGCTATCTTCTACTTTATTTTCTTGTATTAACTTTTCTAATTTTTCTCTCTCTGGTCCATCGCCAATCACATAAAGATTATGTTTGATTCCTTCTTTCATTAATCTGCTATGAACTTCAATCAAACGATCGATGGCTTTTTGCTTTACTAATCTTGCTACTGTTACGATATTAACTTCATTGGGTTTAAATTCTGTCACTTCTTTTTCTTCTGCTTTTTTGACTACTTCATCAGCATTGATATAATTGTAAATCACTTCTTTTTCATTTTTTAAAGAATATACTTTTTCAAATTTATCTTGATTATCTTGACTAACAAATACTAAATTTTGATATTTTTGATAGATTTTCTGATCCATTTGTTTTTTCAAACGAGCTTTGAGCCCCTTCCCAAAAACAAGGGAAATATCGTTGTGAATCCAAGCAATCTTTTTTGTTTTCTTGTTTTGAATACTAAAAAGTCTTGTAATTGGACCTTCTAAAAAAGCAATTTCTACATCATAATCCCCTTTTATTTTGTGTTGATAAATACGATTCTTACCCAACAATATTTTAAGTGGCATAATCCATTTTTTTTGTATTTTTGATAATTCAGAATAAGATTTATCATAGAAACTCTTTAATTTTACTTTTTTTGATAATTGCGATTCTAATTCCCCTTTTGCATAAATTGTTGCAATGGTAATATCATATTGATTGCATAATTCATTGGCCAAATCAACTAATACTCTTTCGGCCCCTCCTAATGTTAGACTGGTAATTCCAAATAAAATCTTTTTCATTTTATATCCTCTTTCTCTTTTATCGTATTCATTTCACGCATTAATAAAGTATTTAACACAATAATTATCATCATATTTGAAGAATGAAAGAAAGTATAACCAGCAAAAAATGATAATGCAAATGTAAAACCACTTCCTATTAAATACATTAGAAATTCGATTGTAATTTTCTTTCTATTCTGGAACATAAAATGGATTCCTATCATAAAAATGATGACAAAAGGAGCAAAATATAGGATCAAACCAATCCAGCCAAAATTGAATAAAAAAGCTGGGATTTCCATTTCTAATACTAATTCTCTAAAATTTGCCATATATCCATTTCCCAATAGAATATAAATTGGATTGTGTTGATTTTTAACGAGTAACACATTATATATTAATTGTTGCATTCGTAAGTCATTATTCTTAATATTCCATTGATTCGCTATTTGATATAGTTCTTTGATCGATTGTTTTTGTGGTTCGTTCATATATCCTTTTTCTAACAAATCTTGATCGATTTTCTCTTTTATCTCTAAGATACTTCCTGTTACATGTGATTCTTGTTCCCTTGAAGAATCAACTATATTTTTTTCAATTTCCTGCAAATGTTTTCTTCTTTGCATGGTAGTAGAACCAATTGTAATAACAACTAACACAATACTTGCAATAACAGCAATTCCTCCTGCCAACATTTTTTTATTCATTTTTCCTTTTTTCACAAATGTCATGATCACTTCTAGAAATAAATAAACTACAATGACAAGAATAAACCCTAATAACCCTACTCGAGTTCCCAGTAACAAAGTTAAAAATATTCCTTCTAGCAAAATGAGTGGAATGGCAATTTTTCTATATTTTTTGTCTTTTGCATATCGGATTATAATAAACAAAGACAAAATTAAAATCGATCCTAAACTATTGCCAGATTCAAACCACCCTTTGTATCCCATTCCTTCTATATAGGTACTAGAAGATGTTTTGGTTCCAATTGCTATGATAATCGAAACCATATAAATGCTACTAGAAATCAATACACTTTTGGATAACTTTTCAATGTTATCACTTTTATAAAAAACACATAAATAAATAAATAGATTAACTATCATGTAAGTATAATTCATTAAATATTGTGCCTCGTGTTTGACTCCACTATAACTACTTCCCGTTAGAGCACTTTGAAATACAACTAAATGTAAAATTGCATATAACAAATAAATGAATGCTACTGCTAATATTTTGCCCTTTGTTTTTTTATCTCTTGTTAAAAATAAATATATCATCATAACAGTTGGTATCATTGGTCTTAAAAAAGTAGAAGGCGAAAAATTAGTATGAAACATGTTTCTGAATCCAAAACTCACCATATCGAATATGGGACAAATTATAATCAACAAGCATAATATGTTTTCGATTGATTTTTTTTGTATTTTCTTCATTTTATCGCCTCTTTTTTTACAAATTCTAGCCAATCATTCTAAAAAAGAATGCATAAATTTTATAAGTAAATGAATTGACTGTTCTCATATAAAAATTTTTGCTACTTTTTCTATGTAATAAAATCTTGTTTTTCTTCCAGTTTGGAAATTTTGTATTTAATTTTTCAAATGTCAGATCCAATAATTGTTTTCTTATCGTTTTGTCCTTCACTTTGACAATTCTAAGAAAAGAACTACACAAAGCATATCTGGTATACAGGTAT
This sequence comes from Clostridia bacterium, assembly GCA_022791675.1. GTDB lineage: Bacteria > Bacillota > Clostridia > TANB77 > CAG-508 > CAG-269. Next base: position 24,978 of record JAAVZN010000092.1, on the reverse strand, counting down.
TCTAATTCTTCTTGATATGTTTCAAAAATTTGATTTTCTTGATAGTACTTTAAAACATGTTCTAACACATCAAATATTTCTTTTGTTCTTTCATTTTGCGAATTTGAAATAGAATTCTCTCTTTGTATGTAATGAATGCATGGTTTTTTTAAGAAAGATATTATTTCTAAATGTGGAATTAATTGATAAGTGAACTCTACATCTTCGTAGTGATATCCTTTGGGAAATTTTATTTTTGTTTTCTCTAAAATTTCTCTTTTTATGAGTTTGTTCCAAGCAACGACTCTTACCTTTTCTAGCATTTCATGTTTTCCTTGATAAATTTGACCAATGTCTTCTTTTTGCTTGTGTGGATATTCCCATATAAAATCACATTCTACCAAATCGCTTTTTTCCTTTTTGGCTAACATATACATATCTTGATAGGTTGAAAGTTCTACATAATCATCGGAATCTAAAAATGCAACATATTCGCCTTTCGCATATTGCATACCAAAGTTCCTAGCATCAGATAAGCCTCCATTTTCTTTTTCAACATATCTAATTTTTGTTCTATATTTTTCTTGATATTCTTTTGCTATTTCTGCGGATCGATCCGTTGAACCATCATTTACTAGTATAATTTCAATATCTTCTAAAGTTTGATTGACTAATGTTTCTAGACATCTTTTTAGATAGTCTTCTACTTGATAAATTGGTACAATCACACTTACGCTTGGCATACACTCACCTCATTTTTAAGTATAATTTAATGCTCATTTGTAAAATGATTCTTTTTAATATTTGTTTTAGCGAATTTGGCTTGATATTTTGATACATTTTTCTTTGTTTGATTTGTTTGATATAGTTTTGTAATTCTTTTTCTTCTAAATCTCTTGCCTTTAATAAAATTGCATTGGTGTAATATCTTTTGATTAATTCCTTTGATTTTTTACTAATTTCATATTTTTCTACCACTTTTAACATATTATCATAGTGTTGTAATAAATCATCTGCTTTTTTCATTTGTGTTTGATAATCTACCTTACTTGTAATACTTTGCTCTGATTGCCAATAATAATACCCATATTCTTCAACTGATACAAAGGTTTTCGCTTTTAAAATGATCAATGATGTTAGTCCAAAATCTTCATGATAAGTTCCTTTTTTATATTCAAAATGATTTTTTGTATAGAATTCTTTGTTGTATAGGTAAATACAAGCTGGATCTAAATATCGTTCCTTTGTACATAGCTTTTCATATCCTTGTTCTCCTGTACATGTTTCAAAAATTGGTCCTTCCACTTTGCTACTTGTTTGATTGTCTACTAGTTGCATTTTAAATTTTATTAGGTCGACTCCTTGTTTGATATATGGTTCCAAATTTTCATATAGGTTTGGCGAAATGTAATCGTCTGAATCAAGAAAGGCTAAGTATTTTCCTGTTGCTTGTTTAACTCCATAGTTTCTAGCATCCGATAAACCACCATTTTCTTTTTTTAGATATTGGATCTTAACCTTTCCTTCGTTGTTACGAATCCATTGCTTAATAACCGCTTCTGAGTTATCGGTTGATCCATCATTGACAAGAATTATTTCTAAATCTTTCATCGTTTGATTTAAGATGGAGTTCAAACATCTTTCTATGTATTTTTCTGTTTGATAAACTGGTACAATCACACTTATTTTAGGCATATTATTTCCTTTCTATGTTTGTTTCGATTCCTTTTTCTTTGTTATCTTCATTATTGATTAAACTCATCATTCCTAAAATTAGCATTGGTGCAGTGGTAAACATGCTATAAATATAACGATATTCACACCATACTGGAGAAGCAATTGTCGTAAGCCATAAAAACATAACTGGCAAATAAGCTAATATTAGTCTATATCTTTTCTGATAAATCACATACACCATCATTGTAACAGTTACCCAAAATACAAATCCAATTGAAAAAATAGCCGATACAATTGTTTGAGGAGTATAATTAATTCCATGTATCATTTTGTTGATGAAATTTGGATTGATGATTGGTGTTTGCTCTACCTCAATGTTTAAGCTTTGTTTTGCTTGTTCGTAAGAATCTTCATCAAATTCCCAGATGACCCAATTTTTTGCCTCTGGATACCAATATCCATACGAACCAGCTAAAAATGATTCTACATATTCTACTGGATATTTGGCAAGTAATTCTAGCCATAAAGTTATAAAATCTATTTTATTTTCTTTAACCGCTTCATTATTTAATGTATCTTTTACACGATCTGAAATCAATGGATAATATAATTCTCCAATTTCATTTACTGGCATATATTGATTAATTCTTTCCTTTTCTTCTTCTGTCAAATCGTTTTCTCTCTCTTTTACGGTTCTTGCTATTTGCTGTAATGGCACTGATAATGCTTCTCTTATTGGTCCATCGGTTACCTTTAACAAAGTAAAAATCGGACCTTTATATATCATATAAAATGCTAGGATAAATACTGCCATTGCTGTAGCTACTTTTCTCAATCCTTTGGTAAAAAAAATCATAAATGGTAAGGATAAAAGTACCACATAAATTCCATTGTTTCTAAATAATATTACAAGTATCATGGACAGTAATAACCATATTCTGTTTTTCCATTTTTTTAAAAATTCTTGTTGTATGGCTAATTCTATCATACCGATTGTATATAATACCATAGCCAATCCAAACGGCACATCTTTCCACATCGTAATTGCAAATCCTGCAAATGGTGGATAAAATGCAAAAATCAGAAAACATAAAAGTCTTATATAAAAATTCACATTTCTTTTTGCCATATAATAAATTACAAAAGAAAATACACTCGCTGTAAGTATCATCTGAAATAAAGAATAAAAAGCAATTCCTAAATTGTAATCATTGCATGCTTTTCCTATATTTACAAAAATAGACACAATTGCTATATGAGCAATGGGATGATGGTTTATCATGTTATCCATTGAATATAATGCTGTTGATATTTCTGTAATAGAATCTGTTGATATTTTTCCTGGATATTGACTTAGAAAGTATGGCATATAAGCAATCAATATTATAATTGCTACGATCAAAAAGGATCTTTTATTATTGGTAAAAAATTTCAGTTTTTTATCTTTTAATTCTTTCATCTTAGGAATTCCTTTGGTAAATAAGAATAGTAAAATACTATAAAAGGTTGCAAAATATCCCAAAAATTTTAGAACTGCTTTTAAAAAGGTTAGTTTTGAACCAATGACACAAGATAAGTTACAATATCTACTAATACTGTATCCAATTACTTCACACATACCAAAAATCATCGCTAAAATCGCACAACAGATTTGGGCTCTTTTATCTTTGCAATCTGCTATTTGGGTCAATAGCAAATAGTAAAGGATAACATAAGCACAATCCATTATACTAAATACATGAAAAGTATCTTTTAGTCCTTCTCCTATTTCAAGATTAATACTCATACAAACTACAGTTAACATAGCTAAAATGATTCGAATTGTTTTTTCATATTTTTTTATTTTATTCGTTTTCACTTTGTTCTCCTTTTAATTGTTTCTTTTTGTCTGTATATTCATTTAATTTTATTTCAAAATCCTGTTTCGTTCTTTTAACCATTGTTTGTAATATTAATCCTCCAAAAAAAGACTGAATACTACAAATATAGAAAAATACACTGGCAATGAAAGATGGCATTTTGGGTACCAATCCTGTTGCTACATAGTCAATTAAAACGGGAATTAAAAATAGGGTTCCCACCATTGCCAATAAAATAGTAATCCATGAAAAGAATGATAATGGTCTATAATTTTTATATAAAATACCAATTGTTTTTAAAACTTTAAATCCATCTGAATACGTATTTAATTTTGATTGACTTCCTTCTGGTCTATCTCTATATTCAATAATTACATTTTCTACTCCCATATTTTTATCTAATGTATGAATTGTCATTTCTGTTTCAATTTCAAATCCTTTTGACAATACAGGAAATGTCTTTACAAATTGATAACTAAAAGCTCTATAACCTGTCATTACATCTCGAATGTCACTTTTATAAATCATGTTAATCAGTTTTCTAACCAATACATTTCCGATATTATGAAAGGGTCTTTTGTTTTCTGTAAAATAGGTTGATGATAATCTATCCCCAATTACCATATCAGCATTACGTTCTAATACTGCCTCACACATTTTTCTTGCATATTCTGCTGGATAAGTATCGTCTCCATCTGTCATAATATAACATTCTGCATCAATATCACGAAACATACTTCGAATCACATTTCCTTTTCCTTGTTTTCTTTCGTATCTTACAATTGCCCCTGCTTCTCTTGCTATTTTATCCGTTCCATCTTTTGAGTTGTTATCATAAACATAGATGGTAGATTCTGGTAGTTCTTTTTTAAAATCTTCTATTACTTTTTTTACCGTTTTGCTTTCGTTATAACATGGTATTAGTACAGCTATTTTGTCCATTTTTTTCCTCCTTGTTTTTTCCTTCTTCTATTTTTCCTATTTGATAAGTTATTTTAAAGAAAAACTTAACAATTATATAAATACATATTTGAATAAAACCAAAATACCATAATACATAATTCATAGTTGTATGAATATATGAATGAGATTTCCCTAAAATCAACCATGAAAGTGTTGTCGATAAAAATACAAGAAACATGACTATATCTCTAACATAATCTTTTTCTTTCTTTACGGTATTATAAATCATAATAGCAATTGTTGTTAAAAACATTAATTTAAAATATTTTCCTTCTATTCCTAATATCATTTGGGTATGCCATGTAAAATATTTACCAACCGTTTCTATTACAGTTGCTTGTAATGATTCATGATAAATCTCTGGAAATTGTTCAATATCAGAAGTAAGAATCGTTCTTCTTAAGATATCTTTTTGATAAATATCTTTTACTCCCTGTAATATATTTCCCTCTCCTCTGGCAGTAGCATGCACTAATATTGCCATAGCAAATGCAATAACACAAGTTATCCCTACCAAAATAGTTGTTTTAACGATTTCCTTTTTTTCTTCTTTCCCTTTCTCAATAAAAAAGTCAATGACAAAAAACGATATTGTAGCTAACATGATTGTGGATATATACTCATAACCACATAAACATTTTATAAAAATAGCTACCAAAATACATGGTATAAATATTTTTTTCTGATTTCTATATTTTGAAAGCATGATACCAAACAATGGTGGTAAAAACCACGTAAATTCTACCCAATATAAATTTCTAGCAAATGCTACAACCCATGGAGATAATAAAAATGTTATATAAAATATTACTCCCATTAATTTATTATATTTGCTAGCTATAAAATAACAAATTAGTACAATAATTAAAGCCAATAACGTACAACATAATAACTTTAAACACCAAAATGGTAATTTTAATTTGTTATAAAGAAATGAAAATACATGTCCTTGTAATCCAAATTGTGATACATAATCCACGGTTGTTATTTCATTACTTTGTGATTCTTCTTTTTTTATCAATTCCCAAATATTTTCAACTCTTTTATTACTTTGATCCATTCCTTCACAAAGTCCCCAAATATTAGCATTTTGTTCATATTTGTCTTGTAATATATTAGAAAAAACCAAATATTCTGAATCATTTTGAAAAGTCTCAAATGTTTTTCCCTCTATGTCCTCTTTTTTATCTCCTAAAAAATTACTACTAAAATTTAATACCAACAAACCTACTAGGAGAATCCCGATTACTATTTTTTTCATTTTATACTTCCTATCCCTTATTTTTTATTTATTATAGCATACTCTCTTTTTCCTTGTCAAAACTATTTTTTCGATTTCATTCTTCACTTATTTGACAAAAAAACACAAAGAAATAGACATGATTTGCCTATTTCTTTTAAGATCCTATTCTATTGGTTCCTTACTATGTTTATTTGTCATCATTGATTCTTCTTTCTCAATTTGTTTTTGTTCTTCTTGAATCTCTTTTTCTTCCTCACTTTCTTCTTTCGTAATCTCGTCTTTTGTTTCTTCCTCTATTTCTTTTTCCTCTTCTACTTCTACTTCTTCCTCTGGTATCTCTTCTTTTTCTTCCTCTTTCATTTCTTCTTTGCTTGGTTCTTCCTCTTGTTCTTCTTTCTTATCGTTTCCTTCTTTCGCCATTTCTTCTGCTTCTTCTTTTATCATCATCTGATTGATTGACATTTGTTTTGTTTTAAATTTCAAACTTGTTTTTTCTAATACCATCACATAATTTTGATATTCTCCTATTTCTCTTTCTTCTCCAAAGTCTATTTGTCCTACTTTATGTGCTGAAATATTATCTTTACTGCTTAATCCAACTTCTATCACATATTCTTTTTGTGGATCAATACCCTCGATATAGCTATCAAAGTAATATTCATTTCCTCTTACGTTTGATACCCAACAGGTATATACTTCTTTTCCTTCCTTCGTTTTGATCTTGATACTTGGTATCTCACTTGGAATTGACCATTCTGTTCCATTAATCCATTCTGTTACATATAGGTTTCCACTTATATAGGTCTCTCCTTTTTCATTTCGATTTGCATAAATTCCAATTAGTTGTTGTCCGATATCTCCTCTATATTGCTCCATTTCAAATTTCATGATTTGATTTTCTGTTACAATGTTTTTATTTTGATATTGTCCCAATCTTTTCTTTTCTCCAAATATTACATTTCCTTTTTTATAGCTTGATATATTATTGGTATTTGTTAACTCTACTTCTATGACATATTCTTTTTGTGTATCAATTCCTTCTATATAGCTATCAAAGTAATATTCGTTTCCGCTTACATTTGATACCCAACAGGTATATACTTCTTGTCCTTCTTTTGTTTTGATCTTGATACTTGGTACTTGCTTTGGTATTGACCATTTTGTTCCATTGACCCATTCTGTTACATATACATTTCCACTTACAAAAGTTTCTCCTTTTTCATTTTTGTTTGCATAGAATCCATTTAACTGTATTCCTATATCTCCCCTATATTGGTCTTTTCCTCCAAATGTAATGATACTATTTTCGATTTTTACTTCTTTTCCTTTATAAATTCCTAGTTTCTTGCTTCCTCCATAATATCCATTTCCTTTTTTGTTCGTTGATATATTTCCTTGATTCGTCAATTCTACTTCTATGACATAATCTTTTTGTGGATCAATTCCCTCGATATAGCTATCAAAGTAATATTCATTTCCTCTTACGTTTGACACCCAACAGGTATATACTTCTTGTCCTTCCTTCGTTTTAATCTTTATGCTTGGTGTTTTTCTTGGAATTGACCATTCTGTTCCATTGATCCATTCTGTTATATACATATTTCCATTTATATAGCTTTTTCCTTCTGCATTTTGATTCAATCTTATGTCTATGATTTCATTTCCGATATCTCCGTAATAGGTCTCTATTTCAAACTTTAATTTTTCATTTCTAATCCATACATTATATCCATCATATTTTCCTAAATTTTGTTCTCCTGTTAGCATATTAGCACTGATATATCTTGATTTATTATATGGATTCATTAGTTTTACTTCTATCACATATTCTTTTTGTGGATCAATTCCCTCTATATAGCTATCAAAGTAATATTCGTTTCCTCTTACGTTTGACACCCAGCAGGTATATACTTCTTGTCCTTCCTTCGTTTTGATTTTGATACTTGGTACTACATCTGGTATGTTCCATGTTCCATCAATCCACTCTGTTACTGCTACATTTCCTGATAAATAAGTTGCTCCTTGTGCATTTTGATTTAATCTTAATCCAATTAACCCTACTCCAATATCTCCACTGTAATCAATTGGTAAAACGGTTATTTCATTTTTTACCATACTAATTTCTCTTCTCTTACCTTTTAACAATACTTCATCTTTATTATAATTTGCTATTTTAACTCTTTGATTTGATGTATTGGATTTATTGCCAGATTCTACGATTATCACATATTGCCTATCATTTATTATTTGGGAAGTTGTTAAGGAAAATTGATAATGGTTTTGATTTATTTTTTCTACCCTAAAATTGTCAATTGGTTGTTGATTTATATTTTCTAGTCGAATGTTAGGTATTCTATTTGGTATTTCTTTGATTCCATCAATCGTTTCTGTTACTTGCATTTCTCCTACCATTGATATTGATCCGTTTTCATTTTCTTGTAATTCTAATCTTTGAATATTAGCTTCTATATCGCCTAGATAAGGAGGTGTTTCAAATGTTATTTGATTTTTCTCAACTTTAATGGTATCTTTTCCGTATTTTCCCAACTCTCTATTGGTAATCATTAGATTTCCTTTGTTATAAATTGGTATAAATTCTTTTTCTGGTGATTCAATCTCTATATAATAATCATAATTTGGATCAATGGGATCCATTAAAGTATCAAAATAATACAAATTACCTTCTCTTACACTTGTCCACATCTCATAAGATTTACTTTGATCGGTCGATACCAATCTAACCACTGGTAATTTTCCAGTATTTCTTATCATGCCATTAATCCAGCTATTAAAATAAAATTCTCCCCAGATATATGGGCTACCACTTGTTGTTGTTCCCATCTGTAAATCCTTTAATTCCATTCCAATCGAATTCTGATTTCTATCGATTCTAAACCATTCTTTATTCGCAATAATCGCATTCGCATCTGCTTCTGCCATTTGATTTAGCATTGCATCATTTAGATAGTTTGCTCTATCATAACCATTACTAATATAAGCATGCTCAATGATCATTCCTGGAATCCCATAATACATTGGATTTCTGATAATCCCATAATAATCTGCCACCACTCCATCCGAATACCACTCATTTGGTTTTCCTGGCTTAATAATAGGTCTATAAATATGGGTTGCTACTCCTTTTTCCCTTAAATTTCCTAAAATATTCTCTCCCAACCTGTTCGAATACTCCCAAAATCTCCTTTGCGTTGTATCTGCTGTAATATATACTTCTGCTCCACTTGCTCTTGAAGATCCACTATTAATATGAAAGCTAACCAACAGATCAGCATCATTATCTCTTGCCTTTATTCCTCTAACATCTAAGTCTGGACATTCATTTTCTTGTCTGGTTAAAATTCCTGTTATTCCCTCTGTACGATCCAATATTTCTTTTACTTTTGTTGCTATTTTCCAATTTAGATCTTTTTCTTGCAATCCCCCAGCAGATGCACCTGAATCCCAACCGCCATGTCCTGGATCTAACATAACAACTACATCTCTAGCAAAAGCAACACCTGGTATTACCATTATCATAACTACCATAAACAATAAAATCATGATATTCTTTTTCATTTTCATTTGTTGTATTCCCTCCTATTACATTTATTTCTATTTCATTGTATCATAAACTAATTTTCTAAACAATATTTCATCTTGCTAATTAAGTAAAAAATTGACAATTGGGTCTATTTCGTTATAAACAATTACATCTTTGTCTAATAATTTCATTGGCTCCTTGCTTTTTGCTATTAAATTTAATGGTTCTACATATCGATTCCAAAATGTAGTTCTTTCAATATGATATTTTTCTATATATTTTTCTACTTCTGTTTCTTCTAAATTGCTCCATAAAGAGGAATCTATCACATAGACTTTTTCGCTATTTTTGATTCCCATTAATAGATAAACCATACTATTTTTAATATCTTTTAAATAAATTTCTTTCACTTCACACGCTTCTTCTATCTTTGGTTTTATTTTTTTCCACTCTTGATCAAATTGACTATCCCTTTCATCAATTACAACTGCAATCTTTCGTTTTTCTTTTTTCTTTTCCGAATTTTCTATTGTTGTTTCAATCCCTAATTCTTTTTCTCTTTGTTTTAACCATGCTTCTGTTCCTTCGTTCCACACTTTAAATCCACGTTTCTTTTCAAAATATTGAGCCGATTTTAATAATCTAATATTAGAAAATCTCTGCCTTTCATATTCTAAATCACTTTGACTTTGTGGTTTCTTATGGTCATGAATGAGTCCTAATATTCCAATGGTTCCTATTTTATATCCTTTTTTAAATAAGGTAATAGAAAAGTCAACATCTTCAAATCCTACAAACATACCTTCATCAAATTTCCCACATTCTTCAAAAGTCGGTTTATGTATTACAGATGCTCCTCCAAATAAAAATGTTGATAAACTTCTTGGCATTATTTGATTGACACTGCACTCACTTTGTTCAAAAGCTCCCCCACAACCTATATGAATTCCATTTGAAATCGGTTCAATAAATAAATTTCCTCCTGTTGAAAAAATATGATCTGCTGTCTCATTTAATAAAGGTAAATTGACAAATTTACAACCTAATTGAGAAATGGTTTGTTGTATTTCTGGCAAAATATTAGTAGAAAGCAAAATATCATTATCTAAAGACATAAACCATTCTGTTGTAACATGTTCTACTGCTTTATTTCTTCCTTTTGCTACTCCTAAATTTTCTCCAAATTCCAATATTTCACATTCATAAGGCATTTCTTCAAAAGCTTGTTTTAGTTCTTGTATGGTTTCTTTACTTGATCCATTGTCTGCTACTAAATATTTTCCTTTGAAATTTGGAATATACTGTTTGATTGAATTCATCATTCCAATTGTAGCTTTTGCCCTTTCACACGATAATACTACAATCGTAAGATTTTCTCCTTCTTCTCCAATATTTTCATCAGATAATAATCTATGGTATTCATTGGTTCCATATAAAATGGGAGTAATACCTCCCAATAAATTAAATTGATTTTTTATTGTTATATCTCCCATTTCCTTACCTCTTTACTATATGATATATTTTTCTTAATCCTCTATAAACAATGTTTTTCTTTGGTTTTTCTTCCTGTTTTTTTGATTCTTCTAATTGTCTCATTTTATTTTGCAAATTAAGGTTTTCTTCTTTCAATAAACCATTTTCTTCTTTTACAATTTCATATAATATTTTATATTGATAAAAATTTTCATTCATTTTAACTCATTCCTTGTCTTTTATATTTTTCAATGCAATCACTTGCTAATGTTCCTATTGCTATATAGCTAAATGGAATTACACAAATTGCTGTTCTCATAAATTCAGCATTGGTACCTAAAAAAGTAGTTACTAAAATGGTTACTAAAAATCCAAACATTCCTAAACTAATCCAATCTGGTTTTTTATTTTTTAACCATCTATATAGGGCAACGAATCCTTCCAATATCGCAATCAAATATACAGTAGAAAAATTTAAAAAATTAAAAGTTTTTATAAAATTGTATTTTATATTTTCTGTATCATTGATACAAAGTGTATGATAAGAATTAAAATTAGTTTTTGATTCCGTATTAATTACATGAATCAAATAATTTAAATACTCTAATTTACTTGCTTTTTTTGATTGTTTTACTAATTCCTGTATTCTTTTATTTCCATATTGTCTATGCACTCTTTCCATAGCCAAGAAAAATACTTCATTTTTATTTTTACTTTCTTCTATGTTGGATTCAACCACTCTTATAAATTCTTCATCTCCACTATTTTTATAAAATCCTTGTTCCATACAAACATATAGATCTTGTCTCACACTTACCTTTGAAATAGAAAAAATATCATGTTGCTTATAATACGCTATTGCATATCCAAAAATAATTGCTATTACCATTAAGGTTGCTAATAAACATTTGCTATCCTTTTTTCTTTGTTCTTTATGAATGAGCATTCTTACTATGAAAAATGCCAATAATATAGCTACAAATCCAATAAAAGATGGTCTTAAAAATGTCATAATAAAAATTAATATTACTGATTGTATTCCATATTTTAGCTTTTCTTTTTTTAAGTAACTAATCATCAAATAACAAAAGAAAATCGTACTAGATAAAGCCAATGATTCTGTTAATAAAGCATTATTCCAGCCAATCACAGCAATACTAACCCCATATAAAAATGTAATAAGAACTCTTAATCCTTCCCATTTTACCAGCAATTTTAGTGTTTTATATAAGTAAATAAGAGAAATGAATGATATTATGATTTGTCCTATACATAAAAAATTGCTCCATAATCCTTCTCCAAAAATCACCTTAGATATCTGAATGATAACTGGATATAGTGGTACTCTTCCTTGTAACTCACCATGCAATATTTGTTCTGCTGTATATTCTGTTTCATAATCATAAGTATCATTGTATCGGGTAAAAGAAACATTTTCTTGATAAAACATAGCTTGCATTATAAAAATCAAAAATAGTGTAGGTAATATCAGTGATTTTTCTTTTTGATACAAATAATAGCTTGCTATACAAAACATCAATGATATGATTTCTAACATGATAAAAGACAAAAACAATCGAAAAATCGAAAACAATTCCATTGTTTTATTGCTTTCTACCTTATATTGGTAAATATCATCATTATAAGAATATAAATTAATTTCTCTAACGTGTTTTCCATCTTTTATTGTTATGACCTCATGATTAGAATTTTTTTCAAATACAATCACAATATCCTTACATTTTTCAAAATTCAGTGTTAGGATTGGTGCATTTTTCTGTTCCTCGGTTACTTCCTTTGGTGTATGATCAACCAGGATCGTTTTGATCGGTATCGGTTGATTATGATTAGAAATCTCAACAGTTGATTCAGTATATTTTTTGGTAAATAAATCAAAATTCATTCCTAAAACAACTAATGTTAATACGATTGATGCTATGAATATTTTTGTCACATTCTTCTTTTTAATTTCTTTGTATTTTATTTTTTTATCAAAAAAATAAAATGCAAAATATAAAATAATCCATGAAACAATCCCTATTACAAGATTAATTTTCTGGGGAAAATCCCAAATTCTATTCCATAAGTATACTTGATAAATTGTTATGAACAATGGTATTAAAATTAGAAATATTTTTCTTCGATTTTTTTTGATTACTTGGTTCATTTCTTTCTCCTTTATTTCGTTATCTTATTAACCGATTCTATCAAATATTTTTGCTTTTTAAATATTAAATCTACTAAAATAGCCAAATATTTAATCATAATCGTTAAAATCGCAAAAATTCCAAAAAAGGCAAAAGATAGCAATAACATGGTAGTTGTCCAACCAGCAATTGGCTTAGCACATAAAAAGATATACAATGTGTAAATCCCTGTACCTATTGCTACAAACATCATCATAATTGCCATAATAACAGCAAATTTGTAAGAAACATCTGTAAATAGAATAATAGAATCCATGGCTAAATCTTTTCTCGTATCTGTTGTTTCTTTTGTTAGTTTTGTTTGTACATTCTTGATTGCTTTATAAATAACCACATTTAATTTTAATCCACAATTAGCATAAATGGCTTTTCGATAAGGAACTGTTTTGTTCATCGCTTTTACTCGATTGATCGCTCTTCTTGATAAAATTCTAAAAGTTTCTGTATGGATTTGATACATATTATTTGAATTTTGGTTGAAAATTTTGTAGAAAATCCTAGAAGATATACGTTTTTTCGTATTCGATTTTGCACTGACAATATCATATCCTTGTAATGCTTCTTGATAAATCTTCCTAATAACATCTAATTCATAATCTATGTATATGCTATCAAATTCGTAAACAAAATCTCCAATACTTAAATCAACCCCTGCATTCATAGAAAGTTCAATTCCTTGATAATAGCTCATATTAATAATACTAATACTAGCTCCATGAACTTGATTTGCTATTTTTTCAATCTCTTGAACACTATTATCGGTTGACTTATCATTCACACAAATTATTTCGTATTTTTCAAAGTTTTGATTCAATTGTTCATTTATTTTTTCTATAAACTTTCCTATTTCTTTTTCATTGTTATGTACATATACTACTGCTGATATAAAATTTTTTTCTTTATTACTAATCATTTTTTAACACCTCATCTAAATCAAATACTGTATTTATTTTTCCAGATAATACACTAATAAAAGTTGGATTGGTTGAAAATTGTTTGATTACTGTTGGTCTTGAATCATCTATTTCAGAAGCTTTTAAAATTGGCTTCATAGAAAATAGAGAACCTTCATATTGAAATTCATATTCGTCTTTCAAATATTTTTTGGCTAAATTTGACATATAACTCCATGCTGTCTTTGGCTTTGCTGGACAATCATTGCAATTTCCTAAACTCTCTTTTGTACAAAATCCATTGCTTCTTTGTTGACAATCAAAAGTAGGTAATTCTTGATAACTTGTTACATGTGGTGTAAAAGTAACTGATGTTAAAGAATGATAACCTGTTTTTCCAAATGGCATAATCGAAAAAAATGGACCGTCCATAACTGTAATTCCTACATTTTTTAGATTTTCACTAACTCGACACAATATAATTTCACAAAGTTCATATTTTATTTTAAATGGTTCCAAATCTAACATTTTTAAAATTTGATTCACCGATGCATAAGTTGCATTTAAAACAAATCCACTTTCAAATTTTTCTCCATTTTCTAAAACAATTTGGTAAGTTTCTTTCTTTTTATGTATTTCTTGTATCTTACAACTATATTTTATTTCTACATTGCTTAATTTCGCTATTTCTTCTAAAAAGTAATTTTTTAGAATTTGAGCATCATAAGTATATTCTGTTGTCAAAAAACTTCCATCACAAAGACCTTCCTTAAAATATTTTTGAGTTGGCACATCATCACATCTTATATTAGCATCTTGACAAAATTTTTTAAATTGTTCTGCATTCGTCCAAGAAAAATTGGTAGAAGTTGCATACACTTGATCAAATTCTGTTAATTCTGCAAATTGATATGCTTTATGAAATCTCTCAAAGTATTTTGCTGATTTAATTGCGGTTGAATAAGAACGTGGATAATGATACCCCATATGGACACGTGCTTGATTAATATACGTTGCTCTTTTAAATGCTTCACTATCTTTTTCAATGACTAATACTTTTTCTCCTCTTTTGCCACAAAACAAGGCAGAATACAATCCATAGATACCTGCTCCTATTATTATTTTATCATAGTTCATATTTTTCTCCATTTCTATTTTTTTACATCATATTTATGAAATAGATTTCCAAATAATATTTTTAGTAAATCGCTATTTCCTTTTAGAAAAGTTATTTTCGTTGGTGTTTTACCTGTTTTAGGATATTCTCTTTTGACAGGTATTTCACACGTTTTTAATTTTAACTGATCGGCTTTCACAGATAAGTAAGCCAATAATTCGTAAGTCATAAAAATATCTCTTAATGGTTGTACATCTGGGTGTTGCAAATATTTTTTTGAATACCCTCTATAGGCATTTGTTGTATCTGTATACCATTTTTTAGCAGTAAGTGATATCACTGGTGCATGTAGCAATCGAACAGATAAATATCGAATGAATGGTGTATTGATTGCTTGTCCACCCTTTATAAATCTAGATCCTTGAATAAAATCATACCCTTCTTCTAACTTTTCTATAAATTTGGGAACATCTTCAATGCTATCTTTATTATTTCCATCAATTGTAATAATGCCTTCATATCCTCTTTCTAATGCCCACCAAATCCCCATTCTTAGTTGTGCACCTTGTTTTCCCTGTCCTTTTTTCACAAGAATGGTATTCACTTCTAGTGATTCTAATATTTCTTTTTTGGTAGAGCCATCGGTTGAACCAGCATCACAAATAATAATATCAGCGATCTGACTTATTTTTTGTTTCTTCGCTCTTTCTAATTCTTTACGAATTCTTTCTCCTTCGTTGATAATGGGAATACAAATACAATATTTGTTTTTCTTTTCTTGATATTCTTCACTTTCAAAATCTGGAACTCCCTTTATTTCTTGATAAAACATTTTTCTTCCTTTCTTTATTTAAAAATTTCAGAAACATATTGAATTGTTTCTTTTACTTCTTCTATTTTCTCTGTTTTCTTCATTTCAATCGAAATATATTTATCATAATTCACTTCTTTTAAAATTTCAGAAAGTTCTTGATGTTCTTTTCTTTTTTCTATCTTTGCTAAATTAGGTTCACTGATATGAATATGATGAACTAGATTTATATTTTCAACTATGGATCGTAAATTTTCTTTATTTTGTAGGATTGTACCAAAATCAACATTTACTTTAATCCCTTCGCACTCCATCTTTTTAACAAAGTCAAAAGCTTGCTTCGTTGTATTGATAAAATTGGTTCCATAAATGGTTGGATTTGGTTCTAAAGCGATTATTGTCCCCTTTGTTTTAGCATATTCTCCAATCTCTTTAAAGAAGTATATACTATCATCTTCTGTTTTATTTTCTGGTATATTTCTATTTTTAGGACACCCAAATACTAAATTTTTACATTGAATACAACTTGCAAAGTCAATTGCTTGTTTCGTATATTCCAAAAACATTTCTGCTTCTTTTGGATTAAAAATATTACCTTGTTTTCCATACCAAATAGATTGCATCGAACTGATTTCTAGATGATAAGTTTCTTTCATTTTTTTGGCAAATTCAATTGCTTGTTCTTTGTTTGCATAAGGATTCTCTTCTATGATTCTGGTAGGTGCTATTTCAATGCCATTCAATTTATGCGCTGAAATAAATTGATACATTTCTTCATCTTGCTCTTGATTCCATGCAATATTAGAGATTGATATTTTCATATTTTATTCCTCTTTTCTCTATCTTGTTTCGATTCCCTTCCAATTGTTGCTATCCAAATCTTACTTTTTTACGAATTCTTTTATATCTTCTAAAATATATTGTTTATCAAATATATATCCATTTTTGCCACCAAATAAACTATCATATTTTGTTTTGAAATCATAATTTGGTATATTTTGTGTTATTTCATTCTTGAATTTTTCTTTTTTTACAGATTCATATATTTCCGCAATCGATACTGGCTCTGTTGCTAAATTCAACACTTTGATTCCATTCTTTCTTGCTTTTTCTATATGCTCCCACAAATATTTTAAATGATAGAATTGATAGATTCCTCTACTATCTGTAAAATTCAAAGCACTAAATCCGATGTTTGTAAAATATTCTTTTAGCTCTTTTTCTTCTTTTTCAGAAATCTTCTTTAACTTATAAAAACCATTTTCTTGTATTTCATAATAATTTTTAATAAAATTGTTTTTTTGGATTAATTCATTCAATTTATCTTCTGTCAACATAGAAGGAATAACATGAATCAAATCATAAATAAAATTCTTCTTAATATTTTCACCATATAATCCAGGTAAATGAACAATTAAATGATTTTCTATATTCTCGCTTACCCATTTTTCAAGATAATATCGATTCAATCCATAAGGTTGTAATTGTTCTGTATCAATTTTTGTATCTTCATTTACATGAATAGGATTTTTGTAAACATCAATTGTAGAAATTAGCACGATTTCTTTTGGATTAATTTGTTCTATATTATAAATTGCATTTTTGATAATTTCAAAATCTTTTTCTGGTTCTTTATTCGCTAAAAATTTTTGTGCCGGCACTCCTGAATATACTAAAAGTTCTGGTTTTTTCCCATAAGCTTCTTCTATATTTTCTGAAGCATATAACCCATCAAAAGAATGTGATTTTTTCAAATTCGACCCCACAAATCCAGTATGTCCTACTAACATTTCCATTCTATTGTTCCTCCTTTTTCTTTTCTTCAAAGTTTTTTATCGCATCTTCAAAAAATTCTTTGAATTGATTACATTTTTCTTTCCAAGACCACTTTTGTATTTCTTGTAAATTCTCTTGTGATAATTTTTGCCAATCTTCTTTATTTTCTATTAATTGCACAATTTTTTCTTTTAACGCATTCTTTGTTCTTTCTTTTAAAAGATATTTTTTTTGATGTTCTCCAAACGCTTCCTTTACAATCCCTACATCAGTTGAAATAACAGGAACTCCAGATGCCATCGCTTCCAATATAGGATTTGGTGTTCCTTCTTCTTTTGAAGCACATATATAAAGATCGATTGAATTGTAATATTCTGGCATTTTATCATGTGGAATATATCCTTCGTTTCTATCGGCAAATTTTTTTTGTATCTTATATCCTTCTTTTTGTAATTCCTCTATTGCTGGAATAATAATTTTTCTTACTCCTTTTAAATCATCATCATTTTCAGAATCTTCAAATTTACTATTTCCTACCCAGCCGATGTGGATTGTTCTGTTTGAAATATCAGAAAATCTTTCTATATTCATTGGTTTAAATTTTTCTAAGTCGACACCATCTGTAATTTCCATCATTGGTTTTTTCGTAATATCACTTCTACTCCTATAAATATCCATCAATTTTCCTGAGCTTATTGTGTATGCTTGTGAATATTTTAAAAATGCTTCTGTTATCCAAAATGCTTCTTCATTTAAAAAGCTGTGATCATATACACTTGTTGTAATATTAGAAAACATAACAAATTGTTTCATAAAATCTTCATATTTTATTCCTAAACTTTTTATATACTCTTTTGTCACTTCTCCTTCTAATTCTGAAAACATACCTCTCCATAGCAAGTGTATTAAATCATATTTTTTAGCTAAAAACATCATTCTTACAATATTGTGACTAAATACTTCTTTCGGAAAAATATCAATTTCAAAATAATTGGATAAATTCTCTTTTATTTGTTTGGCTATATTATGATAAGCCCAACCGTCTACATCATAGATAATAGCAATTTTTTTCTTCTTATTTTTTTTATGATTTTCTTCTACGAATGATTTCGTTTGTATTCTTTTTCTAACTTCCTCCATCCAAGTTATTCTTTGTGATAAAACAAAATTATAAGCCTCTATTCTATCTTCTAGTTTTTTTTCACTCATTGTTATTTTCCTTTCATTAGAGTTTTCACTTTTCTCAAAATTTTATAAATTTTTCCTGAGGTGATTTTTTCCATCTCTCTTTTTTCTTTTTCTGTTTCTTCTAACATCTTTTGCATATTTTCAAAATCAATTAATAAGCATTGTACATTTTCTCTTAACAATGAATTTTCTTCTTCTAAAATATAATTTTTTATTTCTGTTCGTTTTATTATTTCTTCTAATGTCATTTCCTGCATTGCATTTTCCTCCTATATTTTTATAAATTCTTCCACTAATTTTTCACACTTTTGATCAAACTCTTTTTTCCAAGACTGATAAAGTTCCATAACTTCGTCCTTATGAGCTAGAACATTCATAATTTTATCCTTAATATAGACGGCATCATCTTCTCTCTCCAAAATGACATACTCTCCTAATTTCGTACCAACAAAATAATCATTATTATTTCCTAACAAGCAAGGAACCCCCATTTCAAAGCTTTCTAAAGGAAACATCGGTGCATTTTCTGTGAAAGTGGGATAAATATTAATGTCATTTTTTTGAATTCTTTTCATCAATTCTTCATTGGGAATGTAATCATTTATACTAGTCGTATCCAGACTTAACATTTGAGTAAATTGTTTGGCTCCTTCATTAATTGGTACCACATCTGCCACACTATTGGGTACCAACTTCATCGCACTAAGAGCTGTATAGATATTTTTCAATTCTCTTGTATCTGCGTTGTAAATCCCAATTTTGGTTTTTGCATTTTCGTTATTTACTATTTTACCAGCATTTTCTTTGTGAACATTATTTTGTAAATAATAACACGCAAAACCTAGCTTTTTATAAAACTCATACATAATGCTTCTTACAAAAGCAAAAGAATCAATTTTTTCTTTTTTATATAATTGCATTACTTCTTTGTTCAAATTCCAAGTAAAATCTGAAAAATATTCATAACAATTCCCATGCCAAATCACTTTGATTTGGATCCTTGGATCTTCTTTTTTGATGTGTTCAATCAAACTAGTCCAACCATCACAAATTTGACTAAAAATAACGGATTGAATCTTATTTTGTATCACTGCCTGTGCAATTTTTTGAATTTCTTTTTTCTGATATAGATGTTCTAATGGCACATTATTTTCAAATAATCCTAAAGTAGAACCAGCCACACCAAGCCAAGTAGGATTATAAAACACAATATATGATTTTTCTTTATATTGCTTCATCTTTTCAATGGCTTCTTCTACTCTTTTACTATATTTCTTGTTTTGTTCTTTTACTTCTTTATAATTTGTCATTTTATATTTCATTGTACTTAAAAAATGATAGATTTTACGTAAAACCTTGTAGAGAAAACTATCTTTTTTTATCAAACTTTTTAGCATTTTCTTTAATTTTTGCAATTTTCTCTTTCCTTTCTCTAATCCTTCATCTATGATAAGTTTTTCCTAACCATCAAGAAATTGCTTATTGGTTAATAAAATCTTGCATTGTTTTTTGTGCTTGGTGGTTATAATTTTCTTTCCAAATTTTGTACAACTTTTGGATTTTTTCTTTATTTTCTATCATTGTTTTTACCATTTTGGCATTGATGATGGCATTGTCTTCTGCATTGGTTACCACATATTTCTTTAATTCGTCATTTTCTTCAAAAAAGTCTGAGTTATTTCCAATCAGGCAAGGAATTCCTAATTCCATGCTGATAAAAAAGACAGGGTGAACATACTCCGTAAAAGATGTAGCAACTACCACATCATTTTTACTTAATTTGCTAATCAATTCCTTTTCTTCTATCTTCTCTATTTTGTCTGGAGAACTATCAATTTCCATTGTCGTTAAGAAATCTTCCATTCTCTCATCTAAATTATGATAATTCAAATGACAATTTTCCATCATTTTGGCAATACACAATTGATTAAAAATGTTCTTATCCCATGTATAATTTAACGGATAAATTCCTAAATCAACCTTTTTATCTGGCAATTTTATCGTTACTTTTTTCTCTTCTTTTAGTTGATAATTTTCTTTTAAATAAGAACATTGGTAACCTAAATTTTGATAGGTTTCGTATTGGCTTTTTCGCAAAAAAGCAATATCTTGTATGATTCCTTCTTTGGATAGCGCCAATAATTTAAAAAAGTTTTCTCTTTCATATTCATAATATAATAGACTATCTTGTGTATTACAAATAACTTTTATTTTTATTTCTGGATTTTTTTCTTTTATGTCTTTGATTAGCTTGTCCCATCCAATTTCTAAGCCAGAAAAAATAAGTTGTTTGGTTCCTTCTTTTATATGTTTTTCTATGATTTTTTTATTGTAATTGAAATCCAAGTCTGTCCACCCTAAATGAATGGGCTCTGCATTTTGAAACATATTCGTGATACATATATTATCTTCTGGTTTTTTATCCCCATATAATAAGACATACTGTTCCATGAATTTATCCCTTTCCTAATCTTTTTCTAATGCTTGATTTCACTTTTAATATTACATTCATGTATTCCATATTATTGTATCTGATAAAAGCTTCTTTCCACATTTCATTCCTAAGTATTTTTCTACATTTGAAAATATTTAATTTTTCTATGGTCGATAACTTGCCTTTCTTTTCCACATATTCTGCCACTCCAAAAGTATCATTAAATACCATACGATAATATGCCTCAAGTAATTCTTTGCTTGGATTGGTTTTTATCTTTCTGATTCTATCATAAACATATTTTTTGGTTTCTTGTGCTTCATAAGGGTGGTATTTCATTGATTCATTGATTTCTTCTGCTCCTGCTAACATTCCTTCTTGTAATGGCTTAATGTATTTCTTTACCACTTCTAATTCTTCTGTTTTTGCTTTTCGAATTGCTTCTCCTTGTTTATATTCTACAACACTTGCTGTTCCTGGATTATAAATCCATTCTAATAAAGTAATCATAGTAGAAACTTCATTGTCACGTATGGTAGGATCATTAATAAAACTTATTTTAGAAACATTTTCTGGTTGCAAATTATAAAAATCATATAGTGTTAAATAATATCCCTCTATTTTTTTGTTGGTAAAAATATTCGCTAAATTATCTTGTATGGTTCCCCTCCAACCAATATCTACAACAAACATTGGCTCATTGTCATTGGTAATTCCTTTTTTCTTTTCAAAGTATTCAAATAATTCTTGTTTTTTTCTTTTTAATTCTGTGTTAATTTTATCTGTAAATTCTTGATCGGCACATAATTTTTGAACTTTCATATCAAACCATGGATCCAAAATATCTTCTTCTATTTCTATTTCATATTTTTCCATGAATTTTTGATATGGTTGTATATCAATTGCTAATGTTTTAAATAGTGCTTTCATACTTTGTTTCCTATATTGTGACCACAATCGTAATAATTCTGGAATGGAAAATTCTTTTAAGGAAGCAGAAAATGTTGCCATTCGGCTAACTTCTAGTGTATCACATTCTGGTATTTTTACACCAAATGGATTGTTCTTTTTGATTAATTCATGAATTTTAATAAAAGTTTCGCCTTCTCTTGTTAAATAATATACTTTTGATATTTTGTTTTTAATTGCATGTTCTACAATATTATATACAAAAAAATATAATATTGGCGCTAAATCTACTCCACAATTGTATAGTTTGTCCTCTTTTTTTACTGTTGTTAAATCAAATGCAAACTTTCTTCCTGGTTCTGGAACAAAATCGAATTCTGTTTTTGTTGTTTTTATTGTTTCCATTCCTAAACTTTGAGCCATTTCAATGTCGGAAAATGGATTATCTCCAACATGAATATGTTCTTTTGGTGTAATTCCAATTTCTTCTTCTGCTTTCTTAAATAAATTTCCTGTCCTTTTATTCATTAAATAATCTGCTGAGCTATATATTTTTTCAAATTTTACTGGTAATGCTAAAGAATCTAGTAATTCTTTTAAGGATTCTTCTCCCATATAAAAGTCTGATATACAATATTTTTTTAAGTCTTTGTATTTTTCAAAAATTGGCAAAATTTCTGGATTGATATAAATCACTCTTTTTTCTTGTTCAATCTCTTCTCTTAATAACTCTTGTGATATGTCTTCTATTGTTTCTTTCATGATTTCTTTTTGTAATTTTTGGAATACATCTAAAATTCGACATTCATCGTCTTGTCCTTCTTCTTTATTTCTTTTGCATTCTTCTGCTTCTATGCTATCTCTTAATTTTAATATTTCATATATATTTTTATATTTTTCTTTTAATTGATTTTCATATTTTAATACAATGTATTGGGCTGTATGCAATTTTGTTTCTTCTGGGTGACATTTTCTTTTTATGATCGTATCCCAAATATCAAAGCTTATAATCATTTCTCTATATCCTTTCTTTTTTCCTTTTATTCTTCCTCATTCTATCATTTATTTGTGATATAATCAAGTTTTATAAAAAATTTCCTATCAAAAAATGAACCTTGTTTATACAAAGTTCACTTTCTAAAAATTAGTTATTTATTTATATTGATTATCAATTTCTTTTAAAATAACATCATGTGCTCCACCTTCTGTAATACTAATATCAGACACTAGTGTTAATCTTGCTTTTTCGTGGAATTCTGGAATCGTAATACAACCACAATTACACATAGTTGATTTAATCTTAGCAATGGTAATTGCCAAATTATCTTTTAAGCTACCAGCATAAGGAATATAAGAGTCAACTCCTTCTTCAAAAGAAAGTTTTTTGGCTCCTCCCATATCATATCTTTGCCAATTTCTAGCACGATTTGATCCTTCACCCCAATATTCTTTCACAAAAGCATTTCCTTTTTTGATTATTCTTGTAGGACTTTCATCAAATCTTGCAAAATATCTTCCCATCATAACAAAGTCTGCTCCTAATGCTAATGCAATGGTTATATGATAATCGTGTACAATTCCTCCATCAATACATAATGGAATATAGACTCCTGTTTCTTCAAAATATTCATCACGTGCGGAAGCTACATCAATTAAAGCGGAAGCGTTTCCTCTTCCTATCCCTTTGGTTTCACGTGTGATACAAATGGATCCTCCACCGACACCAATTTTAATAAAATCTGCTCCTGCTTTTGCTAAATACATAAATCCTTCACGATCTACTACATTTCCAGCTCCTATTTTTACACGGTCTCCATATTTTTGTCTTACAAAGTCTATTGTGTTTTTTTGCCAGATGGAATATCCATCAGAAGAATCCATACAAATCAAATCTACTCCCGCTTCTACTAAAGCTGGTATTCTTTCTTCATAATCCCTTGTATTTACTCCTGCTCCTACAATATACCTTTTGTTTTCATCTAATAAAGAGTCTGGGTTATTTTTTCTTTCTTCATAATCTCTTCTAAATACTAAATATTTTAGTTTTTCTTCTTGATCTAAAATTGGTAAACATGCTATTTTTTTCTCCCAAATTAAATCGTTTGCTTCTGATAAACTAATTCCTTCCTCTGCCCATACAACTTTGTCTTTTGGTGTCATGAATTTGTCAATTGGCTCATCAAAATTGTCTCTTGAAATTCTATAGTCTTTATCTGTTACTAATCCTACAAATTTCCCTCTTGCCGTCCCATCTTCTGTTACAATGACAGTTGAATGACCAGTTTCTTGGACTAAGTCTATTACTTCTCTTAATGTTGTTCCAGATTTTACATTGGAATCACTAATAACAAATCCTGCTTTATGTTTTTTTACATGTCTTACCATCTGTGCTTGTGATTCAATGGATTGAGAGCCATAAATGAAAGCTACTCCTCCTTCTCTTGCAAGTGCAATTCCCATTTGTTCTCCTGATACAGATTGCATAATAGCAGATACCATTGGTACATTAGCATAGTATTTTGGTTCTTCCCCTTTTTTGTATTTAACTAATGGTGTTCTTAAAGATACATTGGTTGGTATGCATCTTTCGTCTGTTAAATTTGGTAGTAATAAGTATTCGTTAAATGTTCTTGAGATATCTTCTAATATTTTTGCCATTTTTGTTTCTCCTTTCAAAAATATAAAAAATAGATGTTCTTGTTACATCTTCTCCTGTGATTTATTTTTCCTATTATACAACATTTTTTTACATTTGTAAATAGAAAAATACAAAAAGAATGCCGTTTTGTGTATAAGTGTCAATGATGTGAAACAAAAATATATAAAAATTAATATATATAATTAAGCTACACAATTGATCATTCCAAATACTTCCAGTTCAGCTCGTTTTTCTTTTGGTGTTAAGTAT
>JAAVZN010000132.1 GCA_022791675.1 Clostridia bacterium | reverse complement strand
GGCGGTAGACAATGCAGGAAATGAAATAATAACTAGTACAGTAACAGGAAAAACGGGAAGTGTGCCAAATTTAAGCACATCAAACACAACTTTTAGTTATAGCCCAACGACTTGGACGAAAGGAAATGTAACGGTAACGATTAAAACAACAGCAGGCTCAGGCTATACGTTGCAATATTCAACCAATGGAAGTACATGGAGCAATTATTCTAGTGCGATTACCATGACTAACAATGGGGCTATTTATGCGAGAGTAAAAGATAGTACAGGACAAGTAGGTGGATACACAACAGGAAATGTAAGTAATATTGATCGAACACCACCAAGTGTTACAGCAAGTGTAGGAAGTGTAACTTATAATAGTGCTAAATTAACAGTAAGTGCAAGTGATAGCCAAAGTGGAATCGCTAATTACAAATATTATTTGGGAAGTACATTAAAAGCAACAACAACAACGAATCATTATACTTTCACAGGATTGTCGTATGGAAATACTTATACATTAAAAGTAGTGGTTACAGACAAAGTAGGAAACACAATGGAAAAAAGTGGAACCGCAACACCAACTTTACCATCAACTTCAAATACAAAACCGTTTTTACCACCAGGAGCAACGGTAACGAATCCAAATATTGAGACAGGATTATCGATCAAAGACAGCAATGGAAACGAATGGGTATGGATAGAAGTACCAAAATCAATCTATCCATCTGGAACAACTAGTACGAATTATACCGCAATTGAAAATGCAATGAAGAGTTATGCGAGTGCTTATCGACAAAGTGGTTATACAGATACATTTGGTTCAATATATCAACATGGATTTACAGATGCAACTGAATATAACAATCATAAAAATAGTATGTTAAAAAGTGTATTTGAAAATGGAGGATTTTATATCGGAAAATATGAAACAGGAACGAATAAAGCAAGATTTCAAGTAGGTGAAATGACAACACCTATGATAAAAAGAGATATGTATTTGTATAATTTGGTAAATGGTACAGAAGCAAGAGTATTATCACAAAAACTATCAGTAGGAGGTAGAACTGGTAGTATTATGTTTGGAATTCAATGGGATTTAGTTTTAAAATACTTAGAAATCAAAAAAGCTAAAACACAAGCAATGTTATTAAATGATTCAACTTCTTGGGGGAATTATTATAAAACATCATTTAACATTAGTAGAGGACAATATATGCTTTTATCAGATGAAACACAAACGTGGAAAACAGCAAGTAGCTATTCAAAACCAGCCAATTCAAGTGTCGTATTAACAACAGGGGCAAGTGATCGAAATTGTGTATTGGGAATTTATGATTTGGCAGGAAATATAGAAGAAATTACATTAGAGTCAGACCAATCGGATCTAAATCCTATTATTGTTAGAGGTGGTTCGAGTTTGAATCAACCTCCGAACCAAAGTGCTTCAAAACGAATGTATATACACAATAATAACGTAAGTGCTCGCCAATATAGTGTGGGATTTCGTTCAACTTTGTGGTAAAAATGAAATAAGATAGAGCAAAAATGCTTTATCTTATTCAGATTGTTGACAAAGTATAAAAAACTTTGCTAACAGTCGAAAAATATATTACAATAAGAATACGTTCTTGAAATTAACCCAAAAGAACTAAAAAACACAGATTTTTCTTAAAATTTCTGTGTTTTTTCTATTCGTATGATATAATTATTATACATGGCTAATTTGTGTTGCACAAAACATGAAAAATATAGCAAAAAAGCTAACAAAGATAAGGGATAATAGTCCACAAAAGTCCAAACTTATGAAGCCATTAACATATTTTACCAATTTTACAAGTCAAATTTATAATTTTTCTTTTATATTAAACAAAGCCTAGAAAATTTCTAGACTTTGTCAACAATCTGGCAAAAAGAAATACTAATTATTTCTTTTTGTCTGAAATTACTTTTGTAAAATCCTAATACTTTAATTTTTATTATTTTTCAAATTCATCTCCCCTCTATACTATAAGAACACGAAAATTTTATTAAATGGTACATTTTTATAAAAATTTTATATTCTTCTATATAT
>JAAVZN010000002.1 GCA_022791675.1 Clostridia bacterium | reverse complement strand
CCAGCCTCTGTCATAGCAGTACCTGTCATACCAGATAATTTATCATACATTCTAAAGAAGTTTTGGAATGTAATAGTTGCTAAAGTCTTAGATTCATCAGCAATTTTTACATTTTCTTTCGCTTCAATTGCTTGGTGTAATCCATTGTTGTATCTTCTTCCATACATAATACGACCTGTAAATTCGTCTACAATTAATACTTCTCCATCTTTTACAATATAGTCAATATCTTTTTTCATAACACCATGAGCACGTAAAGCTTGATTTACGTGATGCACTAAGGTAGAATTATCTAAATCATTAAAATTTTCTAGATGGAAGGCATCTTCTGCTTTTTTAATTCCTTTTTCTGTTAATGATGCTGATTTTGCCTTTAAGTCAATGATGTAGTCATATTTTTCATTGTCTTCTGCTTGATCATAATCTTTGATATCTTCTTCTACAATTACTTTTGGAGTTAATCTTCTTACAAAGTCATTTGCTTTTTTGTATAAGTCAGAAGATTCGTTTGCTCTACCTGATATGATCAAAGGGGTACGTGCTTCGTCAATTAAAATACTATCGATTTCATCGACAATCGCATAATGTAATCCTCTTTGTACTAATTGATTTTTGTAAATAACCATGTTATCTCTTAAGTAATCAAATCCAAATTCATTATTGGTTCCATAAGTTACATCAGCATTGTAAGCTTCTTGTTTTTCTTGTGGTTCCATTCCTGCAATAACTAGACCAACACTTAGTCCTAAAAATTTGTATAATTTCCCCATCCATTCACTATCTCTTTTTGCCAAATAGTCATTGACTGTAATAACATGTACACCTTTTCCTTCTAAGGCATTTAAGTAAACTGGTAAAGTTGCAACTAAAGTTTTACCTTCACCTGTTTTCATTTCAGCAATTCTTCCTTGATGCAAAATGATTCCACCAATTAATTGTACATCAAAGTGTCTCATTCCTAATACTCTTTTGGAAGCTTCACGAACAACTGCAAAAGCTTCTGGTAATAAATCATCTAATGTTTTTCCATCTTGTAATTGTTTTTTAAATTCCTCTGTTTTTCCTCTTAATTCACTGTCACTTAAAGCTGACATTTTTGCTTCTAAGCCATTGATTTGCTCTACTAATGGCATAACTCTCTTTACTTCTTTTTCACTATATGACTTGAATATTTTGTTTAAGATACTCATTTTTTGTTTTCAATCCCTTCTTACGTTTTTTTCCTTTGATACTATATCATTAAAATTGCTTTTTAGCAAGGTATTTTGGTAAAATTTCATGAATATTTTTCATCTTCTTACATAAATTCAAGTAAAATACATTTTTAAAGGAGATTTTTATGTTTATCTATAATATTAAAATTAATGGTAGTAAGACTTTTAAGAATTTTTTTATTGGAGTTGTCATCTTAGTAATTATGATTGTTGGAATTGTTAGTTTTAGAGTTTTTCAAGGAGCAAGTAATTCCCCTAAAGTTTCTTCTTGTTTACCGCAAAATAAAGTTACAAAATTAACCACAACAAATTATTCAACGATATTAAAAACGGTTCACGAAAATATAGACGATTATGTAGGAATTCAAATTAACTTTATTGGATATGTTTATCGTGTTATGGATTTGACTGAAACTCAATTTGTTTTGGCTAGAAATATGATTGTGTCTTCTGATTTTCAATCTGTTGTGGTTGGTTTTTTGTGCGAACATGAAAATGCTAAGAATTTTGAAGATGGTTCTTGGGTAGAGATAACTGGTAAAATCACGAAAGGCAACTATCATGGTGACATGCCTATTGTTAAAGTAACAGAAATGAAAAAAGTAAATAAGCCAAATGATGAATTTGTTTATCCACCAGATGAAAGCTACATTCCAACAAGTGGGGTACTATAATTCCTATTATACCCCACTTTATGATTATCTATTTTTTCTTACTTTAATTCATGAATTTTTTTCTTCTTTCTTTTTCAATCAATAAGTTTACAGAAAAAATAAAGTAAAAAGCAAAAATCTTTACTTTTCTTCCCTATTATGATAAAATAAAACAAATTTATAATCGGAGGTAAAACAAGTGAAAAATGAATTAATTTTAATCCTAGACTTTGGAGGACAATACAATCAACTAATTGCAAGAAGAGTAAGAGAATGTAATGTCTATTCAGAAGTCGTGCCTTATGATATATCCATTGAAAAAATCAAAGAAAAAAATCCAAAAGGAATTATTTTTACAGGAGGTCCTGCCAGTGTATATGGAAAAGATGCGCCAAAATGTAAAAAAGAAATTTTTGAATTAGGCATTCCTATTCTTGGAATTTGTTATGGTATGCAACTAATGGCTCTTACATTAGGTGGAAATGTGTTAAGTGCAAATAAAAGAGAATATGGAACCACGGAAGTTTCGATTGATAATACTTCCTTACTTTTACAAGGATTTGAATCAACAAATGGCTTTCTAATGAGTCATACTGATTATGTAGAAACTGTCCCAGAAGGATTTAGAAAGATTTCCTCTACCCCATCTTGTCCCAATGCAGGTATGGAAAATCCAGAAAAAAAATTATATGGTATTCAATTCCACCCAGAAGTAAATCACTCTATTAATGGAATTCAAGTAATCAAAAATTTCTTGTTTAACATCTGTCATTGTACAGGTGACTGGATTATTTCTTCTTTCGCACAAGAAAGCATACAAAAATTAAAAGAAAAAATAGGAAATGGAAAAGCACTATGTGCCTTATCTGGAGGAGTCGACTCTTCTGTTTCAGCTATTTTACTTTCCAAAGCAATTGGCAAAAACTTAACCTGTATTTTTGTTGACCATGGTCTTTTACGTAAAAACGAAGGAGACGAAGTCGAAGAAATCTTTCGAAACCAATTTGACATCAATCTAATTCGAGTGAATGCAAAAGAAAGATTTTTAGAAAAATTGGCTGGCGTCACGGATCCAGAGAAAAAAAGAAAAATCATTGGAGAAGAATTTATTCGTGTCTTTGAAGAAGAAGCCAAAAAGCTTGGAAGTGTTGACTTTTTAGTACAAGGAACCATATACCCTGATGTGATTGAAAGTGGTCTAGGAAAAAGTTCTGTTATCAAAAGTCATCACAATGTTGGAGGACTACCTGACTATGTAGACTTTAAAGAAATTGTAGAACCATTAAGAGACTTATTTAAAGATGAAGTCAGAAAAACAGGATTAGAATTAGGTATACCTGAAAACTTAGTATATCGTCAACCATTCCCAGGACCTGGACTAGCAATTCGAGTAATCGGAGACATTACCGATGACAAACTAACCATATTAAAAGATGCAGACAGTATCTTTCGTGAAGAAATTGCAAAAGCTGGATTACACAAAAGTATTAATCAATACTTTGCTGTTTTAACCAATTTAAAATCAGTTGGTGTTATGGGTGATGAAAGAACCTATGATTATACCATAGCCTTACGTGCTGTTGAAACAACAGATTTTATGACAGGAATATGGAGCAAAATCCCTTATGACATATTAGAAAAAGTATCTTCCAGAATTGTAAATGAAGTTAATCATGTAAATAGAGTCGTTTATGACATTACTTCAAAACCACCAGCAACCATTGAATGGGAATAAAATAGGTGCGATCGGGGACGGTTCTTTTTGCACAAAAATGTGCAAAAAGAACCGTCCCCAATCGCACACTTATCATTTTCGATCAAAAATTGTTTTAAATACTCCTTGATCAATTAAACTTGCAAAAATATTTTTGAAAATAATCAATACAATTGGTCCAATTAATAATCCCATAATGCCGATCACTTTAAATCCTGTGTACATAGCAATCAGTGTAAAAATTGGGTGAACTCCAATATTTTTGCTAACCAATTTAGGTTCTAATATTTGTCTAGCAATTGACATGATAATAAGTAATATAACAATAGCTATTCCTAAGTTTAAATCTCCATTAATTGCACAAATTATTGCCCAAGGAATCATAACAGTGCCTGATCCCAAAATAGGAAGTGCATCAACAAAACCTATAAACAATGCAATTAATAATGGATATTGTATGTTAAATCCTGTAAATTGTAAAATATATAATCCAATTAAAGAGATCATAAATGATACTAGAACTAACATTGCTTCTGCTTTTAAATAGCCTCCTAATGTGTGAATCAAATCTTTTAAATGTCTCCCTATTTTTCGTACCCATACTTTAGGAAGATGGTGTTCGACTTGGTCTAAAATATAAATTTTATCAACACAGATAAAGTATAGAGCTACAACAGAGATTCCAACACAAATAGCAATTGATGGCAAACTAGTTACTAAGTTAATTAATCCTGTTAGAGAACTTCTTAGCCAATTAGAAGCTGTTTCTAGTAAATCTCCTGTAGAACTTTGAATAACATTTAATACTTCATCTGATAAATGTATTTTGTCAAATTGAAAGCTGTCCATTAGTCCTTGGAATTGTATGTAAGCTTTATCAAAATAGTCATTCATTCCTTGTAATAAACTAGATGATTCAGAAAAAAGTGTGATTAAAATCCATGTAAGACTTCCTAAAATAATAGCCGATACTATTAGAAATATGATAATTGAACTCGTTCTTCTTGTTAATTTCGTTTTTGCCATCATAAATTTAATAGCTGGCTCTATCATAAGAGATATGATAAAAGCCACTAAAAATGGCATATAAAATAGGGATAGCTTTAATGCTATATACAATCCTAATAATAGTAATATCACATATAAAATATTTTTTAACACTCTTGTCCAATATGACACATCAATTATCATAACCTTCCTCCCTATCTTATTATATGTAAAAGAACGGCAATTTATCCGTTCCTTACTTTTTATTTTCTATTCAGCATTTTTGTGCTCGTTGCAATTGCAAATTCCTTCTATTGTTGTACATACTTCTTGAATTCCTAATTCCCTTTCATTTTGTGCTAAATTTCCCAAGGTCAAAATTCCAATTACCTTATTGTTTTGATCACATACTGGTAATCTTCTGATTTGATTTTGTGACATCTTACTTTGAGCATTTGTCATTTCGTCATCTTCTTTACAAGTACACACATTGCAAGTCATAATATCACTTACTTGACAAGTATTGATATCTTTTTCACAAGCCACTGCACGAAGTAAAATATCTCGATCTGTTACAATTCCACAAATACAATTATTTTCATCACAAACAGGAATACAACCTACATGTTTTTCACTCATTAATTTTGCGACTTGATTTAAGTTTGTTTCTGGCTTTACGGAACATACTTCTGTACACATACAATCTTTTACTTTCATATTTACCACCTTTCAATTTTTTCTCAAAATTAGTTTTTCCGTTTTTTTGCAGTTTTATTCGAGAAAATTTGTCGAAAAGTGGAAAATTTTTCAAAAAAAT
The DNA here is from genome assembly GCA_022791675.1 of Clostridia bacterium. Taxonomy (GTDB): domain Bacteria; phylum Bacillota; class Clostridia; order TANB77; family CAG-508; genus CAG-269. Next base: position 38,041 of record JAAVZN010000002.1, on the reverse strand, counting down.
ACGATATCTTTCTCAAAAAGTACTATATTATGAAATTTTTATTCTTCATAGAATTCAGAAAACTCTTGATAACGTGGCATGATTGGTGGCCTTGGTCCTCCTGGAAATGGTGGTCGCATTGGTGGTCTGTTTGGCGGAAAATGAGGACGTGGTGGACGATTCCCTGGTCTTCCAAGTAATTCTCGAATTAATAAAATTCGAATTAAGTCTTGTAATCCTCTGTTTCTAAATTGCCTGTCTTCTCCCCTATTTTCTCTTGTCTTTTCTATTTTATCAGAATTAGTCGTTGCTACACTAGAAGCTTTTGATCTATTTTCAATACTTACATGATTAGCAACTTCATTGGTTAAATTAATATTAACATTGATTTCATTATCATTTTCTATGGATAAATAAATCTCATTGGTTAAATCATCTATTAATTCTGGTGTTATTGGTTTGGTATTTGTGATGCAAGCTTTGTTTACCATAGGATATACTACTTTATAAATTTCTGGGTAGCAAGTTTCTAATTCCATATTTTGTTCCTGATTTTGATAAGTTGTTGGCATGATTGGGTAATTATTTTCAACCATATTATTATTTTGATAATTTGGATAACCTAAAATACTTCTTATGTATTCTTCATAAGTTTCATGATACATATCATAACCTCCCTTAATTGTTTGTATATTATATGTAGAAATAGAAAAACTGTGTTAATAATAAGAAAAAGAAAGGAATTTAATCCTTTCTCAATTTTATTTTGTGTACCAAATCTTTAAACTGATTACCACGATCAGCAAAATCCTTAAACATGTCAAAACTTGCACTTGCAGGGGAAAATAGAACAACATTTCCTGGTTTTGCTACTTTTCTGGCTAAGGTAACAGTTTGTTCTAAACTTTCACACATATAAATATCTAAATTTTTCTTTTGATTTTCCAATTCTTCTTTTACCACATCAAAGATTTTCCCTGAAGTCTGACCTATTAGTAATAATGTCTTGACTTTACTCGCAATTGGTTTAGCCAATGGCTGATAATCTAAATTTTTATCATAACCACCAGCAATTAAAACAATCTCTTCATCAAAAGCATTTAATCCTGATAAAGTTCTTGTAGGAGAAGAACTAGAAGAATCGTTGTACCATTTTACTTGATCGATTTCGTCAACGAACTCAATTCGATGTTCAACTGGTTTAAATTGCTTGATTGCTTCTATGGCTTTTTCAATAGGAACTAATGTTTTTGTAGTAGCCATTGCAGTTGCTATATTTTCTAAATTGTGTTCCCCTCTTAAAACAGTGTCCTCACAACTCATGATATGCTTTCGAATTCGATCTTCGCATTCCTTTATCACTTTATCATCGACAATAAATCCATTTTCTAGTTTTTCTTTATGGCTAAAGAAAACCACTTTTCCTTTTGCCTCCTTTTCACATTTTTTGGTAATTTCATTATCATAATTTAAAACAAGAATTCCTTTTTCATTTTGATATCGGAATATATTTTTCTTTGCTTCTATATATTCTTCGTAATCTTTATGAATATTTAAATGATTTGGTGTTATATTAGTAATAACTGCAATATCTGGACTAACTTCCATTCCCATTAGTTGAAAACTACTTAATTCTAAAACTACAATATCTTCTGGCGTCATTTCTGAAAGCTTTGTAAATAATGGTGTTCCTATATTTCCACCTAAAAAAGTACGATAACCAGCCTTTTGTAAAATACTATGGATTAAGCTTGTCGTAGTTGTTTTTCCATCACTCCCTGTAACACCGATCATTTTACAAGGACACATTTTCATTAGCATTTCTATTTCAGTTGTTAAAATAGCACCTCTCTCTTCTTCTTTTTGTAATTCCTCTCTCGTTGGCAAGCAACTTGGTGAACGGAAAATAATGTCAAAACCGTTTAAATTTTCTAAACAATTCTTTCCTAAATAAAATCCAAAATGATAGGATTCTATTTTATCCATTCCATGCTTTGGGATTTGCTCTATATTTCTCTCATCAAATACAGTAACTTTCGCTTTTTTTTCATATAAGTAATCAAGTAATGGCAAATTACTCACACCTAATCCTATAATTGCCACTTTTCTAAATTTTATGTATTCATTAAATTCTTCCCATTTTTTGTTTTGAAATTTCATATTTTTCATTCCTTTCGCTTATTATATTCTTTTATGAATGATAAGTTACTTTTATTTTTCTCCCATTATATCGCAAATGTAAAAAAAAGACAAATCTATCTTGGTATATTTTTTTGATTGATCGGCAAAAATAATATTGAAAATTGAATGGAGGTGCTTTTCATGTCAAAGAAAAATAAAGAAAACAAAAACAACAATCAAAATAATAATAGAAATAATCAAAACAACAATAATAATGAAAAACAAAATAACAACAACTGTAGATAGTTAACAAATTACAAATAATTTTAACCAAGATATAATGATAGCATAGAAAATCCTTTTATTTTATCATTACATCTTGGTTTTTTCTTTTTATAATCTTTTTTCCAAAATTTTTGTTTCGCTTTTCGATGGTAAATGTTAAGAGTTATTTGGTTCCAAAAATTCGATCACCTGCATCACCTAGTCCTGGAACAATATAACCAATATCATTTAATTTTTCATCAATTGATGCTGTATAGATTTGCACATCTGGGTGTTGTTGTTCTAGTTTTTGAATTCCTTCTGGTGCAGAAAGAATGCATAAAAATTTGATTTTTTTCACACCATCTTCTTTTAACATGGTAATGGTATCTGTTGCAGAACCTCCTGTTGCAAGCATGGGATCTAATACAATTACTTCTCTATTTGCAATATCTTTTGGCATTTTATAATAATAACGAACTGGTTTTAAAGTTTCTTCATCACGATACAATCCAACATGTCCTATTTTAGCATTTGGTATGGTTTTTAATAATCCGTCTAACATACCTGTTCCTGCTCTTAAAATAGGCACAAAAGCATATTGATTTTCATCTAAAATTTCTGCTTTTGTTTTTTCCATTGGTGTTTCAATTTCTACTTCTTTTAATGTAGCGTCTTTCATCGCTTCATAGCATAAAAATGTTGCTATTTCTCCAATAATTTCTCTAAATTCTTTGGTTCCTGTATTTTTATTTCTTATGATCGATAATTTATGTTTAATCAATGGATTTTCTAAAACAATTGCTTTCATATCTTTGTTACCTTCTTTCATTTCAATTTTTTTAACATTTGATGTTTCTTCTTTTACAACTTGTAGTGATTTTTCTTGTTCTTTTACTTGAACCATAGCTGATTCTGGTTTTTTTACTAATGGTTGATTTTCATCTTTTTGTGTTTGTTCTTTTTCTGCTGGAAAGCATAAATTTAATAAAATTCCTATGATAGCTGATAAACTCATTCCTGATATGGTTATTGATAAATCGCCAGAAACAAAGGAAATTGTTGCACCACCTAATCCTAAAACAAGCATAGTAGAAGCAACTACCACATTTTTGGATTGACTAAAATCAATCTGGTTTTGAATTAATACTTTTAATCCATTCACTGCAATAAAACCATATAACAATAAGGAAACACCACCTAATACGGCATTGGGAATAGTTGATACAAGAGCTGTGAACTTTCCTAAAAATCCTAGGCAGATTGCAAAAATTCCAGCTAATCCTATCACCCAAACAGATGCTATTTTTGTCATTCCTACCACAGATGTGTTTTCTCCATAAGTGGTATTAGCAGGTCCTCCCAAAAATCCTGCTACAAAAGTAGCAATACCATCTCCTAATAAAGTTTTGTCTAATCCAGGATTTTTTAATAAGTCTTTTCCGATGATTGTACTCAACGCAGTATGATCTCCAATATGTTCACACATAGTTACAAAAGCAATTGGTGCAATCGTTAGTAATGCTGTCAAATTCGGTGTGTAATTTACAAATGGTATCATGAAGTTTGGCAAACTAAAAAATGAGGCTTCGGCCACTGGTGAAAAATCAACTAGCCCAAAACAAATAGCGGAAAGATATCCTGTTAAAATCCCAATTAAAAATGGAATAATTTTTATAAAACCTTTTCCTTTTACCATAACAATTGCTGTTGTCAAAAAAGTAATAAGAGCAACTGCTACTCCTCTCCATTCAACTTCCGTTCCTGTTCCTAGTCCAATTTGTGTAATGGCACTTGGTGCTAATCCTAATCCAATAATCATAATCATGGGACCGATTACAATCGGTGGTAATAATTGAGTAATCCAATTTTTTCCAATTAGTTTAATGAGCATGGCAAATATGATATAAATAAATCCTACTGCCATGATTCCTGTCATGGCTCCTGCTGTTCCACCTTTTAGAAATCCTGCTACCAATGGTGCAATAAAAGCAAACGAACTCCCTAAATACACAGGTGATTTTCCTTTTGTACATAAAATATAAATGAGTGTTCCGATTCCTGATGAGACTAATGCTACTGGTATGGTAAGTACCGTTTCTCCCGCAGAACTATTTACTAAAATCGGTACCAAAATAGTTGCTCCAAACATGGCAAAAACATGTTGAATTGCTAAAATAATCCATTTGCTTAGTTTTGGTTTTTCGTGTACATCAAATAATAGTTTTTCTTGCTCCATTTTTATTCCTCCTTTTATTTTCAACGAATTTTCAAAAAAGATATTAATTTTATAAAAATCAATATCTTTCTATTTAATCCGTATTAAAATATAATTCAAATGCAAAAACAACAGTTGGTTGAACTGTGACATTTTTCGTATTTATTTGTTGGTTTTTTTCTTTTTTTGTCATTTTTTGCACCTCTTCGAAAAATATACTATATTTTTCTTGATTTTGCAATAGATTTCTTTAATTTTTGTCATTATTTTATTTCTTAGCAATTCGATACAGTATTATTATTTACCACAAAGTAACTCGGAAACCAACACCATCTCCATTATGGGAAATAGCATAGTTATAACGACTGGAAGCAGGACTTCCAGAGCCTGTATAAAAATAAAATCCTCCTCTAAAAGTACATGGTTTCTGAGTATCTGGTGTTTTTTCTAATGTCCATTCATATAAATTCCCTGCTAAATCATAAATTTCAAGTACACTATTTTTCTCTGTTGCTCCTGTTGTTAATAAAACAGCAGAAGCTGGTTTTACATAGCGTTCTATTTCACTTACTAATTTCCAAGAACCAGAAGTACTGGGAGCTGTTGAATACTGTCCTCGTGTTATTTCAAATGTGATATTGCTATAATTCCCCCAACTACTTGAATTAGTTTTTAACTCAGATGGTGTTTTTGCTCCTTTTACTTCTATATATTTTAGTATCAAATCCCATTGAATTCCAAACAATAAACTTGCTTGTTTTCCTCCTGTAGAAAATTCTTTTGCTTTGGATTGAGATTGACTACATGTAATAAAAGTATAGGGATAAGCATCTCTTTGGATTACTGGTGTTTCTAAAGTATCTAAAGCTGAAAATCTTGGTGTTGCTGTTCCAGTTTCATATCTTCCTACATAGAATCCACCCTTTTCATAAACACTTTTTAACATGGCGTTCTTATGGTTATTGTATTCTGTTGCGCTTTCAAATCCATGTTGACCTACTGAATAAAAAGTATCCGAATAACCACTTTTTCGATAAGCACTTGCATAACTTTGCATCACACTTTCTATTTTTCCATAATCTTCTGAACTAGTTGGCGCGCTTCCTGCGTTATAAGCCGTATTGGTATAGATTGATTTTGGCACTTCTACCCATACCCATTCATTCTCATTCTTATCTTTTATAACTAACCCTGTATCCAAATCGGTATCTTCTATTTTTTCTGCTCCTTCTGGTAAAAATGGCTTTGTATCTGCTGTTGATGGTAATGTTTCTCTTTTTTCTCCTTCTATCGTAACAACCCCATTTTCCTCTATCTTCACATTGTAATGATCCACAATTACTGTTGCTGGTAAATTTTCAATCGGAAGATTTGAATTTTCTTTGTCTATTCCTTCTACTTTGTTTAACTGTTGATTTAATGTATCAATATCAATTTTTCTTTCTGTTCCAAAGCTTCCCATTACTGCTATTTGCACTTTTTCTTTGGCTCCTGCTTCATTGGTAGTTTCTCTTGCTTTATCTGCTTTTTTTAAGATTCCATTTTCTCCTGTTAGTGTTGCCATACTGATTCCTGCTAAAATTAATAATACAATAATTGTGATAATTAGTGCTATTAGTGTAATTCCCTTTTCTTCTTTTCTCATACAATCTTCCCTTCTTTTGTTTATTATTCTCATTTTTTCTTTAAATATGTACGTCTTTATTTTTGCAGGTTTATTATATAAAAACAAACTTATACTGTCAATGAGTTTTTGTTATTTACAAAATTATCCTCGATAAGTTCATATTTTTTTACTTGACATAAGAACGCATCTTATACTATAATACAAATGTAAACATTCACATGTATTCATTAAAGGAGGTATATTATGCCTGGTATTATGTATCATTTATCATTTGCCGAAGAAGTTTGTCGGCATTTACAAGAACCTATAAACAAAGTAGAATTCTTTGCAGGGAACTTGCTTCCAGATTTAGTTCTGGATAAAAAGGCATCTCATTTTAGAATGCCAGCTTCTGTTCAAGGCTTCGTCGTTCCTAATATGGAAATGGTAAAAGAAGAATTATATGACAAATCTAATTCCTTAAAATTAGGAATGTATTGCCATTTATATCTTGATTATCATTTCATTGAAACTTATCTTATTCCTGAATTTATTTGGGATCGAGATAATATGATGGTCATTAACCCAAGGAATGGCCATTCTTGGAGTGTTGAGCAGTTTTTCGCCAAACCCGCAGAAGGAGGTATCCTTTATAATAGCTATAGCGAAATCAACAAACTGTTACTTCAAGATGGTCATATAAGAAAAGAAACAATTGAACTTTTACCAGATACTCTTCCCCATACAGGAATTCCAATTTTTGATAAAAGAAGAGAAAAAACATGGAAAGAAGAGTTAGAAAGTTATTTGTCCAAAGATACACCCTATACTGGTAAGGCATTAGATTACAATCGGCTTTGGACATCTATGTCTAACATTTCAGAAAAGTTTATTGCAGAAGAAATTTGAAAAGAAAATTGATACCAAAAACGGAGATTGCAAATGCATTCTCCGTTTTACCTTTTAAAACATTTCTTTATTTACAATAGAGTTGACTTTATTTTCTTTTTTCCATTTATGTTTCAATAGAATATTTTTCTCTTTTTTGATAAGTTGTATGTAATAATTTTTCTGCTATATGGCTTCCTGGTTTTTCCAAAAACTCGTCATAAATCTTTTTAACGACAGGATTTTGGTGGGATTTTCGAATGTGACTTTTTTCATCAATAGAATACAAACCATCTGCTCTTAATTTTCTAACATCAACTTCTGAACGAATCTTGGCACTTTTAATTGGTTGACCACCACCCATAACACAGCCACCAGGACATGCCATAATTTCTACAAATTGATAATCCGCCTTTCCCGTTTTTATTTCTTCTAGGATTTGCTTTGCATTTGCCAATCCACTTGTAGCAACAACTTTAATTTCTTTTCCTGCAATTTTTACCGTTGCTTTTTTAATTGCTTCACCACCACGTACCTCTTCAAAGTTAATCTTTTCTAGATCTTCTCCTGTTAAGGTGTCTTGTGCGGTACGAAGAGCTGCTTCCATAACGCCACCAGTTGTTCCAAAAATAGCTCCTGCACCCGTTGCTTCTCCCATTGGTTGATCAAATTCACTATCTTCCAATTTGGTAAATTCAATATTGGCTTGTTTGATCATTCTAGAAAGTTCACGAGTTGTAATAACATTATCGACATCACAAAGTTCATCATTTTTCATTTCTTCTCTCTGTCGTTCAAATTTTTTAGCAATACATGGCATAACAGAAACCACATAAATTTTATTAGGATCAATTCCTTCTTTTTTGGCATAATATGTTTTTAATAATGCCCCAAACATTTGGTGTGGTGACTTACAAGTAGATAAATGTGGCAACAACTCTGGCTCATTCATTTCAATATATTTTACCCAGCCAGGACTACAAGAAGTAATCATTGGAAGATGCTCATTGTTGGTAAATCTTTGAATAAACTCATTTGCTTCTTCCATAATAGTAAAATCTGCACCTGTATTGGTATCAAAAACTTTGTTAAACCCTAATCGTTTAAGTGCTGTTACCATTTTACCAGTTACATTCGTACCAATTGACATATCAAATTCTTCTCCCAAAGCCACTCTAACAGCAGGAGCAGTTTGCACAATCACATAACTGTCAGGATCTTTTAATTTAACCCAAACCTCGTCAATGGTTTCTTTTTCATGCAAAGCACCTGTTGGACAAGCTTCAATACATTGACCACAAAAAGTACAATTAACATCATTTAAACTATGATCCCCTACCGTTGAAATACAAGAATCAAATCCGCGATTAATACAATCAATTGCTCCTATTTTTTGTACATTTTTACAGACTGCTACACATCTTCTACACAAAATACATTTATTAAAATCTCTTACAATTGATGGTGACAAATCATCAATTTGATGCTTCATTCTTGTTCCTTCAAATTCTACTTTAGAAATATTAAATTTAGTCGCTAAAGCTTGTAATTCACAATTTCCTGAACGTGTACAAGTTAAACAATCTTTGGCATGATTGGATATAATTAAATCTAATATAACATGTCTTGCTTCTAACACATTTTGCGTATTGGTATGAACTACCATTCCCTCTTCTACTTTTTGGATACACGATGTAGCAAAACCTCTTCTTCCCTCTACTTCTACAATGCACATTCGACAGTCCCCTACTTCGTTGATTTCTTTCAAAAAACAAAGGGTTGGAATATCAATTCCTGCTTGTTTTGCTGCTTGCAAAATAGTGCTTCCTTTTTTTGCCTTTACTTCTTGATCATCTATCGTTAAGGTTACAAATTCCTCGTTCATATTTACCTCCTCCTTTTATATTGGATCATCAATTTGAAAATCAATCGGTTCTTGTTCTAACAATTTCAATTGTCTTTCTGACAAATATTTTTTGTGAACAACAATTAGCATGACAAAATCTTCAAAAAAATTATCATTCATAATATAACACCCATTTACTTTGTTCTTATCACCATAACTGTCTTCTATTTTCCATCTTTCTGGTTTATTATCTTTTAAATTAACACCACTAAATATCATAGCATGATGACTAGAAATATCCCTCGTATTTAAAGCTTCCTCTTTTGATAATCTTTTTAAATTCATGGTTTGTTCATAATTATAAAGTCTTGTATCTAAAACACCTGATTTAACATCTCTTGCTTTCATAATATGACCTGCTAGCCATACTGGTATACCTTCTTTTAGTTGTTTGATTACTAATTCTTTTAATTCTTCTATTGGTAAATTCAAAAATTCTACACTACTTTTACCATAAACATTTCCTAAATATTTTTTTCGATAGTATTTTTCATAAGATTTATTATACATTGGGACATTACCAATTGAAACAAAATCTTCTAAAGAAATAGTAAGGTATTTGTCTTTAAACTGAATTGGCGTTATATTCGTAATTTTTTGATATTTTTCTTGTTTATCTTTGTATTCGTAACAAATATTAGCAGGTGGCTCTCCCAACATTTTAGCTAACATTTCGTAATTTTCTTGTAAATACTTGTTTCTACTATTTTCTAGTTCTTCTATTGGCGTACTTTTTTCTTTCAATCTAATGAGTTCTAATACATCTTTTTTAACTTTTTCTGTATATAGCTCCTGCATTGCCATAGATTTCATACTAGGCTCTGTATTAGGCATGCAAGATAATGGTACAATTCCATATTTACAAACAATTGTAACAAACCATTCCCAATATCCGCCTTCTGAAACTGGGAATTTGAATAAATTTAATTGGTTCAAATTTTGCATACTTACATCTTTTTCATGTATGACTGTTTCATAAAAATTATTTGATTTTTCTAATTTATCAAAAAAAGCAATATAATTATCTGATAAATTTATTTCATTTAATGCTAGATTAAGATTATCTGCAATATTTTTCTTAATCATATTAATTCCAGCATAAATCCAACATTTGCAACTTGATTCTTGATCCAGTCGTTTCCCTTCTGGAAGTTCTATATTAAATATAGGCTGATTTTCTTTTAAAATATCTCGATTTAAACAGGCTTTTTCTAGTCCGTTATTTGTAATCGCATTTTGAATTACTTTGTTCATCGGATTACTGTTGTATTGTTTGGAAAAACTTTTTATATCTTCTAATTTTATTTCTGACATCTATTTCACCTTTCTTGGTTATTCCTTTTTATCAATCCTCATAATCCATATCAAGGATTAATTTCCAATTGCCTTAAATGGACAACTTGCCAAACAAGTACCACACTTAATACACTTTTCTTGGTTAATCACTCTTTTTTCTCTTGCTTCCCCTTCGATTGCATTAACAGGGCAAGATTTTTGACATAAGCCACAACCTTTGCACTTATCTTCACGAATTGTAATTTTAGACATAGCTTTACATTCCAATGCTCTACAATTCTTATCAATCGCATGTTCCTTAAATTCATCTTTAAAATATTTTAAAGTGCTAATAACTGGATTAGGGGCACTTTGTCCTAAACCACAAATACTTGACTTTTGAATATTCATAGCCAACTTTTCAAGTTTATAAATATCTAATTCGGTTCCTTCCCCATTGCACAATTTTTCTAGTATTTCATGCATTCTCTTGGTTCCTATACGACAAGGCGTACATTTACCACAACTCTCACTTACCGTAAATTCTAAATAAAATTTAGCAAGAGAAACCATACACTTTGTATCGTCCATTACAATCAGACCACCTGATCCCATCATAGAACCAATTTCTTTTAAAGACTCATAATCAATTGGCGTATCCAAATGTTCTTTTGGAATACAGCCACCAGAAGGACCTCCTGTTTGAGCTGCTTTAAAATCTCGACCATTTGGAATTCCACCACCAATGTCATAAACAATTTCCCTTAAAGTTGTACCCATTGGTACCTCCACAAGTCCTATATTATTAACATTTCCACCTAATGCAAATACTTTTGTTCCTTTTGAATGTTCTGTTCCAATAGAAGAATACCACTCACTTCCTTTTAAAATAATTTGAGCAATATTAGCATAGGTTTCCACATTATTAATTAAAGTAGGTTTCCCCCACAAACCAGCAGTAGCAGGATAAGGTGGTTTAACACGTGGTTGACCACGTTTTCCTTCTATGGATTCTAGCAAAGCAGTTTCTTCCCCACAAACAAAAGCTCCTGCACCTAATCTAATTTCAATATCAAAATCAAAATTCGTATCAAAAATATTCTTTCCCAATATACCATATTCTCTTGCCTGATCAATTGCAATTTGCAAACGTTTCACAGCGATCGGATATTCTGCTCTCACATAAATATATCCTTTATTGGCCCCTATACAATAACCAGCAATTTCCATTGCTTCTAACACAGAATGTGGATCCCCTTCCAAAATACTTCGATCCATAAAAGCCCCTGGATCTCCTTCATCGGCATTACAAACCACATATTTTTGTTCTCCTTCAGACGCTTTTGTCAGTTCCCACTTCTTTCCTGTTGGAAAACCTGCTCCACCTCTACCACGAATACCTGATTTCTTAATTTCTTCTATCACTTCATCTTGTGACATTTCAGTTACTACTTTCTCCAATGCCAAATAACCATCAAAAGCAATATATTCATCAATCTGTTCTGGATCAATCATACCACAATTTTTTAAAGCAATTCTCTTTTGCTTTTTATAAAAATTCAAATCATCTAAACTATGTACTTTAGTTCCATCAATATCTTTAGCCAACAACCTTTCGACTTGATTTCCTTCCATTATATGTGTCTTAATAATTTCTTCACAATCCTCTGGTTTTACCATAGCATAAAAAGTATCTTCTGGTCGAATAATAACAATAGGGCCTTTTGCACATAACCCAAAACAACCTGTTTTAATTACCCTTACATTTTCAATTCCGTTTTCCTTAATCAATCTCTTAAAAGTTTCCAAAATCTCTGGTGATTTTGATGAGGTACAACCTGTTCCTTGACATACTAAAATATGTTTTTCTCTTGTATCTGACTTTGTATTTACTCTTAAATCTAGTTCTTTTCTTTTCCTCTCTCTTATTTGATGTAGTTCTTGTATCGTCTTCATAAAAATCCTCCTTTTTGGTGTTTTTTGGGACAGGGTCAAAAAACATCATTTTTTATTCATTAATTCGTCTAATACTTGATCTAATTTTTGAACCGTAGCTTTTCCATATACTTCCCCATTCACAGTAAAAACAGGTGCCAATCCACAAGCTCCTACACACCTTGTTTCTTCAATGGAAAATAATCCATCTTCTGTTGTTTCTCCTGGTTTGATTTCTAATCTTTCTAAAAGACGATCCATTATTTTCTGGGAACCTTTTACAAAACACGCTGTTCCTAAACATACTGATATATTATATTTTCCTTTTGGTTTTAATGAAAATCTTGAATAAAAAGTAACAACCCCATAAATTTCCGCCATTGGAATGGATAAAAACTCAGACAGTTCTTTTTGGACGTCCATTGGAACATATCCATAGTGTTCTTGGATTTCGTTTAACATTTGAATTAAATTATCTTTGATTGGTTGATATTCTGAAAAAAGTTGATTGATAAATTCGTTTTTCTTATCTTTACCACAACAGCATTTTATAGTTTCATTTTCTTGCATATTTTTTTCCTCCTTCTAATACTATGTTATTATATTGTTATCTAAATTATATCAAACTAATTTTTTTAATACAACGTTTTTTAAAAATTTTATAGTTTTTGTCAATTTTTGTTTTTTTATTGACTTTTTTTAAAAATGGTGTAAAATATAGTTACATAAAAAAATAAAAGGAGGATTCATTATGGGATACGGTTATTCTAGTTATTATGCATCTAGCGACTATAATGCAGTTGCTGCAGCAACTGCAACAGTAATGAGTGCTTTAATGGTGTATTTCGTCATCATTTTAGCTATCGCTATTGTTCAAATTGTAGCTATGTGGAAATTGTTTACGAAAGCCGGAGAAAAAGGTTGGAAATCTATCATTCCAATTTACAACATGGTAATATTATTTAAGATTTCTGGACTTTCACCATGGTTACTATTCGTATTTTTGGCTGCTATCATTCCATTTATTGGTTGGATTGCACCAATCGCTTTAAATGCCGTTTTAGCTTACAAGTTAGCTAAATCTTTTGGAAAAGATGCTGGTTGGGCTGTTGGACTTTACTTCTTAGCACCTATTTTCTATATGATTTTAGCATTTGGTAAATCAGAATATGTTGGACCAGATGGAATAGCAAATTCAGAAAATTAAAAAATACCTCGGTATAATCCGGGGTATTTTACTTTTGTACTAATTCACAAATTAATTCTGCTGATTTCTCTACTCCTAATGTCCCACTATTGATACAAATATCATAATTTTTGTGGTTATTCCATTCTTTTTCTGTATAATGTTTATAATGATTTGCTCTTAATTTATCAATTCTTTTAATTTCTTTTTCTGCTTTTGTTTGATTCAATCCGTAAAATTCAACTGCTCTTTTTATTTTATTCTCTTGATTTGCATAGACAAATACTTTGATTACATTTTTTTGATCCTTTAAAATAAAATCCGCACATCTACCAATAATAACACAAGATTCCTTTTTTGCTACCTTTTGAATCAATTCAGATTCTTTGATAAATAATTCATCACTATTATCCAATCCGACATAATAACCATTGTTTAATCCTGCCAAATTAGTCCTTTTTTGCTCATGATTTTCAATATATTCTTCTGACAATCCAGTTTCCTTTGCCAATTTTATTACAAAATCTTTATCATAAAATTTAATCCCTAGTTTGTCAGCAATAAGTCTTCCTATGTATCTTCCACCAGAACCATATTCTCTAGAAATTGTAATAACAATTTGTTGCTTCAATTGATTATCTGTGTTCGTATCATCAACTAGTGTTTGACTTTTTCCTTCCGCTTGTTGTAAGCGTTTTAACTCTAGTATCAATAATACACTTGCCACTAAAAATGCTAATCCATCAGCTACTGCTCCAGAATATAAAATTCCCATAATACCAAACATTTTTCCTAATATTACTAAAGCTGGTATTAAAAACAAAATTTGTCTTGATAAAGATAAAATAGCACTTTTCATACTTTTTCCAATTGCTTGGAAGAAGATCCCTGATGGAATTTGAATTCCATTACAGATACACAATAGTAAATAACATCGGAAAGATAAACAAGCAAATTCCATATATATTTCATCACCACTACCAAAAATTGAAATTAATACTTCTGGAATCGTCTGGAATAAAATGAAAGCAATTGTACTAATCACAAGACTTAGCCCTAACACTGTTTTTAGTGCACTTTTCACTCGATCAAATTTTCTTGCTCCATAGTTAAAACCAAAAATCGGCTGAGAACCTGCCACAATACCAATAATAATACTATTTAAAATTTGGCTAATTTTCATAACAATCCCAAGAACCGTAATTGGAATTTCTGAACCAAATTTAGATTCTGCGCCATATTTTGCCAACAAATTGTTTTCAAATGCCATAACTACTACAAAACTCATTTGTGTAATAAAACTACTAATTCCTAATGCAGATACTTTTTTGGCAACATTCCATTTCAATTTAAAGTTTTCTTTATTGATTTGAATTGATTTAAATTTTCTAATATATCCTACATTTAAAACAAATGTGATAAATTGACTAAAAATAGTTGCTATTCCTGCCCCTTCTACTCCCATTTTAAAAATAAAAATGAAAATAGGATCTAAAATTGTATTTAAAACAGCTCCTAATACCATAGTTGCCATGGCATATTTAGGACTTCCATCTGCTCGAATAACAGAATTCAAAGCAGTTCCAATCATCATAAATGGTAATCCAATCGCTATAATTTTTCCATATTGTGTTGCATATTCTCTTAGGTTATCTGTACAACCAAATAAATTTAACAACTGTGGTAAAAAAATCAAACTAGTAGCGCATAAAAGGATTGATAAAATAACAGATAGTGTAATTCCATTTCCTACTCCTTTTGATGCTTCTTCTTTTTTCTTTTCTCCTAATTTTAAACTTAAATAACTCGATGCTCCATCTCCCAACATAAGCGAAAACGCTAAACATATCATGGTTAGTGGAAATACAACATTAGTAGCCCCATTTCCTAAGTAGCCTACTCCTTGCCCAATGAAAATTTGGTCAACAATGTTATAAAGTGAGTTTACTAATAATGATATAATACAAGGAATTGAGAATTTTTTGATTAGTTTTCCTATTTTTTCAGTTCCTAGTATATTTTCTTCTTTTTCCATTCTTTCTTCCTCCTTTTTTCTTTTTGTATTGTTTGAAAACTTTTGCTTTTAAGCTTGGGTTAAGGCTTGTTTGCTTTCGTTTTCCACTGAAAAAGACAACACTTAAGTGTGTGTTGGCTTTTTGATTCGCTTTATAGCGCATTATTCATTTTAACATGTTTTGTGATTTTTGTCAATTTTATGCAAAACAAATATATAAAAATATATTATCCAGTAATTTGGCTATGTTTCAATCCTTAAATCCTTTTTTTACTTTTAATTAATTTGGCATGCAAAACAATTCTTTCATTTTTATCACGACAAGTTGATAATGTAAGAACTTTATTTTTCACTCCAATATTGGTTTTAAAATCATATACACTACGCTCTTTGATTTTATTCAAAAAATTTTCAAATGAAACATCATCAATAAAATCGGTTTGAATGTAATCACTTGTAGTAGGAATACAATAAACACTAAACACTTGCCACAAACTATTTTCGTTTTGCGTAGACATTTTTATAGCATAATTATCTTCTTTTTCATACCAATTGGCATTTAATATATTCTCAAGAGTCCCAAACATAGAACCATCTTTTCTTGTATGTCCATAAATAATAGTATTTCGACCTAAATTTTGAATGGAATTTCGATAATCCATAAAAATCCAACCAGCCTCATTTTGATTCCCAGCAAAGGAGTGATTTAAGTAATATTTATTATCACGATGTTGGACAATAGGATAACTTATGTTTGTATTTGGTACTGAAATCCATGCTACTGTTTCTTGATTCGTTTTTATTAAATTAGAAAAGTCTGCTTCTAAATAATCTAATTTTATCAAATTCCAATAAGGATCAAAATTCGATATTTCACCTTCATCGACCATTTTTTCCTCTGGTAACACTTCTTGACTGGTTGGTTGTGTAATTATTACATCTTTTTCTATCTGCTGAAATTCTTGATTGGCTTTATAATTATCCCATATCCAAATGGCAATATGAATGGAACTATATACAATCATTATAATGGATATACATAGAGTAACCGTAAAAATCTTTTTTCCTTTTTCTGATTTTACCTTTTTTTTCATTTAACACTCCTAAAAAGTTCTATGTTAAGAAAAACATAGAACTTTTATAAACTTTAATTTTCTTTCTTTTTTATAGCGATTGTGCTTGCAATAAAAACAACCATTCCTAATCCCAACACGATAAAGTAAGTTTCAATATCATCAAGTGTTTGAGGATTTTGTTCTTCTTTTTTTGTATTCAATACCTTTTTATTGTTTTGTGTTGTATTTACAATCGTCTCTGTTTTTTGATTTTGATCTTCATCTATATTTACATTTTGATCAACATCTGGTTTTTTATGATTCATACCATATATCATATATTCTGATAAATGAGTTGTTGTAAATTCAATTGTATTATTACTATAAGTAGCATCAAATTCTTCTTGAATTTTTCCATCTTTTACATATCCTACTTTATAAGTATCATACTTAACATTAACAGGAATTTTAATTTTATAAGAGCCATTGGTTAATGGAACTATCTTATCATTTTCATCATACATAGATATATCATAAGAAATAATATAATTATAGTTTTCCTGTAATACTATATTTTGGTTGTTTGTTTCGGTTGTTTTTAAAACATAATTTCGATCTAATCTTGTACCACTTGTTAAAGTAATGTTGGTTGTGTTATTTGTAAATAACTTCGTTCCCGTAAGTTCTTCTAAAATGTCATATCGATCATTGCTATTATATAAAGCATCAATTGCTTTTTCTATTTCAGCTTGTTTTTGTGGTACTGCTGGATCTCCACTTGCTAAATCACCAGCAAATGTTTTATTTCCAATAAATATGGTAGGTGTTGAATAAGAACCAGCTTGTTCCTTTAATAATGCTTTTGCTGAATCTAATAGTCCATAATTAATTCGATTTGATTTTATTTCATACGTTATAATTTTTATTTTATCTCCATGACTGTTAAGTAATTTAGTAGCAATGTAGTTGGTGTATAAATTTTTACAGTTTTGACAACCATCTGCTCTAAAAATATAAATATTTACTCTTTTGCTGTTAGGAATATTATATTTGTCTAAATTCGCATTTGTAACCCCTTCTACCTTAAGAGTATCTGCTAATTCTTCACTTGTGTATTTGGATAAGTCTATACTAGCTGCATTTACTTTCAATTGAATGGTAAAAAGTACCATTAATATTGTTAATATAATCATAGTTATTTTTTTCTTCATGTCTTTTCCCCCTTTTCTTTGAGCATATTTTACATGATATATCTAATTTTGTCAACGTTTTTACGTAATTTTTTACTTATTTGAAAACAAAACATTTTCTGATCGATACTGTTTTATAATAAATTTCAATACCAGACTCATGTATAGAATCGTTGACAGCAACATCAAGGTAATATTTAAAAAATCAATCTTTCCAGCTGTTATATCCATAAAAATCATTGTATAATTTAAAAATGGTACTATAGAAAGAACTGGGGTTGTGGTAAGGTTAATCATAAAAGCCACCATTCCAGGAAAAAAAGAGATAAAAGTAATTGGTGTCAAAGCACTCTGCGCTTCTTTAAATGTTTTTGATGTGCTAGCAATTGCAATGCAAAGACCACTAACAAAAAAGGCATAAGCCACGATCACTATCACTGCAAAGCAAATTGTCAATGGTTCATACATAATGTTAATTCCTTCGTAAATTGAAAACAAATTTTGTGCAATCATCAAGGATATCATACATAATATTAGACTAATCATACCTGTAATGATAGAAGAAATCGATACACCTAAAAATTTCCCTAAAATAATGTCTTTGCTTTTAATTGGAAAAGTCAGTAATGTTTCCAAGGTTCCTCTTTCTTTTTCACCTGCTGTTGTATCAGTTGAAGGATAAGTTGCAGAAACTGTTATTGCCATAATAATAAATAAAAATCCATAATTTTTCACATAATTTACAAAAAAGTTTTCTTCTTCTTCTATCTTTTCTTCCACTGTTATAATCTCTAAAATATCACTTGGATTCATATTTTGGGCTTGCAAAGTCTTTTGTTGTAAGAATTGTTTATAACTATTAAAATAAGTTTCTACTAATTGTTTAGCATAATTACTGTTTTCTGATCCGTTGGTGTTAATGGTATAATGATTTAGATTTTTAGTTACATATAAGTTAATTTCTTCCTTTTCATACTTTTCTTTTAATTCTTCTTCACTCCCCTCTACTACTTCTATGTTTAATTCTTTTGCTATACTTTTCTCTTCTTCTGTCATATCATAAGCCATTCCAATTTTATGATACTCTTCGATATCCTTTTTCATCTGAGATTCAAAAAGAGAGGACATTCCAATTATAATCAATGGAATAAAAATAGGAATTACTAACATCATGGCTAGTGATTTTTTGTCACGAAACAACTCTCTTAATTCTTTTCGTAATATATTCCTTACATTATTCTGCATTTAAAGCACCTCCAATCATAACAAAAAATGCATCTCTTAAATTGGTTGTTTTTGTATTTTTTTTGATTTCTTCTGGTGTTCCAGATTGAATCACAATTCCTTGATGAACCATGATTACTTTGTCACAAATGTTTTCCGCTTCTTCCATATAATGAGTAGAATATAAAATCGTTTTTTCCTTTTTCTTTTCCTGTTTCATAAAATCTAATATAATTTGACTCGAAATAATATCCAGTCCAGTAGTTGCTTCATCTAATATATAATATTTAGGATTGTGTACCAAACACCTTGCAATATTAACTCTCTGAGTTTGACCAGTTGATAAATTAGCAATTTTATTGTAAAGAAAATGATCCAAATTTAAGATTTTTGACAACTCTTGGATTCTTTCTTCTGCTTTTTCTTCTGGAACACCATAAATCTCACTACACATCTTTAGTAGTTCATAACTAGATAATGTATCATATAATTTTGTATTTCCAGAAAGATAAGCTATTTGTTGTTTGATTTCAATTTCATTTTCTTTGTAATTTAATCCATCAAAATTAACACTTCCTTCTGTTGGTTCTAAGATACCTGCAATCATTCTCAATAAAGTTGTTTTTCCAGCGCCATTTGCTCCGAAGAATTCCTACAATTTCTCCCTCTTTGACTTCAAAAGTAATTCCATTGTTAGCATAAAATTCTTCTTTTTCTTTTTTATTCTTATATTTTATAAATTTCTTTTTTAAGTTGTTCACTCGAATCATTTTTTTATTTTCCTTTCCTTTCCTCACATTCTCTAATCATAAAATGAATTGTTCTGTACTGTCTTAATATCTGATATTTGGGTTGCAAAATATGGCAATTCTTTATTTTCTTCTTTTAGGAACATCATAAAAGTATCATCAACCAAAAATTCTCTTGGTTCTTCTGGTTGCATAATCATGGCTTTGTCCATCATCATACCTGCCTCACTTTTGATTTTTCCACCTTTTTTATCTAATTCAAATTGAATGGTTTGTAATGCTTGTTCAATTTGATAAATTTCTCCACTTGCTAATTCAAAATACTGATTTTTTAGCTCTTGGATTTCTTCTTTTAAATTAAATTTAATATTTGGTATTTTTAAGTAATCTGTTTTTTCAAAATTGCGATTTCCTTCATATTCTTCTGCTTTTTTCTCAATATTTTGGTACGCTTCTCCAAATGTTTCTTCTTCCCTTCCTCGTGCAATGATTACTTCATCGTTTTGCTTGGTATATAATTGGATTGCAAAATCACTTGAAGAATTATAATATAACACTTCTACTTGCCTTCTTACTTCATCTTCTGTATCTTTATCAATCCCAAAATATTTTACCTGTTTCGTTGTTCCAAATTCCCCTTCTTCTAGTTCCGTAAATACTTTTGGGAATTCAAATTGTTTTTTTAACATAGCATATAAAAAGTAAGCTTTTGAAGTATGATTTTCCCAATTAAAATCATTTAAAATATCGCTTGTTTCCTTAAACTTTTCTTGAATTGCTTTTTCAATTTCTTCTTTTAACGCCAAACTTGGCATACCATAAATTTTATAATAACTATCTTCTGATAAATACGAAGTGTTAAAGGTTCCTTTGTTTAAGTTTTTTACCATGTCTAATTGAGGTTTTAATACAATGTCTTGCTTAGCTATATCATTTTTCAAGTCATTCCATATCAGGTTAAATGTTCCACACCAACTGCTATTTTCTGTTATTTTATCTTCCAAAGATAATACCATTTTCATCTCTACATTTTGTGTTATACTGTCTTTCTGTATCACTTCTTCTGGCTTATTTGGAGTCATCTTTTTATTTTTATAAAGCCAATAACTGCTTCCTCCAATTATACTAATAACAATCACTACTAGGATTATCCCGATTCCTTTTTTACTCATTTTTCTTCCTTCTTTCTTTTTTTCTTATTCTATCATAAACAATAAAAAAAGAACAGCCTAAACCATTCTTTTTCTTACTAGCATTTTTACATAATTTAATTCATTAAAATTAATAGCAAGTATCAAGACAACTTCCTAATCCTTGCTTAAGTATTCGATATATTCTTCTAAACAAAAATTTTTTTCTTGCATAAATTTAGCATTCTCCACTCCCACATAACGATAATGCCAAGGTTCATAATTTATCTTCGTAGTATCTTTTTTGTAGGTTGGATATCTTAAAATAAAACCATAATCAACACAGTGTTCCATCAACCACTTTTGTACTGGCGTATTTTCTTGTTTTTTATCTAATGTCTGATACCTATCTGATACAATATCAACAGCTAATCCAATTTCATGTTCACTTGTTCCGTGGTAATGTTACCCAATAAGAAGCTTTTTGCTTCGCTTCTTCTTGTTCATATCCTAATCTTTTATATTCACTCCATTTTCGATTAAAAAGTGTAGTTTGTGTATCGAATGTTCGATAACTCGAGCAAATATATGGCTTTAACCCCTGTTTTCTAGCATCTGACAACATTTGTTCTAATGGTTTGACGATTCTGCTATCTACTTGATTTCCATCTTCTATCTCTTGCAATGTAAAAGGATAATCTTCTGGTATATAATGCTCCTTATTGATTAATATCAAATTCCAATCTGTTATTTTACTTTCAATTTCTCGTCTTTTTAATTCTACTGTTAATACATTATTATGCTTTTTTTTCACAACTTGAGAAAATGTTTCTATCGTTTTTTCTTGCTTTTTTTCTTTTTTATGAGCCATAATAAATCCCATTGAAATGATGATTACTATGATAATTGCCACTATTGGTATTATTTTTTTCAAATTAAACTTATCCTTATTCTCCATTTATTTTTCCTTTTTTGCTTGTATAATTTCCACTTATTTCATTTACCAAAAAATTTAGAATCCTTAAAACAGGGATTTTAAGGAACGTCCCTCTAATCCCTGCCTTGTTTTAATCTTAAATATCCTAATTCTTCCCAAACATTATAGGCTAAATTTAAACGAAAAAGTAAAGTGGGTTTAGCTCCTGCTCTGTTTTTGTCAACAACACAAGAATAATAGCGAACATCTGGATCGTCATATTTTTGTAAATCATAAAATTTGGTGTCTACTTCGTTGAAAGAATATTCATAATTTTGCAACGTGTCTCGATTGATTTGTTTGATTAATGATAAAGTATCTAATACTTCTTTTACTGTTCTGCTTACTGCTAAATCATTTACTGTTAAATTAACGGGCAATGTGTTGCTTTCTGCTAATTGCAAGGTGGAACAAATATAGATTCCAAAGTTTTGAGCAATATTGGCTAAAATGGTTGCTGTCTTCTTTAATTCTTCTCCTATTCCAATATTGGCTGTATCTGTTTTTAAGGTATCATAAAATACATATTCGATTTTTTCTTTGTAATAATAGTTCATAATAACTTTTTTTAACTCGTCATTGGTATGATCGGTAATGTTGATAAAATAGATGGAATTTTTGATTTGTTGATCCACCCAATTGGTAACTTGAATGACATCACGAAATTCTTTTGAAATTTCTAACAATCTTTTGGCAAAATCTTTTTGTGTTTCTTTTTCTTCTTTTAATGCAAATCCTTCTTCATCTACTTTTACTTCTTTTGGATCATCTGGTCTGAACTTGAATTCCAACAATTCTCCTTCTGTTTTTGATATTTTAACACCATGTACTTTTTGGATTTCTTTGTTGTTTAAGATGGTAGTAATTAAGCATAATCGCATTTTTTCTTCTGACATTTCATTGGAAATAATGAGTACTTTCTTTTTATGTACTAATGCTGTATGAGAAGCTATATTCATGGTAAATCTACTTTTTCCAGCATTTGATGGCATAGCAAAAGCCATAGTTTCTCCTTTTCTAATCCCTTTAAATACACCGTGTTAAGACTGGAAAAGGAAGTGATAATCCATTGGTTAAATTGTTATCTCCCAACTCTAAAAAGCTACTTAAACCTTCATTTAAAACTGCTCTTTTAAATTTTTCAGTATCATTTACTTGTATTACTGCATTTTCTACTTCTTCTACTGACATTTTGTCATATAACTGATATTCTTTTATTTCCATTACTCTATCTTGAATGTTTTGAATGGGAATAGCTAAAAAGCTTCTTCTTAGTACAAATAATTTTTTTAAATCAATATAAATCTTTTCCATATTGTAATTTTTATCTCTTACTTCTCGTTTTAATATGGTTTTTAGTTCATATACATGTTCGGTATCTCTGGAAAAGTTAAATCCTTTTTTGGCTAGCTCTGAGCTATAGGCTCCACCTTCTGTAAAGATTACACTTTTATAAATATTTAATAATTCTGGATCTTCAAAGTAACATTCTTCAAATAAATAAAAATATTTAATAATATATCTTGGATCTGTTAGAAGTAATCCAATGTATTGACGTTCTAATTTTTTATTGCTTAATTCTTTAGGAAACATGCCTACTACATTTTTTTCTTCTTCTTCTTCCTCCTCATTTCCCTCTGTACTTTTTACGGCAAGTTTCTTCTTTTTTCTTTTTCCTAATTTTTCAATTTTTTCCAAAGCTACTGCATAATGCTTTTTTTCTAATTCTTGTCTAATCTCCTCCATTAGTCCAGCATTGTCAGCCGTTACTGGTATATGATTTAATAATTCATATAATTCTTCTTGGTTCACGTTTTTCCTCCCTTTCTTTTGTTTCTTTTTTGAAATTCAGGTTTGGAAGACGGATTTTATCTTCCGCCTCCACCACCGCCGTCCTCCGTCCGACCTCCGGCCTCCGCCTGAGAATCCTCCGCCACCTCCTGTGGCAGAAGAATAAGCTGTCGACATCGAGGTTGAAATAGCATTGGAAAAGCTACTTGAAAAATTGGTATTTAACATCAAATACATCGTTCCATAATGATTCCTACCAAATTGTTCCTCTAAATTTGGATAAACAATCTTTAATTGTTTTAAAACTTTATCTGCTATTCCAAATACTGTTGCATAAACTAAAAACTTTTCCCAAATCACAATTTCTGGTACTTCCCTTTTATCTAACATAGAAAAATCTTCCATGTATTTTTTTAACCCTTTCCATTTTGCCTGTTCATCAATTCCTTGCTTTGTTAATACATTGGTTTTACTAGATTGTATACAATACATTATGAGCTGAATGATCATGGCTATTCCTAATGGGATTATTCCAAATGCCATCATTGAAAATGTTGCTAACATAACAAAAATTCCAATCATAATTGGTATCATAATGGCTAATAAAATAATATAAACGGTTAATTCATTTTTTTGCTTGTTTCCTTCTTTGTCCCCTAATTCTTTTTCATACAAAGATTGTTCTGCAAAGGTATCAATCTGTGTTCCCAATTTTAAAACTTCAGTTTGTGATTTTCTAATATATTTTTCTAATTGTTTCATGGTAATTTTTCCATCACCATTTTTAATTGCTTTCTTTAAAAATTCAAAAATTGCCTTTTCATCTTTTTGTTTTTCTAATTCTTCTGAATTTTGTTTTAAAATTTGAATGGTTATTATTTTATCTTGTACTTCAAAATCAATTATTTTCTTGATACTTAAGTTTAATAATGTGGCAGAGACAATGTTTCCTAACCAAATACTATGATTCACTCCATTTAATTGTTGTTTTAATACTTTTAATGCTTCTGCCGGTGTGGCTTCTTCTCTTGGCATTTCTCTAAAATATTGAATTTCAAAAGTTGGTTTTAATTTTTTACTTGTTTTTATTTTTTTTCTAGTTTTTAAAATGGATTTTATGCAAAATATTGTTAAAATAATCGCTCCTATATTAATTGTAATAGCAAGAATTTGCTTTGTTGTTTCTTTCATTTTTCTTCTGTTATTGGCTTGATTTGCCCAAGTTGTTTCTTCTTGTATTACAGTTTCTAATCTTTCGGTATTTCCTCCTCGTTTGGTATTTTCGATCATTTGACTTGGAAATAATGTTCTTATTTCTACATATCTTCCTGCACGAAATGGCTCAAGATGGAATTCTATTTTGTTGGTATCTGTTGCATAAATTTCTCCATTTAGATCTTCGGTATGTCCCCACACTTTAATGTCATCTTTGCTTGCTACATGATTTGGTAGAGTAATTGTCCCTGTTATGTTTTTGGCATCAATTTCAAAATCTTTCCCCACAAATTGCCAATATAATTCAGCATAGTCATTGTATTTTGCTACTGCATCTTTTACTAGGTAGGCTATTTCATAAACTTTGGTAGCTGTTCGGTTTTCTAGTCCTACTCCCCATGCAATTTCAAATTGGTTATCTTGATTCAATCCTCCATAATAATTTCCTTGTGGCAAGTGATAACTCCATTGGTTTGTTGGTCGAAGCGGTTTATTGAATCCTTCTGTTAAATCGGTTACTTCTACATTTGTTATTTCTGTATATTTACTTTTGTCTGTTTGAAATGTTTTATATAAAGTATTGGTATCATTTATTTTGATGTTCCATTTTTCAGTTACCTTCATACTTCCATCTACATTGATTTGTACTTGAAAGTCCAAATGATTGATTCGTAAGTCACTAGAAGTTGCTTGCACTGGTTTCACCATTGTCATGATTGTTATGATTGCAATCATCAGACATATCCTTACTTTTTTCAATTTTTCTTCTTCCTTTCTTTTTCTTCTTGTTTATCATATCATTTTATTGTTTAATTAGCAATGATTTTTTTCATCTATTTTATTTTTCTTAACTCTTAAAATTCACTCCATTTGCTTTTTTATGTTAATTATGGTATGGGCAATATTGCCTTAGTAACCAATAACTCATTTCAGCCCACAGAGGCACAGGAGGAAAACATGAGTCATAGAGAGTTGTTAAAAATGATCGGACGGGAAAACGACTTACCAGAAGTAACTTTGTTGAAAGAATTTGAGATAGAACATATAAAATATTCTATCTCCAGATACGATGAGAATCCAGATCAGTTTTTGCTAGAAACTACACTTTCTTCTACTTTATTTGTAGATATTGTTTTCTTAACCTCTAGTATCAGAGGAAAGAAAGCAATAGAAACAAAACAGGGGGAGAATTTATCTCCTCATGATCGGTTAGCCATCATAGAAGCCATATGGTGGCTGGAAAATGAGTATAAGAAAGAAGCCTAAACTTGGGCTTCTTTCTTTTTTCCTTAAACTATGTTATAATCATAAGCATAAAGGAGAGAAAATAATTATGGCTTATGATGGAATTGTAACAAAAGCAATTGCTTCCGAACTACAAACTTTATCTGGAGCAAGAATTGATAAAATATTTCAACCAAACAAAAACACCATTTTGTTAGGTTTTTATTTTGATGGAACAAACTATTTATTGAATATCTGTGTAGATTCTTCAAACTATCGAGTTCATCTAACTACTCACCCAAAACCTAACCCTAAAATTGCACCTAACTTTTGTATGGTACTTCGCAAGCATCTATTAGGATTACGCATCAAAAATATCATTACCAATCACTTAGAAAGATTAATTATAATTGATTTAGAAGGTTTTGACGATGTCGATGATATCATCTCCAAAAGACTCATCATTGAATTAATGGGAAAACACTGTAATGTCATTTTACTAGATGATCAAAATGTTATCATTGACAGTCTAAGGCATATTCATAACGAAGATAGCACAAGAGCAATCGTTCCTCATGTCAAATATACTTATCCAACTACCAATAAATTTAATTTTTTAGATTGCCCAACTTTTGAAGATTTTTATCAAAAACTATCTTCCAATCAGCTAATTCATGAGACATTTAATGGAATTAGTAAAACATTTATAGAAGCTTCTTTGAAACATCTTAATCTAGCAGAATTAAACCAAGCCACCTTAAAAACAATGTATGAATATACCAAGAAAATAATTGACAAAACAGATGGTAATTCTTTAGAATTTCAAATCATAAATGATAAGAAAAAAGATTATTTTTTAATCGAAACCGCCAATTCCAAACCATTTCATCTTAACTTTTTTCTTGATGATTTTTATGATGAAAAAGAAAATTTGCAAGAATTTAAAAGCACCCGAGATAGTATTTTGAAAATCATTTTAGATTTACTCAAAAAATACAAAACCAGATTACTTCATATTAACGAAAAATTAGCTTCTTGTGAAAACATGGAGCAATATCAATTATATGGAGAACTAATCATTGCGAATTTATATCAAATCAAAAACGAAAATACAAATGAAATTCGTCTTACAAACTACTATAATAATGAGGAAATCACCATTCCTTTGGATTGTCGATACACGCCTTCGATCAATGCAAAACGTTTTTTTAAAAAATATCAAAAACTAAAAAACACCTTAGAGATTGTAAGTTTGCAAAAAGAAGAAACTTTGAAAGAATTAAGTTATATTGAAAGCATTGTTTATGAACTAGAAAATTGTAGGTCCATGGAAGAAGTTTCAGAAATTTTTGAAGAAATCTCAGAACATGTAATTTTTAAAGAAAAAACTCAGCATCTAGCCAAACCCAAAAAAGCAAAAGTAAAAAAATCTTCTCTTACCAAAAATAAAAATGTTTCCTTTAATCCTTTAAAATATAAAATTGATGGTTACACTTTGTTAGTTGGAAGAAATAATAAAGAAAACGACTATTTAACATTAAAATATGCCCAAAAAACAGATTTGTGGTTTCACACCAAAGATATTCCTAGCAGTCATGCTATTTTACAACTTCCCACTAACACTGAGGTAGAGCAGTCAATTTTACTAAAATGTGCTGAAATCGTTGCTTTTCACAGTAAAGCTAAAAATTCATCTCATGTTCCTGTTGATTTTTGCCAAGTCAAATTTGTAAAAAAACCAAATAGCGCCAAACCTGGTATGGTAATTTATACACAAAACAAAACTCTTTTTGTTAATCCGAAAGATAAAAATTAATAACTACATTTTTTCCTAGAAAAAGAAAAGACCAGGCATATTCCTTGTCTTTTCTTGTTTTGTTACCCCCAGAAAATCAACATCATCATAATTGTTGTCAAAACAACTTCTGGTCTTGTCCACTCTCTTGGTAAGACTTCCAATTCATCTCCAGATTCTTTCTGATCAACTATTTCAAGTTTATAATAAGCTACATCTTTGGCTCTAAAAAGCAACTCAAAAGATTGTGTATCTTGTAATTCTGTTTTACTAATTTCAACATAACTTTTTCCTACTAATACATCTCTTTTCGAATATAATTCAAATTTTATATATTTTCCTTTTTCTTTATGAGGCTCTTTTATGAATCCTCTAATTCTTCCATTCGCATAAGTTGCCTCTGCTTGGTAAACAACAATTTCAGAATCATTGTCCTTTCTTACAATATCTCTGTATGTAGAATTTAGTCCTACATGAATCAAAAAATCTGAAAGAATAAACATAGCGACTAAAATAAATATCCATACTCCAATTTTTTGTAATGCACTCATTTTCACAATCCCCCTTAAGCTAAAACTAGTTATATTATAGCAGATTTCGCCTATTATTTCAATACTTCCACTGTTTTTCCCAAAAAAGTCGAATAAATCCATATATGTTTAACTTTTTTTTGCAGTGCTTCTTCTAATGCTTTTTTATAAAGTTCTAGTTGTTCTTTATACTTGTTAACCAATTCTATTTCAGATGAAACAAAATCAGTTTTATAATCCACTAAAATCAACTCTCCATGTTGGTTGATATAAAATAAATCAATCATTCCTTGTACTAAAATTTTTTCTTCTACTTCTTCTCCAAATACTTCCTTAGCTGGTATTGTCATATAAAATGGTTTTTCTCTTTGTATCTCTTTTGCCTGTTTCATTTCTTCCCAGATATGAGATTTTGTAAATTTTAGAATCGCACTAGCATTCACGTTTTCTGCTTCTTTTTGTGATATAATTTCTTTTTTTACCAAACAATCGATCAACTCTTTTACTTGCTTTAAATCATATTCTTTGTCTAGTTCTAACTTTTGCATACACAAATGAAGTAATGTCCCTTTTTGCGCGCCTGTTAATTTTATTTCTTCTTGTTTTCCGCATAAAGTTAGGAATCGGAAAACTAATTTCCATTGATGTATCTTTACTTGTTTTCAATTTTGTAACAGATGACTTAGTTGGTATTTTTGTTGATAATTCATACAAATATTTCTCATTTAGCATCTTTTCTATTTTTTCAACTTCTGTTTGTTCAACCTCTACTTTTTCCAAACATTCTATTAGATTAAAATCTTCTGTTTCCATTTTCTCACAAAAGTCCATAACATCATTTTTGGTATAGCAATGTAAGTCTACTAATTCTTCCATTTTGTTTTTCTCATAAAAATACACGAGTAAAATCCAATCAAGATATTTTATATACTTCTTGACTAAGAGTGGATTTATTTTTCCCTCTTTTTTTTGATATCTTTCCATCTGTTGGATTAATTTTTCTTTTTGTTTTTCAAAATTCTTTTTGATTCCTGTCACAATTAGTTTTTCCTTAGCCCTTGTCAGAGCAACATATAAAATCCTCATTTCTTCTGATAAAGTTTCGACCAAAATTTGATTACGAATCGAAGCTTTGCTAAGAGTATCATATTGTACCTGTTTTTCATAGTCGATGTATTTCACACCAATTCCAAGTTCTTGATGTAACAAGATATTTTGATTTAAATCCATCAAATTAAATTGTTTCCCCGTACTTGCTAAAAACACAACTGGAAATTCTAACCCTTTGCTCTTGTGAATACTCATAATTCTAACTACATTGTCATTTTCTCCAATGATTTTAGCCGATCCCATATCCCCACTACTGAATCGCAATTTTTCGATAAAATGAATGAAATTATATAATCCTTTAAAGCTTGCTGTTTCATATTGTTTCGCTCGTTCAAATAACATTCTTAAATTAGCTTGTCTTAACATTCCACCAGGCATTAATCCTACATAATTATAATAAGATGTATCTTCATATATTTTCCAGATTAGTTCATCAAGTGCTAGATATTGTTGTTCTTCTCTCCATTGTTCTAATTTTTCTAAAAAAATTTGAATCTTTTCTCTTAATTCTCTTTCCACAGAAAGTTTTGCTTTTTGCAGACAAGTATAAAAATCATCTTGCTTATCTGCTAAGCGAATCTGAACCAACTCATCATCGGTAAATTTTCCAATATTGGATCGCATAACTGTTACCAATGGAATATCTTGAATGGGATTATCAATAATTTTTAATAAACTCATTATGGTCTGAATTTCAATAGAATCTAAATATTCTTGAGAGGTATCAGAAAATACAGGCAGTCCTAATTTTAATAATTCTTGCTCATAAATTGGTGCTGTGCTGGCTGTGCTTCTTAATAAAATCACGATATCTTTGTACTCAATATTGCGGTAAGTTCCTTGCTTTTTATCCCAAACTTGAAATTTATCTTCGACTAATTTTTTTATTTTATTGGCTACCAATCTTGCTTCTAGTTCTAGATCGGTTACCCTTTCTTCTTCTTCCTCTTGTCCTATATTTTCTTCTTTTTCTAAAGTTTCTAGTTGTTCTTCTTCCCCTTCTGTTTCTTCAATGGGATCAATGATATTGATTTCAATTGTTTCATTTTGATTGCTTTCTGGATAGTTGGCTCCTAAATTCAAAAATTCTTCATGGTTATATTCAATATCTCCTAAATCATGGCTCATAATGTTCTCAAAAATCAAATTGGTAAATTGTAAAACTTTTTGTTTGCTCCTAAAATTTTTAAATAATTGTATCTTCAGATTTTCTTCTGGTTGTTTCTCTTCTTTTTTTTGATACGTTTCATATTTGTTTAAAAACAGTTCTGGCATAGCTTGTCTAAATTTATAAATACTTTGCTTCACATCTCCTACCATAAAAAGGTTATTATTCCTGGATATTGAAGTCAAAATATATTCTTGTACTAAATTACTATCTTGATATTCGTCAATGGCTATTTCTTTAAATTTATTTTGGTATTTTTTGACTACTTCTTCTGAATGTAATAAAATGGTTAATGCAAAATGCTCCACATCACTAAAATCTACCATATTTTTCTCTCTTTTTCTTTTGGCAAATTCAGCTTGATAGGTATGAATTAAAGTTTGTAATTTTTTTAAAATAAAGTACATATCATAAATATCCTGATTGGCTTCCTGAGAATTACAAATCAAGATCTTATCAAACACTTTGGTTAATTTTTTCTTTACTTCATCTCGTATGGCTTTGGCTTTTTCTTTTTCTTCTGATTCTATTTTTTGTCGTGGCCAAGTTACAAATTTCAATCCAATAGCAATTTCGTAAGCTTTATCCCAATTCTTTAAATGTTCTTTTAGATTTTCTAATTGTTCCCTATCGGATCGAATTGTCTGATAGAATTTTACTAAATCTGGATCCAACGCTAGATTTTCTTCCACTTTTTTTAGTGTACTTATTGCATCTATTACTTCTTCTTTTACTTCTTGTAATAAAATTTTTCCCCAAGGTGTTTGGCTAAAGTCTTCTTCTAATTTTTTTTCTAAATTAAACATTTCAATTTTTTCTGATAACCATTTTTGTGGAAATGGATTACTTTGTATGTAAGAGTCAATTTTCAATACCAAATCTTTGAGTGGAGTATCATCTCGATAACTAGTATATACATGAATCAGTTTAGCAAAATCTTCCTCTTCTGTTTCGTATTTTTCTTCAAAAATATCTTCTATCACTTCTTGTTTTAATAATTCAATTTCTGTGCTATCTGCTATTCTAAAATTAGGGGATACATTTTCTAATTCATAAAAATTATTTTTTACCACTTCTAAACAAAAGGAATCAATTGTGCAAATACTCGCTTTATTTAACAATGTAATTTGTCTTTGTAAATTCTCATCTTCTGGATTTTCTTCCAATTTTTTATCAAGTGCATCTAAGACT
This sequence comes from Clostridia bacterium, assembly GCA_022791675.1. GTDB lineage: Bacteria > Bacillota > Clostridia > TANB77 > CAG-508 > CAG-269. The sequence continues at coordinate 6,301 of JAAVZN010000002.1, read as the reverse complement.
CTTTCTCTCATTTCAGATGCTGCACTATTGGTGAAGGTTACAATTAATAATTGATCAATATCTATTTTTTCTTCTATTATTTTGTGAATAATTCTTTCTACTAAAACAGCTGTCTTTCCGCTTCCTGCTGCTGCTGATACTAATATGTTGTTTCCTTTTTCATAAATGGCTTGTTGTTGTTCTTTGGTCCATTTTACTTTACTCATTTGGCATTCCTTTCCTTCACTCTATTTTATTTTGACCCCTAATAAATACAATAGTTCTGGTGCTTGTAATAAGTCAATCGTAGCACCTTTGATATCTTCTATTGATATCGCAATACCTTCTATTTGACTATTGGATAAATCAATATTTTTTAAACTTGTTTTAAAAACATTAACCCCCGTTAAATCTGCTTCTTCTAAAATCATATTTTTTAGCTTATTTTCTTGAAAATAACTATTTCTTAATTTTGTATTTTCAAAACATACATTTTCGATATTGGCATTAGAAAAATTAGTATAATTTGCATTTGTTTCGATAAAAGATACATTATATAGTGTACTTTCAATAAAATTGCTTCCTGTTATTTTACAATTCATAAATTCACAACGAATAAAACTAGAATTTTCAAAAGAACAGTTAGAAAAGTTACAATTATTAAATTGTATGTCTAGAAAAGTATCTTTTTCTAGTTTGCTGTTTACCATTTCTACTTGATCAAATATTGTTTTTTCAAATTTCATGTTGTATAATTCTATACACTCTTTGTTTATTCCCTGTATTTTCTTGTTTTGTATGGTATCTTCTGTTTGTATTTCTATTTGATTGACTTCTTCTAAATCTTCTTTCTGTATGTTTTGTGGTTTTAATATTTTCATTTTACCTCTTTCTTTATTTTATCTCTATTTTTTATTAATTGTTTGGGTTTTGTAAAAAAAATCTCTTAAATACAAAACAACACCCATATCAAATGATATAAGCGTTATTCTTGTTCTTTATGCATTTTCTGTTTCTTTTTTTGCAATTGCCTCTTTTCCATCATAATATCCACAGTTTTTGCAAACTCTATGTGGCATTACTGGTTCATGACAATGTGGACAACTTGAAAGTGTTGGTTGTTCTTTTTTCCAAGTTGATCTTTTAGAATGTGTTCTTGCTTTTGACCATCTTCTTTTTGGTTGTGCCATTTTAATTCCCCCCTCGCTTATAGATATAGATGTATATATCTGTTTGAAATTTTTGACTATTTTTATCACTATAAAATTATACAAGTATTTCCCTAATTTGTCAATAGCTAGAAATCGTGTTTTTTTAGCTAATTTTTTCTTTCAGCTATGATTGGATTGGATTAACATATTTTTTATACCATTCTTTCATATTTTTTCTCGTTAATGTCTGTTCTAATCCGTTTTTTGCAACCTCTGTCATAACAACTGTAACAAATTCTTTCATTTTGGGATTCATCTCTATTCGATTCTTCTCTCGTTTTTCCCAATAAGACAATTCAAATTCTTTGGTCCAATTTTTTCCTTCATATACAATACCTGCTGCGAGTTTATCACACACCATTTCTACTGCATATTGATAAGGGATAATTGGTGTAACTTCTGGTGCTTGATAATCGATCCAATATTCAAAATGATGTTTATTTCTTCCTTTGTGATGCAACCATGCTTCTGAATAGCCTTTATCTTTTTTGGCTCCTGTAATTGGTGAATAAGTTCCTACATAATATTTTACACTTTCTCTAAATTCTGTTGGTGAATATTTTGATAAGTCATGTACCAATCCTCTCCAAGGCTGACCAACTCTACAACATAATTTAAAAACAACCCATTTATGATGGGTAATTAAATTAAAATGTTTTATCGCATTTCTGATTTTCATTTCTCTTTCCCCCAATTTAGTTTACTATAAGTTTTTTATAAAATCAATAAATTTTATTTTTATTTTGCATATACTGTTATTAGGAGGTTATTATGTGTGGATTTGTAGGTTATTCTAACTTAAAAGAAAATGTAATTCAAGATCAATCTGTTATTCAGAAAATGAATCAAAAGCTTCAAAAAAGGGGACCTGATGAAGATGGCTATTACATAAATGAGCATCTGGCTTTGGGACATAAAAGATTAATTGTAATTGATCCCGAAGGTGGCAAACAACCAATGATTAAAAAATATGAAACCAATGATTACATTATCTGTTATAATGGTCAAATTTATAATACCAAAGAGCTTCGAAAAGAACTAGAAGGAAATGGTTTTATCTTTCAAAGTCATTCTGATACAGAAGTTTTATTAAAAAGTTATCTATACTATGGCAATGAAGTGGTTCATCACTTAAATGGTATTTTTTCTTTTGCTATTTGGAATAGTAAAAAACAAGAATTATTTTTAGCTCGTGATCATTTTGGAGTCAAACCATTATTTTATACACTAAAAAATAATACTCTTATTTTTGCTTCTGAATTGAAAGCACTTTTTGAATATCCAACGATAAGCAAGGAAATAGATGAACAAGGAATTGCTGAAATGTTTGGAATTGGTCCAGCTCATACTGCTGGAACTACCGTTTTTAAAAATATTTTTGAACTAAAACCAGCACATTTTGGAATTTTTAATTCTTCTGGATTGCATTTAGAAAGATATTGGAAATTAACTTCGAAAAAACATACCGATAATTTAGCTCAAACATCTGAAAAATTAAAATTCTTATTAAATGATGCCATTACCAAACAATTAGTTTCTGATGTCCCATTATGTACGTTTCTTTCTGGTGGATTAGATTCTAGTATCATTACTAAATTTGCATCTGATTATTGCCTAGATAATGGATTACCACCTTTAGATACTTATTCAATTGATTATGTAGATAATGATAAAAATTTTGTTAAAAGTGATTTTCAGCCAAATTCAGATAATTATTACATTGATTTGATGAATCAAAATTTGCATACCAATCATCATAAAATTGTAATTGATACCCCTGAACTTGCTTCTTCCTTAGAAGATGCGATGATTGCTAGAGATATGCCTGGTATGGCTGACATTGATTCTTCCTTGCTTCTATTTTGTCAAAATGTAAAAAAAGAGATGACTGTTTCTTTAACTGGTGAGTGTGCAGACGAAATTTTTGGTGGCTACCCTTGGTTTTTCCGCGAAGATGCTTTAAAGAGCCATACTTTTCCTTGGTCAATTGCTCTATTAGAAAGACAGAAATTGTTGAACCCTACTATTTGCGAAAAAATCAATCTGAAAGAATATGTAGATTTTCGTTATCATGAAAGTCTTGCTGAGGTGGAAATTTTAGACACAGATTCAAAAGAAACCGCTGAAAAAAGAAAGATTTCTCATCTGACTTTAAATTGGTTTATGCAAACACTTCTTGATCGTTCCGATCGAATGGCTATGTACAATGGTTTTGAGCTTCGTGTTCCGTTTTGCGATTATCGCTTAGCTCAGTATGTTTGGAATATTCCTTGGGAAATGAAAGCGTTAAATGGCAGAGAAAAAGGATTGCTTCGTTATATTGCTAGAGACTTTTTGCCAGCTGAAATTGTGGATCGTAAAAAGTCACCTTATCCAAAAACTCATAATCCTACTTATTTAGCTAAAGTTAAGTCTATGTTGACAGATATTATGAAAGATAAGAATGCTCCAATTAATCATTTGCTTAATCGTGATGTTATCTTGGATATTTTAAATACAGATGGAAAGTCTTTTACTCGTCCTTGGTTTGGCCAGTTAATGACTGGGCCTCAGCTTATGGCTTATCTTTGCCAAGTAAATATGTGGCTTGAGAGGTATCAGCCGAAGATTGAGTTGTAAAAGTTTTAGAGGTCGCAAATTGCGACCTCAAGTTCTTTAGCTTAAAAAAATTATTGCTAGAGCCCCTAATTTTAAGAATAATGCTGTGTATGGATGTGTTCCTTTCAATATTCCCTCTTCTTTAGTTGCTAATTTGTATGCAACTAATGTAGCACACATCATTCCTAAAATCTTCAAAATAATTTGTACCATTTTAATCCTCCTTTTGTTGACTAGTTAAATGTTTTTTGATTAAAATTTTTAGCCTTTGCTAATTAATATTATATCAACATAATTCAATACATTTTTCAATATTTTTTAAAAAGTTAACATCTTCCATCTTATTAATTGCAAAACATTTTTTTCCTAAATCTTTTAATGATGCTCCACAATGATATAATTCCTTATTATCTATTACTATAAATCTATCATGAAATTTGTTTGTTATTGCTACTTTTAATGTTGGATACTGTTTATTGAATTTATTAATATCCAACTTGCTTAAATTATAATTTTGAGATGTTAATATAACAACTTCTACATCTTTATTTTTCTTTGATATCATTTTTAATATACTATCATCTATGTAGTTATCTATAATTAAAATTTTATTTTTAGCAGTTTTAATGATATCAATTATTAAACTATAAGCCTCATAAATTTGCCCATCAAAAAATATCTTTTGACTAAACTGCTCTTTTTTATTCTTTTGTAACTCATCAAATATTTTTTCAAAATTCTTTTCATGATTTGATAATTTTCTGTCCTGATCCAACAATTTATATTCTACATTTGATAATCTTTCAAATACTGGTCCATTTGCAACTAAAAATTTTCGCATCTCTACAAATGCATTCATAATATTTATACTTACTTGTACAGCTATGTGATTTTTTAATAATCCTGAAAGCATTGCTATTCCTTGCTCTGTAAATACATATGGCAATGTTCTTCTTCCACCATGGTTTTCTTTTGTTAAACTTGAGGTTGCAAATTGCAACCTCAAGTTTTCTGTTTCAATATCTGTTAACTGAAAGCAAAAATTTTCTGGAAATCTTTCTTTATTTCTTTTTACAGCAAGGTTAATATATTTAGTTTCATAATGATATAACATAGCTACATCACTATCTAACATTACTTGTTGTCCTCGAATTGTATAAATTAAATTTTTAATATTGTTTATATCATATTCTATTACATCTACTTCTTTATTTACAGAAATTATATTATTTTCTTCATTCATAATTTTCACATCCTTTTAGGTTGTACCTATTATAAAACATTTGTTTTTTAAAGTCAACAGATTTTTTATATAAAATCGCCATAAATTTTATTACTTTTTTAGTATTATTTTTAAAATAGGTAATTACACTTTTAAAAAATGCTTACTTTTTAGTATTTTCCACGCGTACCGTTTACTGACACTCTACGACTGGTCCACAATTAATGGCTTACCTTTGCCAAGTGAATATATGGCTCCAAGAGTATCAGCCGAAAATTGAATTATAATAAAACTTGAGGTTTCAAAACGGAACCTCAAGTTAAAGTATTACCTTTGTGAGATATAATGAATTCTATTATGTCTTTTTCTTCACCTGTTAAATTAGAAAGATGTTTTACTAAATTTAACACTAAATTAAAGTCCTTTTCGCCTAACTCTAAATTTATTTCTTTATTATTAACTTTAATGGATAATGTATTTATAACACTATTGATTTTTTTTGAATAGCCTGCAATTTTAGCAGTTTTTATAAAATCAATATCTAGAACCTTACAGATTTTTTGCAATATTTCAAACGATGGTATATTATATCCTTTTTCAATTCTACATAAATATATAGGTGTTATCCCTACCATTTCAGCTACATCTTTCGCATTTATCCGTTTTTCTTTTCTTGCTGTCCTTATTATATTACATAATTCATTCATATCATTTCCTCCTCTAAATAATTATTATTTATCCTGCCATAAAATAGCACAGGAGAATTTTTACTACTTTGATGCTATTATATTAACATACTTTTGTTGGAATTCCAACTAAATTTACTCATTTTCTCTATTTTCCTTGAGGCAATTTATTATCTGCCATTTTTTTACTTTCAGTTTTTACTCTTCTTTCTAATTTTTTCAAGTCTTCTGCTGGTTTTAGGTTTTCTGGCTTTATTCCTCTTTTCTTCAACATACTTCTTACACTTAAATTGTTATCTATATGTTCACCTGTTATGCTTTCTTCTCCATACATATCTTTTTCGGTTACATTATAGTTAGTCATTTCTGTTGCTAAATTTTTTGCTGCTATTGTTAATGTTGGTAAAAAATCTGCAAGTGGTCTATTTTCTTTTACTCTATATTTTGCTTTCATCTGCATTGTATTTAATCCTCCAAATAATGCTGAATCCCCTTTTGAACGAACTCTTGCAAAACCTAAATCATCTACTCCTCTTTCATAAATATTTTTTGATAACTGTTTTTCTGATTCTCTTAATTTTTCTCTTGCTTCTAATCTATTCATT
>JAAVZN010000091.1 GCA_022791675.1 Clostridia bacterium | reverse complement strand
GGTGCGGTTGGGGACGGTTCTTTTTGCACAAAAATGTGCCAAAAGAACCGTCCCCAACCGCACCTTTTAACTAATAGGCTTTCCAAACAATTAGATTAGAAAAAATGACAACAATGATTGAAAAGATAATGACAGTGATTCCACCAACTTTATTTTGAAGGGTATTGATTTCATAGAAACCATAGCCAATGGTTCGAAATAAAATATATAAACTAATTATTGAAAACAATAGATGGTAAATAAGAGTCGACAAAGAAATTCCTCCTTCTTTTTTATGTTTCTGTAAGTAACATACTTGATTTGATTGAAGTATCAACTTTTACTTCAAAAAAGGCATTTTGATAATTATTACACCAATTATATTCATCAAAGTCTTGGGTAGTAAAGAAATTTCCTAAGGCATATCTTCCAAACCCATTAATATCGGATTTAAATTCTTTTGAAGTTTTGTATAAATAGTCAGAGAATACAGATTCTAAGTATTTATTGCAGGTTTCTGAAAGTTCTTTTAAAATTTCAGGATCTAGGTATTGAGAATTATTAGACATAGAATAGATTCTTCCAGTAAACTTCGATTTTACTTGGATATAAGGTGAATTGGTTGAAGTATCAACTTGAACATTAGTATTTCCATCGGGATAAAGATAAATATCGACATAACTATTGACATCATCTGGATCAGGAATGGAAACTAAAAAACGATCGAGACGATTGCGAAGAGCTAAATACGTTGTGGTTTCTAAAGCACAAAGTTCACCTACTAATTTATCGTCTTTAAAAGTAGCAACACCAATGTTTTCCGATCCATTTTCTCCTTCGATAGGGGTTTGATTGGATTTTACATTATAATTTTCTTGAATGTGATTGTTACCTTGATTTTCTGGTTTTTCAGTTGAAATTCCTCCTAGAATAGCAACAGGTTCACAAGTTTTACAGATAATCGCATTGAAAAAGTCGCCAATGGTAGCATTTGGTTTTAAACCTGTATATTTACTTGAGTTTGTAAAAATTTCATAATATTTTGAAATGAGATTTTCTAATTCAGGAGAAGTCTGTTCCATATAAAATTTAGCATTACATTTACTAATAACAATATTAGAAGAAGGTCTTATTTGTGTATCATTGATTAAGGTATAGATTTCTTCAGAAATACCTTCTTGAGCAAGTTCTTCGGAAAATATAATAACTTTGCAATGTGATAGATTTAATTCTTTTCCCATATAACCGTCCATTAAATTAATAGCGGTACTCAGTGAAGGTGCGGTTACGGTATCCATAACCGTTGGTGTTTTTTCTGTTGAGCCAGATTCAGTTGATTTAGAGGTGGTAGAAAATTGAAAACTTACTTCCAAATTGTTATCAGTACCTTTGTCAATACCAATGACTAAAACATAAGCTAAGTTATCCATGCTAAGAGATAAATAAGAGCTTGAAAAGGCAATTAAGAAAGCAATAATTAATATAAAAATAAATAAATTTCGAACAATTTTATTCAAAATAACCTCCTTAGTGCATAACAGAAAAATTTGTAGATTACAAGTGTTCTGTATTAGCACTTAATTTTTTTGATTTCTTTTTCATAAGGCTTGCTAAAATTAGCACACTAAATCCTAAGCAAAAAGTAATACCCAGAACTAAATAGGGATAAATTTCTGTTTCAAATTGATCAGAAATAGCATAATTTTTAGGAAGTAAAGCAATCCCAAAAATCAAAAGTCCAAAAATATCAATTAAAGGCTTTTTGGTTTCAATATGAGTGAGTTTTTTAAAAATATTCATAGCAAATTTACTCGTTATGCTTAAATAACAAGCATAAGCTAAAATCCAGATTAAAAGAAAAATGGATTCAAGCCTTTGAAAAAAACTTCCAAACTCGATGTATCTGGTAGCATTGTATAAAGGTGTAATTTCATTTGTGTTGATGAAAAAAGAAAACATGAATAATAAAGTTGCAACACATAGCATTAGATAAATAGCAGATAATACAATAGAGACAAGAGCTATTTTTTTTAGTTTTTCAGGTTCTTTTAAATAGGGTGGAAGGAAGTATAAAAAACAAATTCCACCAAAAGAAGCTAAGTTTCCAAGTCCTAGAACAAAAGTATGAAATAATCCATCGCCGAAAATGGGAAATGCTCTTTGTGGTGTAAAATTATTCATATTAGCAAAAAACAAAAATAGAATACTTGCTAGAACAAGAGGAACAATCAATAAATTTGTTTTTAAAGAAGCATTAAAGTCCAGTCGATTAGCGCTACACACGGCAAGGACAAAGAAAGCAATAATAAAAATAATATTGGTCATGGGGTAGTAAATAATTTTGATGCTTTCACAAAAGTTTCTAAGTAAAATACTAGAACTAAATAGAAAATAGGCAATAAAAATAATACCAACTATATTTTTAAAAACTTTTCCTCCTAAATATTCTGAAATATCAATTAAATCACAACCAACAAAATTTTTCATAAGCCTTACAATTAAATAAGAAAATAAAATTGCTAAAATACTGACAAAAATTAAATTAATAATGGTTGCTGATTTGGTAGAAACTAAAATTTCTCGTGGTAGAGCCGATATGGTATGAGTAATAATAATGGTAAGGACTAGCATAATGGCTTCCATGGTACCAATTTTTGATTTGGTCATATCCAATTCATTCCTTTCTTTTTAATTGATTATGGTTAGGTTAATCGTAAATTTATTTTTTATGATATTTCCATTTCATAGAAAATTTAGATTGTTCATTTTCTTTTTTAGGAGCAACGTAAGAAGGTCGATATTCTCTTTTCCAAATAGGAGCTAGTAAATAACTGTTTCCATTGGAATTGGTTGCTGGTGCAAAAGGTGTGGTATAAGAAACACCAAAGGATCTTAAGCTACAAACCAGACTAATATAAACAAATAGACCAAGTGCAATTCCTAAAAAGCCAGCCATAAATCCAAGTAAAACAAAAGCAAAACGAAAATATCTTAAATGAAATCCAAAGGAGAAATCAGGAATGGCAAAAGAGGCGATACCAGTCATAGCAACTATGATAATTAAAATAGGACTAACAATTCCAGCACTTACAGCGGCTTGTCCTAGTACTAAAGCTCCTACAATCCCAATGGTAGGACCAATAGCAGAAGGAACACGAAGCCCTGCTTCACGAATTAACTCAAAGGAAATTTCCATTAAAAGTATTTCCACAATGATTGGAAATGGTACATTTTCTCGAGAACTTAAAATGGAGTAGAGCAGACCAGTGGGCAGAATTTCTTGATGAAAGCTAGTAATTGCCACATAAAGCCCTGGTAAAAGCAACGTAATAAAGGCAGATAAAAATCTAAGACCTCGTAAAAAATTTGCAAAATTGACTTTCATATTGGTATCTTCTGGTGAAGTTAAAAAATCAATTAAAATCGCTGGCATGATAATGCCATAAGGTGTTCCATTGACGATGACAACGACACGACCTTTTAATAGGAATTTGGAAGCTTTGTCAGGACGTTCGGTTGAAATCATTTCAGGAATTCCTAAAGCATTGGATTCTACTAATAATTGTTCTAATTCGCCAGCCGATAAAAGAGAATCAATTTCTAAATTATTTAATCGATATTTTACTTCATTTACAAGGTCTGTATTTGTGATATTTTTCATGTAGCAAACGGCACATTTTGTTTTGGTAATTTTACCAACTTCTAAATTCTCAATGATTAAGTTTTCGTTGTTGACAATTCTTCTAAGTAAAGAAGTATTAGTTCTGATGTTTTCAACAAAAGCTTCATGTGGTCCTTTGATTACAATTTCATTGTTGGGACGGTCAATACTTCTTTGTTTAAATCCTTTTACTTCAATGTCAAATGCTAAATTTAAAGTGTCAACAAATAATGCACAATTTCCAGAATTAATTCCATTTGCTACTTGATCAAAGTCACTTACTTCTTTGACTGCGTTTTGTGGCATAAGACAACCCATTAAATAGTTGGATAAATCAAATTTTTTTACTTTACGAACCGTTATATTATTGGCTACTGCCTCTGCTATGACTTTGTTTTGTGTTCCATCATATAAATTACTTTTGTTTCGAAGCATTAAAGGTTCTAAAATAAATTTGTCCATGATTTCAGAATCTACCATACCATCAATATAGACTAAAAAGGCATTGTATTGTTTGCCCCTAGCATTGATGGTAAATTCTCTTAAAATAACATCACTATTGATGAGTAAATTGTATTTGGTTTTCATGTATTCCATGTTTACACTTAAGCTAGGGAAGATATCAACTTTTTTTTCGTCTTCATTTTCCATTGGATTGGTAGAATTTATATTTGTGATGTTGCTTTCTTCTAGCAGGCTAAAGTTATATTCTACAGGTGGTTGATAGGCAAATACGGATTGAAATAAGTTTTTTAAATTCATAATTTTCTCCAATTTTAGTTTTTATTAGTATTTCTCAAAAAACTTAGAATTATACTAGTTTTTTATAAGAAAAAATGCTATAATGAAATAGAATGGAAGAAAACAAAGGAGAAATAATATGAAAAGTAAAATAACAACAGTCATTATGACGATTGTCCTATTTTTAATTATGAGTGTATTTGGCGTATTTGGTATTATTTTATGGAATGAACTAAAAAAGATGGAAACATCAGTACAACCAGAAAAAGTAACAACCATTCTTTCTGAAAATACCAATACAATTGATGAAGAAATCAAAACACCCAAAATTGTAGAAAACCCATTTGATCAAATAAAAGATGGAGAAAGAAAAATCGAAGAAGTAGATTATTCAGATGTAACCATTAATAAATACTTTTATAATCAATTAGAAGAGGAAGCTAAAACGATATACAAAGCCTTTGAAATGAACAAAGAAAATATGAAAACAGGAACGCATAGAATCGAATTAGGAAGTTCTTTTAGTGAGTTATTAAGTCAAGAAGATGGGCAAGAAAAATTGGGAAAATATTATCAATCAGCCATCGAAGCCTATACTTATGACAATCCAGATGTATTTTATTTAAGTCCCAATAAAATGTACTTAAATATTGAAACAACAACGAAGGGAAAGAATGTTACTTATGGAGTGTATATTGATCATGGAAAACAAGAGAATTATTTAATTGATGAGTTTTCTTATCGAGAGCAAGTTGACAAGGCAATTCATCAAATTGAACAAGTAAGGGATCAAATTTTACAAAATAGAAAAAATAGTACTTATGATAATATAAAAATGGTACATGACTATTTAATAGAGCATATTGAATATGACACAACGGTTTCAAAAGAGAATATTTATAATATTTATGGTGCTATGGTAAATGGAGAGTCTGTATGTGAAGGATATGCAAGAAGTTTTAAATATTTAATGGATCATCTTGGTATACCTTGTACTTTAGTAATCGGAAAAGGAACAAACTCAGAAGGAAAAACAGAAAATCATGCTTGGAATTATGTACAATTAAGGGATCGCTGGTATGCAATTGATAGTACATGGGACGATCCTGTGTCAACAACAGGCTGGGTTAGCCAAAGTTCAAAACATCGTTACTTTTTAAAAGGATCCAATGATATGGTAGAGGATCATATTCCAAGTGGTCAATTTACAGAAGGTGGAAAGATGTTTAGTTATCCCCCTCTTAGTACATCAAATTATGAATAAAAAAGATTAATAGCTAAGGTAAAGAACCAAAGCTATTAATTTTTTTTATATTATAGGAAAGTTCTATTTTTTAATAAAAAGAATGCAAAAATAAAAGGCATAATGAATATGCCTCAAAATATAATATTTTGAAGTTAAAATGGTAAGCTGTCATCATCTTCAATATTAT
>JAAVZN010000131.1 GCA_022791675.1 Clostridia bacterium | reverse complement strand
TTCAGCTATGATTCATAAACTAGAACAAAATGGCAATCCAATTAACAAGTTTATAGCGACAGTAGCAGAAGGAGCAGTAGCAACTTTCCAAAATTGCTATGAAAATGCAGAAGCAAATGGGATCGCAAGTGATACAATCGATGGTATTAAAACAGCTACCCATGCAGAATTATTAACCAAAGAATTTTATAGAAGTAAATTGCTTTTGGACGGAAATAGTTGGAATTTAGAGAATATTACAGAAGAAGACATCAGAAACGTGGATAATAAAGTTGTAAGATTTATCACGTTTGGACTAACGGAAAAACAAGCTAATTTACGAAGAGTGAGGCAAGTAGAGAATTAAAGAAAAAAGACGAAGATATATTGTATCTTCGCCTTTTTTTAAAATTTGCTATAAAAGAGGCTTGATTTATCAAGAGACAAATTATATAATCGAATTATAAATTAAATTTAATAATAAGGAGAATAGAAAAAATGGGAAAATTATTTGTAATTGATGGGACAGATGGAAGTGGAAAGCAGACGCAATTTGAAAGATTAAAAGAACAATTAACAAAGGAAGGAATCGAATACAAAGTTGTTAGTTTTCCAAATTATAAGAGTCCAAGTTCATCATTAGTCAAAATGTATTTATCGGGAGAATTTGGAAAAGAGGCAAAAAAAGTAAGTCCTTATATAGCTTCTACTTTTTTTGCTTCGGATCGATATGCCACTTTCCAATTAGAGTACAAAGAATATTATGAAAAAGGAGGGATTATATTAGCGGATCGTTATACAACTGCTAATATGGTGCATCAAGCAGGAAAAATAGAAGGAAAAGAGGAAAGAAATAAGTTTTTAGATTGGTTATGGGATTTTGAATTTAATTTGTATGGGCTACCAGTACCTACAGAAGTATTTTTTCTAAATATGCCTGTTGAAAAATCGTTAGAACTAATAAAAAATAGAGAAAATAAATTTACAGGAGATATGAAAAAAGATATACATGAAAGTGATAAAAGCCATTTAATAGATTCGTATCATTCAGCAATTGAAGTAGCAAAAAAATATAAGTGGTATGAAATAAAATGCGTAGAAAATAATGAACTAAGGTCAATACAAGACATTCACGAAGAAATTTATAAAGAAGTGAAAAAACACATATAATGAAAATAAGAGAAAAAAGAAGATAAATTAAGAAATAATAAGATTTTAATAAAAATAAAGAAATAAAATTAACCAACAAACTCTAAATAAGACGAAAACAAACTAAAAATAAATTTGGAATAATTAACCAAAAATTGTATAATATATAACGATGGTGCATTATTCTAGTCATACAAACTTTACGAGGGTGGGGCTAAAAATCCACTAAAGGGCACATCGTTGAAGTTTCTTGTTTATGCGCGAAATGCCAGTTTTGTGTGTATTCAGGGAGTAAAGAAGTTAGGGTAATATGTAATGGCATACATACTAATCCCTGGTTTCGCGGAGGCTTAAACAGTGTTTAAAAAGTTAAATATACCAACTTTTTATAACAAAATTTAAGTGTAACCTATGTTGCGTGCCAAGACACAAAATACATAGAGTAGCCTGTCTTGAGTGAAAGTATTGGGAGTATCTGAAATAAAAATAAAATTTATTTGGCCAAGTAAATTTTATTTTTGGATTATGAAATTGCTTTTGCAAAAAAGACTAGTAAAGAAGAAATGTATGTTAAGGAAAACTTCTAGAAT
>JAAVZN010000130.1 GCA_022791675.1 Clostridia bacterium | reverse complement strand
CAATTAGTTCCATTACTTGTGCCGAAGTCATAAGTAAATGCTTATAGTTAAGAAGATTTAAGATTTTCGTTTTGCTATATTTTTCATCAACTACAAATAATAATTTCTTTAAACTCTCTAAAATTTTATCTTTTTTCACTTCTATATGATAAATAAGTCCAAAAGAAATAAATGATTGGTTAAGAAGACTATATGTAAGTCTGCAGATGCCTCGCATTTATTATTTCTACCTCTTTTCTTCTACATAATTCTCTTAATATTATTTCTTTTCTTGTTTTAATTTTCCATATATTTCTCTTCTTCTGAATTTTGGTGCAAACACTATATGGCACTTGCATTCCCATGTTGTGTGTGCTAAACTATCTATGTATGGACTTTTCATACGTCCCACTCCTCTCATAATTAATATTTTTAGCTGTCAAACTTTAAATATTATATCATGCTTAGAGTGGGTATTTTTGTTACTCTCCTCATCGCTATAAGCTTTCCGTTACCACGGGCATAGACCGTAGTTTACCCTTAAAGTTAAGGAACAAGTGGTAGTCATAATATGACTACCACTTTATGAAACGCAAATGTCTTGTCTAGAGTTTTTTTACTCTTTTGACAATCCATTCCACTACTATTTTGAGCGAAAGTATTACTAATGACAATAGCCAGCCCACAAAATTAATTTCAACACCGCCAACGATTAAACTAAGTACAAGAGCCCATAACCAAAACATAGATTTATCTTCTTTAGAAGTTGATAATACTTCAAAATTCTTATCATATTTCGCGGTCATCTTGCACTCATCATTCTCAAATTCAATCGTGATTATTTCTCCATTAATCTTGATATTGCAGTCTGTTTCTAGCAGTGAGTATGGATTTTGTTGGATAACATTCACCTGATCTTCTAATTGCTCATAATCAGATGGAGTAGCGGGAACTTTGTCTGTATATACAAACATCATTATAGTTAAAGCAATACCTACTAATCCTGATATTGCAAATCCTACAATTTGTTCCCATTCAAATTGCCTAATCCAAACATCAAACCAGTCAATCAACCATTTACACCGTTTCATAAAAAAACCCTCCTTATTTTTGAGTGTTTATATATATAAGCTACTGCTATATTATATAATAATTCTACATAATATTCAAGTTGTTTATGTTGATTTTATCAATTTATAAATATTTAAAAGTATCTCCATACAAAAATATTCTGTTCTTTTTCAATTAGTTCCATTACTTGTGCCGAAGTCATAAGTAAATGCTTATAGTTAAGAAGATTTAAGATTTTCGTTTTGCTATATTTTTCATCAACTACAAATAATAATTTCTTTAAACTCT
>JAAVZN010000090.1 GCA_022791675.1 Clostridia bacterium | reverse complement strand
TTTCAAAGTACATATTTACATTATTTAACAGTTTTAAAAAATCAATTTTGAAACTGTTATTAGTCATGCAAATTTTTATTTATATAAAATTATTAAAAAATTTTTAATAATCCTATTGACAATTAATAGTTAGTCTTTTATTTTGATTCTTAAATTAATACATTATTTTTTCTTCCATTTTTTCGAAAATCTTAAAAACTTCTTTTGCTTCTTTCCTTTCTACATGATGTCTGCTTAAAAGTTCTTGATTTTTTCCTGCCAAGTATTCATAAATAGCATCATCTCGAAACCCAATCTCTTCCGCTTCTTTCCTAGTATTGGCATAATATACTTCTTTTATATTGCTCCAAATAATAGCTGATAAACACATTGGACAAGGTTCTGCATTCACATACAAGATACAATCTGATAAATCATTTGTATTTAAGATTTTACAAGCTTGTCTAATGGCATTCATTTCGGCATGTGCTGTGGCATCTTTGCTTTCAATGACAGTGTTATGTGCTGATGTTATAATCTCTCCATTTTTTACAA
Source organism: Clostridia bacterium (assembly GCA_022791675.1). Taxonomy (GTDB): domain Bacteria; phylum Bacillota; class Clostridia; order TANB77; family CAG-508; genus CAG-269. The sequence continues at coordinate 6,129 of JAAVZN010000090.1, read as the reverse complement.
CAACTGCTCCAAATGGTCCTCCCTTTTGGTAATGATTCTCTTGGTTAGCTTTGGATTCTTCGATCGCTAGTTTCATAGCTTTTTCTTCCATGTTCTCCACGTTCTTCTCCTTTTTCATTTTTATTGATAACTTTATCGTAGCATAAAAAATCAAAATTAGCAATCTTCTTTTCCTATTTTTCACAAGACTCATCAAGGGCTGATTCATATTCTCTAACTTTTGATAAGTAGTCACAAATTTTTTCATAAGTTCTTCTAAGATGTGTCCCAGATTGCACATTTTTGTGCAAAAAGAACCGTCCCTAATTGCACATCGCTTTGTTTAGCTCTTTGGTCATTTTTTTACCTATTTTGTAATTAATTCCATACATTACTATAAATATAATTGTGTATAAAATATAAAAGTATTTTGGCATTTGACCATACATAGTTATCATATTCCAAAATCGTCCTGTCCAACTATACATATAAATTGGTGGAACAATTGCTATTACTCCAAAATACCCTAAGGATATTTTTAATGTTTGATTTAATTTTTGGTTGGTTATTACTATATAAGCACTTGTAATTGCTATTCCTAATAAAATTGAAATAGTTGTATATTTATGAATTATTTCCTGAATTCCTTGATTCAAATATGCCCAAACAGAAAATCCTAGTGGATCATAATATTCTCCTATTGTATGATTCTTTTCGTCTAAATCATTGTGCTCATTTTCTATTACTTCTTTAAAAACATGAATGGTATCTCCTAATTCTTGTATCTTTTCTGGGTCAAGCTTTTGTAATAATTCATCAGAATTTTTTGACATGCTAATTTGATTTTGTGTACACCATTGATGAAAGGCTGATAAGGTGAATGTTATGTATAAGATTATACTACTAATTAAGAATAATAAACATACTTTTACTATTTTTTTTACCATTGGTTTCATTTCAAACGCCCCCTTTCTTTTAAGAATTTCATAATTTGAGCAACTTTTCTTTTCGATACTGTTTCTTGTGTATTGTCTTTTAGTTTTACCAAAATCGTTCCTAAGACACTTGTATCAAAACACTTTACTTGTTTCATGTTAATGATACAGGAATTCGAAATTCGAATAAAGTTTTTTGCTTCTAATACATTTTCCAATTCATATAGTTTTTGCTTAATTTTATAGGATCCTTCTTTTGTTCTTACATAGTTGTATTTGTCTTTACTAAAAAAACAGATTATATTTTCTAAGTCTATAAAATAAATTTTGTTATCATCATTTCCAATAATTTGATTCGGCTGATTCTTAATTGTTGCAATGTATTGACTAATTTTTTGTACTTCTGGTGTCAATTTAGGTGCATGAATGGTAATTGATATTTCTTTAAATTCACTTGATAGATTCGTACTTAGTTTGATATCCATTTTTCTCTTCCTCTCTTAATTTCTCTTTTTCTTTATTCTATCATAAGCATAACCACTTTTACATATTTTTAAGCTTTTTTGCGATAAGTGTTGTCATTTTTCCGATGATTGTTTTGAGTAGCTAAAAAGAACAGGTTTTAGTTTTCCCTGTTCTCTATATTCTCTAAGATTCCTTCTTCGATTGCTTTGGCATAGTCCTCAAGATGATCATCGAATAATTGGTTGTCCTTTTGGTTTGTAATAAAACCCAATTCAATTAAACAACTTGGCATATTACTATTTTTTAAGACATAATAATCGGAATCGGATCCATGAATGGTTCCATATTTAATTCCTCGATCGGTCTGAATCTCTGTTTTTTGTAATTTTTCTAGGATAGAATTGGCTAGTTTGGTATCCTTTTCCTTCTTTTGGCTGTTACACCATATTTCAATTCCATTCCCTTTTTCTGCACTATTTCTATGGATTGATACAAATAATTCTGCTTTTTTTCGATTGGCTAGATTACACCTTTCTTCTAAACTAATACTATTATTGTTTTCTCTTGTCATAATAACTTTTATTCCTTGTTTTTTTAATCGTTCTTTGATTCGCTTTGCAAGTTTTAATGTATCATCTTTTTCGTATCGTTTTTCTAAAATGGCTCCCACATCTTCTCCTCCATGTCCTGCATCAATACACACAACTGGTTTGTTGCTATCGATGATGATAAAAATTATCATCATCGCTATGAATAGGAGAATTAATAAGCTTACAATTGTTATTTTCTTTTTTATTTTCATGATTCTTCCTTCTTTTTCTTTTATGGTTTCATGCCGTAATGGTAAGAACTTAAATTCCATTTAAGTTCTTATGTTTTTTGTTTTCTTTTTGATATCATGTTTGTCATGAATACAAACAAACTAGCAAATAGCAAAATAATGATTAAATTTTGAAAAATTGGTTTTAATGTTTCATAATTTATTGTTTCTAATTCTTTGATCCATTCATTATTTTTAATGTAATAATAAGATGGTAATATATGTGCTATTTTTAACACATAATCTGGTAACCAATCCATTGGTACAAATGCACCACATAGAAAACAAGAACCAAGAGCTACGACATTTACAATTCCATTGATGGCATTTTTATTTTGGATTAAATTACCAATCAAAAAAGCAATGGTAACAGCACACAAAGTAAAAACAAAAGAATTGACCAGATAGATAAGTCCATGAATTGAGAACATAACTTCTCCAATTAACACCAAGCTAAGTAGTCCATAAAATATCCATAAAACAACTGCAAATAAGCAATTCGATAACAATAGTTTTCTGTTGAATTCTTGGTAACTCATACTACTAACCATGGTTCTTTTTGTTATTTTGTAATCCTTAAAACTTGCTAGCACCAAACAAATCACAAATACACAACCTGCCAGCAAACTATAATTTGCAAAATTGTAATAAAAAGTCGCTTTACTTAGATGATCGGTATCTAACTGAGAAGTGATTTCAACTTCTGTTTGTTTGGCTAATGTTTCATTGATTTTTTGAATCAACTGGGTTTCTTCCTTTATGTTGTTTTGATAAGAATTGGCTACTTTGATATATCTTTCCAACATCATTTGGGCAAAACTTGCTTGATAATCTCCCGTGCTTTTGATTTGGATTTCTGGATTTTTCCCTGCTAAAAAGTCTTGTCTATAATTCTTTGGAATATAAACTATGTAATTTACGTCACGATAAAACAAAGCATCGTCAATGGCTTGTTCCTCCTCTTTTATTTCTACTATTTGACTATTTTCTTTTAAATAGTCCATCAAATTTTTGGTAATTCCCTCTTCTTTATCCTGGTTTATGATCAAAATATCTGGTTTACTTGCTACAAAATTTGTGCTATTTTCACTTGTTTGCATATTAAATATACCAAAGAAAATTAGAATTATGGTGTATAAAATGATGGTTGCTTTTCCTTTATTTAATACTCTTAAAAAAGCTCTAAATACTGTCATATTTTTGCCTCCTTAAACTAGTATACGATATTATGAGCATAATACCTGAAAATAGTAGTAAACTCACTAAATTAAAGTAAAATCGATCCAAGGTATCATAATAATACAAGGCATAAAATCCGTCTGTAATCATATTAGCTGGATTGATTTGATTAAGAATTGGTAGATTCTTATCTATGATATATTTCATCGTAATTCCCATCATACCTGATAAGAAAGACCCTAACATTGTAACAGATATTAAGATTCCTGTTTTTAGTCCCTCATTTGCTTTTACTACCGTTCCTATTGCCAGTCCCATGGTTAGTCCTGCTAAGCTCCCTACAATTCCCAATAAAAGAATCAATGGTAAATTGGTTCCAAAATCTACTTTTAAGACCAATATGGTATAGGCAAATAAAATTGCTAATCCTATTATTTGTGCTATATATCCTGCCAATAAACTACTAAGAACAACCTTTCCTTTTTTCGTTGGTGCAATGGATACTCGTTTTCCATTATCACTCATATTAGCTAGTTTTTGATTGATGGCTACCATACCAAGTATACCTCCATATAGACATGACATGGCAATTAAAGTGTAAAATTCTATCATCGTATAGCTTAGATTTGATTTTGCTATGTTTTTGATATTAGCTTCCTCTTGTTGGATTGTTTCTCTTACATTTTGATAGATTTTATGGTAATCGATTGAAATATTTCCTATTGCTATTTCTGCTTGGATTTCATTTTCTGCAAGCTCATTTATCATTTTTGTATTTTGCATAATTTCTTCTGTCACATATTTCAAAATAGTTTCATTGATTCCACTTGATTGTATGATTATTTTAGGTTCTTCTTCTAAAATCATATAACCTATTATTTCATTGTTTTGTAATAATTGCTTGGCTTCTTCTTCACTTACATATTGGGTTGAAAATAATCGATCTTCGTTTTCCTCATCACTTAATGTTTCAAATGCTTCTTGAAATATTGTATTGCTTTTTAATTTGTCGTTTTCTACAATTGCAATTTTGATGATTTCTAATTTTTCGCTATTTTCTATATTGGAAAATGCTAAGTTAAAAAAGGTTCCAAGAATGATAGGAAATAGATAGGTCCAAAATATTAACATTTTGTTTCGAAAAAGTGCTTTTAGGGTATATTTAAAATTGTGAATAAACATTAGTCTCGAAGCTCCTTTCCTGTTAATTCTAAAAACACATCATTTAAGGTTGGCCTTTCTGAATAGATTTTGTTATATTTTATGTTTTCTTTTTTTAGGTAATCCATTAAATCAAGCATGTTATTTTTTCCTTTTTGATAAGTAATTAACAATATATTTCCATGATATTCTACTTTATCTACTGATTCAAATTTTTTGATTTTTTCTAGGTATTGGGGTTGTAAGTTATTTACTTCTACTGTGATTTTTTCTTCAATCTTTGCTAATTCTTTTAGTTCATCTGTTGTTCCACTGGCTAGTACTTTTCCCTTATCTAAAATGATAACTCGATCACAAATTATCTCAACTTCTTCCATATAATGAGTGGTATACACAATAGTTGCTCCTCTATCTCTTAGCTTTTGTATCCCATCTAATATATGATTTCTACTTTGTGGATCGACTGCAACAGTTGGTTCATCTAAAAAAATTAGTTCTGGCTTATGAGCAATACCACAAGCTATGTTTAATCTTCTTAAGAGTCCACCAGATAATTGTTTTGGATAAAATTTTCTAAATTCTTCTAATCCCACTAGTTCAATTGCTTCGTTTATGTATTGCTGACGTGTTTTTTTATCTTTGATATAAAGTCCACAAAAGTAATCCATGTTTTCTTGTACCGTCAATTCTTCTAATACTGCTACTTCTTGAAACACCATTCCTATTTTTGCTTTGATGTCATAACTGTCTGGTTTCATTTCTTTTCCAAAGATTTTTATTTCTCCCTGTTCAAAATTTAATAAAGATAAAATACAGTTGATTGTCGTCGATTTTCCACTTCCATTTGGTCCTAACAAACCTAATATTTCTTCTTTTCGTACTTCCATTGTTAGATTATCAATCGCTTTTAGATCTTTGTATTGTTTGGTTAGGTTTTTGATTTGAATAATTTTATCCATGTTATTACTTCCTTTCTTCTTTTTTGTTTTTTTCTATTGTATCACTTTTTTTCTTTTTTGAATATATTTTTTGTTCAATTTTATTATTGTTCATTTCACATAAAAAGGAAGCCCTACATGGCTTCCTTCTAAATTTGTATCTATATTATTATGGAGGTCTCGTTTTCACCCTCCGAAGAAATAACATCCGATGCCTTCAACTCCACATCTACATCGGGAGTTGAAGGGGTAGTTACATCCGGATCTGGAAGTTCCGAATCTGGTTTTTGCTCCACATCTCCTCCTGGATTACCAGGATTTCCTCCTGAATTTCCAGGATCTGGCAACGGTTCAGGAAGAACATCTCCAGGATTCTCCTCCTGGTCTCCTCCTGGTCCTGGTTTTACTCCAGGATTGTCTGGATCTGGAAGAGGAAGATCTCCTCCAGGATTCTCCTCCTGGTCTCCTCCTGGTCCTGGTTTTACTCCAGGATTATCAGGATCCGGTAGTTCTTCTACCGGCGGAGTTGGTTCCTGGCTTCCGCCATTGTTTCCGTCTCCAGTGCTTCCATTTCCGTCTCCAGTGCTTCCATTTCCGTCTCCAGTGCTTCCATTTCCGTCTCCGGTGCTTCCATTTCCGTCTCCGGTGCTTC
>JAAVZN010000089.1 GCA_022791675.1 Clostridia bacterium | reverse complement strand
CAACGGACTATTCTTTATATAATAGTTTGTAAAGAAAGGAGTTGTTCAAAAATGTTAAAAGAAAATATTAAACAATTAAGAAAAACAAAAGGACTTTCACAAGAAGAACTTGCAATAAAATTAAATGTGGTTAGGCAAACAATTTCTAAATGGGAACAAGGCTTATCTGTACCTGATGCAGAAATGTTAATCTCAATATCAGAAGTCTTTGAAATACCTGTAAGCACATTACTTGGAGAAAATATTCCTGAATCTAAAGTAGATGATTTGAAAGCAATTTCTGAAAAACTTGAGATAATAAACCTACAATTATTACAAAGAAAAAATGAAAGAAGAAAAATAGTTCATTGGTTACTAATTTTATTATGTGTAATCACAATGATAATTTCTATATCCTTATTCTTATTAAATAGTCCTTATCTTAATTGGGATTACAATAATCCAGAAAATGCTGTTTTAGGAGTTGCTTTTCACTCGTTTGAATGGCTATTTGTTAGGATAGCACCAATTATAATTATTGCATCAATTATTGGGATTGTATTGACTAGAAAGAAAGTTTAAAATTGTTTGTAGCAACAAAATATAGGTTAGTTTTATAACTAATCTATATTTTTTGAAAAAAGAAATTATTATAGTAAACAAGAGTATTGACAAAAATTTTTTAATTTTCTAAACTTAAATTAGTAAGTGCTTACCAGATGATTTAAAGGAGAGAAAATTAAAAATGTATCATGGAAGATTTAAAGGAACTCATTATGCAGCAGGCTATAAATGGGGAGAGCTATTATATAAAAATAATAATATTATAAGTAATAAACACACCTTTGTTATTACAGAGGAACGAAGAAAATTTGCAAATCAATGTTTACCAATTTATAAAAAATATTATCCAGAAATTTTAGAAGAAATAAAAGGAATTGCAGATGGACAAAGAGATTCTTATGAAAATTTATATACTTTTCTGTTAAGTATGTATTGTTTTGAATTTGATAATCATTGTACATGTATGGCACTAAAAGATGATAATAGCATAATATTTGGCAGAAATAGTGATTTTCTAGTAGAATTGGAAAAACTATATATGAATTGCTTATATAAATTGGATAATGTATATTCTTTTAATGGAAATACTACAGCTTTTGTTGAAATAGAAGATGGAGTAAATGAATATGGATTAGCTGTTGGATTAACATTTGTATATCCTACAATAATAAAACTAGGATTAAATAGTGGAATGTTAGTAAGGTATTTGCTTGAAAAATGCAAGACTACTGATGAAGTAATAGAAAGTATAAAAAGTTTACCAATAGGATCACAGCAAACTTTGACTGTTGCAGATAACATAGGAAATATTGTAGTTATAGAATGTAATACAGAGCATATGAAAGTGATTAAACCAAATGAAAATGGGAATTTTATAGTTGCTACTAATGAATTTAATTCACAAGATATGAAAAAATATAATAACTATGATATAGATGATTGGAGAGCAGAAGAGAGATATTCAGTTGCCTATAATTCATTAAGCGAAAATAACCATCATTTTTCTATTGAATTAGTAAAAGATATTCTATCTGGGAAATATGGATTTATGTGTCAATATGATAGAAAAACAAATGCAGATACTGTTTGGTCTGTAATATATGACATAAAGAATAGGAAGACTTATAGAATAGAGGGAAACCCAAGTAGAAAACAATTTAAAGAAGATAAACGATTAAAATTTAACTAATCTTGAATGAAAAAGTAAAAAGTAACTAATCGGGAGTGTAGAGAAAACTGTGGTAATGGAAGAAGAAAATGGATTATAAAGCTCTAGCAGTATGTCAAAAGCCTAATGAAAAGCCTTTTGTTGTTTCAATTTATACATATTTTGATAAAGATGTTGTAATTTCCAATTTAGAAAGATTTAAAAGAAAATACAAAGATACAGAAATAAATGTTCTTTCAAGTTGGATAGAAAAAACGGAAATAATAGATTATAAAGAGCCGTTTTATAAAAGAATCTGTGAAAACTATTGGATACACAAGTATTGTTTCAAAATCCTCAAAATAATAACTCAATCGTTCATGCTTATATTGGAGATGAAGATATAGACTTAAAATATGAAAAGAAGATTAATCCTTAAAAATAGTAGACATAAAATTATATAAATTTAGATACTATTATACAACCAGAATTAGTAAAATACAAATTTTATTTGTAAAAATACTACACAAATAAAAAATAATGTGATACAATAAAAAACGAAAATTATAAAAAGCACATTGGAATATATGAAACGAATGTTTATCAAAAATCAGAAAGAGAATTTAACATAATATTTTCTGGAGCGATTTTGGAGTAATTTTGGTGTAATCGTTTCAACACAGAACTACCAAAACCCACTAAAATCAACAAAGTTCAACAAAACAAAAAAATGAGTAAATTAAGTGGTTAGAGGCTCGAAAGCCTTGAAAATAGAGACAAAAATTAAGAAGGAGGAATTAACCATGTCAGGACACAGTAAATGGCACAACATACAAGCAAAGAAAGGAAAAGCGGATGCGGCAAGAGGAAAAATCTTTACTAAATTAGGAAGAGAATTATTAATTGCAGTTAAAGAAGGAGGACCTGATCCAGCAGGAAACTCAAAACTAAAAAATGTGATTGCAAAATGTAAATCAGCTAACATGCCAAATGATACAATTAACAATGCCATCAAAAAAGCATCTAGTAGTAATGAAAACTACGAAACAATTATATACGAAGGATATGGACCAAACGGAGTAGCAGTTATTGTTGAAACAGCAACAGACAACAAAAACAGAACAGCAGCAGATGTAAGACATGCTTTTGATAAAGCAGGAGGAAATTTAGGAACAAGTGGTTGCGTATCATATCTATTCAATAAAAAAGGCGTTATGATAATCGAAAGAGCTACAACATCTATGGAAGAAGAGGAATTGATGATGGTTGCATTAGAAGCAGGAGCAGAAGATTTTCAAGGAGCAGAAGAAATTTACGAAATCACAACAGAGCCAGCAGATTTTACAGCAGTTCGTGAAAAACTAGAAGAAGCGGGAATAGAATTCTTAGAAGCAGAAGTACAACTGATACCAACCACAACCGTAACATTAGATGAAAAAGGAATCGAAAAAATGGAAAGACTGATCGAAAGATTAGAAGACTTAGATGATGTTTCTAACATATATCACAATTGGGAAGAATAAAAAATTTGCTAAAAAAGAATTAATAATGATAGGAGAAAGAAAAAATGGAACAAAAGAAAAACAGCAAAATCATATTAATTGCGATGATATTATTAATGTTTATGATCATCATAACAGGAATTGCTTATGCTTATTTTACAACAGATTTATGGAAAAGCAATCAAGCTTTATTTTTGAAATACATGACACAAATAGGAGAAGAAAAAGAGGGGCTGATTGATAAACAATTAAAAGATTACTTTGCCAAACAAAAAATAACACCCTACACCAATCAAGGATCATTATCTGTCAATGTAGTATCGGAAAATAACGCTTCACAACAAGATGAAACAAACAATCAATTTAGGATTGATTTCTCTGGAGAAAATGACCAAACAAATCAAGCTTTTAACCAAAATATTACTTTGCATTATACAAGTGATCTTACATTTCCTATCCAGTATCGAAAAATAAGAAATGCGATAGGATTACAAACCAAATATGTAGGCAATAAATATCTTGTAGTTGAAACAGATAAGCTAGAAGAAGGAGCATTTGTAGGAACAGAAGATATAATTCCAATGCTTCAAACAGCTGAAAAAATGACAAAACAACCATTTCATAAAGAAGAATTGAAACAATTATTAGAAAAATATATCAATATAGTAGAAGGGCAGTTGCAAGATACACAATTTTCAAAAATAGAAGAAGAAGGAAAAAAAGGATATCAACTTACTTTAAATGGAGAACAAACAAAAGAAATGGTAAAAGTATGGCTAGAAAACTTAAAAAATGATCAAAAGACACTTGATAAAATAAACGAATTTCAAACAACTAGAATTACAGCAAGTACAATTGATGGATATATCCGAGAAATAGAAAGAAATTCTGAGTGGAAACAGAAAAATACTCAAATCACTGTTTTTGAACAAAATGGAAAACTGGTAAAGTTACAGATAAAAATACAAGAAACCGAAATAACAATCGAAGAAAAAAAGGAGAATAACATACTTGATTATACCATTTCTTATAAAGGACCAAGTGAAAGTATCATAAAAGGAATAACCTTTAACGTACAATATACAGGATTAGATACTTTGCAAAATGTAAATGAAAACTATCAAATAGAAATACAGATAGCTGATGAAACAACGTATCAATACAAAATAGAAAATCAAAATAATTTCACACAATTTGTACAAGTAGAAGAATTTTCAAACGAAAATGCTATGATATTGAATCAATATGAAAAAGAACAAGTAAATTCTTTCTTAGAACAAGTGAAAGAAAGAATTTTATTAGTGAATCAACAGCAGATGGAGGAATTAGGAGTAGAACAAACCGATAATCCATTTATTCAAATGTTGGCACCACTATCAGCAATCAATCAGAAAAATGCTGAAGAAATGACTAAAAATAAAGAAGAAGTAACCGAACTAGAAGTAACATCTTTTAATCAAAAATTTGAAAATTATGAAAGTACAAATTTACAAGGCGTAACAGTAAAAGGATTATTATCAACCATTCAATTAAATAACGAATCACAACAATATACCAGTAGAAAAATAAAAGAAATTCATTTTGATGGAAAAGAATATGAAGTAACCGATCAAAATATAATTTTGATCAAAAGCAATGTAGAAATAGATACAGCCTATCGTGTAGAATTTGAGCGAGAGGAAAACACAGGTTTAATTTATCGAGCAGTAATTAATAAAAAATAGTTCTAAAACCAAACAAAGGACATATATTATATATAGTATATGTTCTTTTTTTGTTGTATCGAAAAACAGATTCTTATAAAAAATCTAGTAACACACATACAAAAGAAAAAAATTAATAGGAGGATTCATGTGAGAGAAATAGAAGAAATTTTAAGATATTTTCCAAATCCAATTTATTCATTACTAAAAAATACATTCATGCAAAATAGAGATTTGCAGAAAAATTTACAAGAGATACGAATACGAACCGAAAAATCAATGATATTAAAAACAAGACAAGCAGATATTATTATTGATTATCAAATTAGTACCAGTGAAATTCTACAAATCTTAGAAAAACTTTGTGAAAATTCCATTTATGCTTATAAAAATCAAATTTGTGAAGGGTTTTTAACAGTTCGAGGAGGGCATAGAATTGGAATGGTAGGAACAGCAGTTATAGAGCAACGGAAAAGTAATTAATTTGAAATACATAAGTAGTTTGAATTTTAGAATTGCAAGAGAAGTGATTAATTGTAGTAAACATTTATTAAAAGAAGTGATTGACTTAGAAAATAATAGCATTTTTAATACATTAATTGTATCACCACCAGGAAAGGGGAAAACTACCATATTAAGAGATATGATTCGAAATATTAGCAATGGAATCAATGAAATTCATTTTAAAGGTATGACCTGTGGCGTGGTAGATGAAAGAGGAGAAATTGCAGGAATGTATAAAGGAGCACCACAAAATGATATGGGAATTCGAACTGATGTCATAGAAAATATCAGTAAAGCAAAAGGGATAAAAATGTTAATTCGTTCTATGGCACCAGAAGTGATTGCTTGTGATGAAATTGGTTCAGAAGAAGATGTACAAGCAATTCGGAGAAGCTATGATAGCTGGAGTAAAAGGGATTTTTACAGTACATGGAAGAACGATGGAGGATTTAAAAAATAATCCTCAAATTGGACAATTAATAGAAACAAAACGAATCGAAAAAGTGCTTTTTTTATAAAAAATAAAAATTAAGTTCTAAATAGAAAGAACGAGCATATAATATAATAATTTAAAAAAGAGAGGAAAAAAGAAATGCAAATGATAAAATATTTTATGCTATTTATTATTTTAGTAATCTGTAGTTTGATTGGAAAGTATTTGTCCAAAAAATATGGAATCAGAGTGATTGAATTAGAGGAAATGAAAAATGCTTTAAATATGTTTCAATCAAAAATAAGATTTACCTATGAACCAATTTCAGAAATTTTTGATCAAATTGCTCAAAATACGAGTCAAAGTGTAGGACAAGTTTTTCTACTTGCCAAAGAAAAAATGAAAAATAGCACAGCCAATAGGGCATGGGAAGAAGCAATAGAAGAATGTGAAAATAATTTAACCAAAGAAGATAAATATGTGTTAAAAACATTATCTAAGTTATTAGGGCAAACAGATGTAGAGGGACAGATTAGCCAAATTGAAATTACGCAAAAATTTTTAGAAACACAATTAAAAGAGGCTCGAGAACAAAAAGAAAAAAATGAAAAACTGTATAGTAAATTAGGTACAACAATAGGATTAGCGATTGTTATTATTTTATGTTAAAACCCAAATGATGACAATCGAAACATTTGTTATCAACAAAATGAAAAAACGGAGGAAAGAAAACATGGATATTAATTTATTATTCAAAATAGCAGCAATAGGAATCTTGGTTGCTGTGTTACATCAAGTTTTAGTAAGAGCAGGAAGAGAAGACCAAGCCATGATGACAACTTTAGCTCGGACTAGTAATTGTGTTAACAATGGTAATCAAAGAAATTAGTGGATTATTTGGAACCGTAAGAACCATTTTTAACTTGTAAAATTGGGACAACCCCAAAGGAGGTTAGAAAAAGGTGGAAGTCATTAAAATAATAGGAGTTGCATTGACTGCACTGGTGATTATTATCTTATTAAAACAATATCGACCAGAATTTGCTATCTATATTAGTTTGTTAACAGGTGTGTTGATTTTATTACTGGTAATGGATCAATTGCAAGGAATTATTATGCTATTACAATCATTAGCAAGCAAAGCTTCAATTAATGGTACATTTGTAACTTTGCTGATTAAAATTACAGGAATTGCATTTCTATCTGAATTTGCTGTTAGTGTTTGCAAAGATTCTGGAGAAGGGGCAATAGCAAGTAAAATTGAAATTGGTAGCAAAATTATTATTATATCTATGTCGATCCCCATTATATCAAGTCTGTTAGAAATTATTTTGAAAATCTTACCTACTTAAGGATTTTATATAAAGGAGTACAAAAGAAAATATGAAGGATCATTTCAGAAAAATAAGAATTAGCTTTTTTATTGTGATACTAAGTCTGATAGCATTTATGATAGCTTCGACAAAAGTCTATGCAACAGATGAACAAATGTTAAAGGAACAGCAAACAGAATTTGGAATACAAGATTTTTTAAAAAATTCAAAACAATATACAGGAGAATTCTTTGAAGACTTAGATATGACAGAAATACTAACAGATGCCATCAAGGGAAAAGTAGATCATGAAAGTATAGGGAAAAAGATATTACATTTTTTAGGGGCAGAAGTAACAGAAAGCTTGAAGGCAATTGGTGGCATTTTGGTAATTATCTTAATTCATAGCATTTTGAAATCAATTAGTGAGAGTTTAGAAAATGATGGGATTTCCAAATTGATTTACTATGCTCAGTACATATTAATTATTACTATTATCTTGTCTAATTTTTCAGATATTGTCAAAATGGTTCAAGATACTACGACTAATTTAGTAGGATTTATGAATATGCTAGTCCCACTTTTAATTACTTTAATGATGTCAACAGGAAGTATTGTGACAAGTGGCATGGTTGAACCAATTATTTTATTTATGATAAATTTTATTGGAAATATGATGCAAGATATTATTTTACCATGTATTATGGTATTTACAGCATTGATTATTTTATCAAAACTTTCCGATCAAATAAAAATTGATCGATTGGCAAAATTTTTCAAATCTGGAATTGTGTGGTTTTTGGGTGTTGTTTTGACGGTATTTGTTGGTGTTATTTCTTTAGAAGGAACCATGTCAAGTAGTGTAGATGGTATTACAGCAAAGACAACAAAAGCAGTTGTTAGTTCAGCAATTCCAGTGGTAGGAAAAATTTTAGGTGATGCTGTAGATACGGTTTTAGGTTGTGGCGTTATTTTAAAAAATGCAGTGGGATTGGTAGGAGTCATTATAATTTTAGGAATTTGTATTATGCCAATTTTAAAATTAGCTACCCTTACCTTTGCTTATAAGCTCTTAGCAGGGGTAATTCAGCCAATTGCTGATGATAAGGTAATCAAACTTTTGGAGCAAATAGGTGATATTTTTAAAATTTTTCTGGCAATTTTAACAAGCATCTCTTTTATGATTATTATTGGGACAACTTTAGTTTTGAAAATATCCAATAGTGGAATGATGTATAGATAAGAGGAGCGTTAGAATGATAGAATTTATGAGTTCTTGGGTAAAAGGACTAGGATTAGCAATTGTAATTGTATCCATTTTAGAGATGCTGTTACCCAATAATAAAACCAAAAAGTATATTCGAATCGTAATGGGAATTTATGTTTTATTTACAATGATTTCTCCCTTTATTAAAAAACAAGATTTATGGGATTTCAATCAAATTGATTTAGAAAAATATACAACAACAGAGACGAGCATAACCTTAGATCAAAGTTCCATGGATCAAAGAATACAGGAGCTGTACATACAAGAATTAGAAAAAGATATTGCGAAAAAATTGAAAGAACAAGGCTATGACGTAACCACTTGTAAGGTAAAGGCACAGATTTCAGAAAAAGAAGAAGAAACGCAAATAACAAAAATTAAAATAAAAGTGAAAAAGGCATTAGAAGATGACAATTCTCTTAAAGAAGAAGAAAATTTGGAAAATAAAATCGTAACACAAATCCAAAAGATAAAACCAATTAATACAACAATACAGCAAGAAGACAAAGAAAAGAAAGAGGAAAAAAGTACAAAGGTAAATAAAGCTGATATTCAAAACATTAAAAAATTTTTAATAGAAGAATATGGGGTGAGTGAAAAATGTTTAGAGATAAATTAAAACAATTTATAAAAGGGAAGGAAGAAGGAGGGAATGGTAATGCGAAAAAGAAGGTTGAAAATTTAATATTTTTTGTGGTGCTACTGATTGTAACAATTGTTATCATGAATTTAATTTTAAATGGTAATAAACAAGTAACCAAACAAGATAATAATACATCTTCAAAGCAATTAGCCAATCATACCTCTGCAAAAACAGAAGAAACGAAACTTGCAACAACCGATCGTTTAGCAGAAGAATTAGAAAAAATACTTTCTAAGATACAAGGGGTTGGAGAAGTAAAAGTATTTGTAAATTATTCAGAATCCAGTGAAGTAATAGCTATGTATAATGAAACAACGAAAACAAGTAATACAGAAGAAAATGATACTTCTGGAGGAATTAGAAAAATACAAGAAACGGATTTACAAAAAGATATTATTTATCAAGAAGAAAATGGAGAAAAAACACCAATTACTCAAAAAGTTGTTCAACCGAAAATAGAAGGAGCCATTGTAACTGCCAAGGGAGCTAGTAATGCCGAAACCAAAACGAATATTATTCAAGCAGTGGAAGCTGTTACTGGAATTCCAACCCATAAAATACAAGTGTTTGAAATGCAATCCTAGCAAAATCAAAGGAGGGTTTTAAAAATGAAATTGTTTAAGAAAAATCAAGTGATTATTTATGTAATTGTTCTCATGTTAATGACAGCAGGGTATTTGAATTATACGACCAATACAGAAAAGCAAATATCGGTGGAAACAGCTATGCAAATGGAATCAACAGATGATATGCAATTGGCAGATATAGGAGATGCCAAATTAGTCAACAGTGATGATGTGATAGGAGAAAATACAAGAAATGCAACAGATTCTAATTCAATCGATCCTAGCAATACCATTGTGAATAACAACACAAATACAGATGGTAATGTTAATGATAATACAAGCGTTCCAAAAGAAACAACACAAACCAATAGTGATGCAAGTAATGATTATTTTGTTAAGTCAAAATTAGAAAGAGATACGATGTATTCTCAGATGTTAGAGATTTATGAAAAAGTATTAAATAGTAATTCTTCAGCAGAAGTAGGAAAACAGTCAGCCACACAGGAAATTCAAAAAATTAATGATACAAAAAATAGTATTATGATTTGTGAGAATTTGATTCGTACAAAAGGTTTCGAAAATAATATTGTTTTTGTCAATGGAGAGAGTGTTAGTGTAATTGTTGGAACGGAGGAAATGAAACAAGAAGAAGTAGCACAAATTCAAAATATCATTTCAAGAGAGCTAAAAACAGCTGTTGAGAATATTCATATTGCGACGAAATAAGGGCAAAAAAATAAGCCCTTTTTTTAGGCAATATTCTTAGTCATTTTTCTAATATAAGCGCCAATTTCTTCATTGGTCAAATCTAATTCTATAATTAAATTCCTAAGAACGTCCCTTCTTGGTAAATCTTCTTCATTATCAATCCTTACATATTGTCTTAAACTAATTCCAAGAAGTTGTGACATTTTTTCTTGTGTGTATTTTTTTAGCTTTCTTTTTTCTTTAATCATAAAATCACCTTAAATATAGAATTATAATTATTATCACACAAATTCAAAAAGAAGTATATTGACATTTTGTGACATGTTCGAGCTTTAAAAAATAATAAAAATTTTCCAAAAGTGTTGTAAAAATTTGAATTATTGATATAATAAGAAAAGCAAAACAACATAGAATAAGGAGGAGTTTGAAATGTTAAAAAAAGTAGGAATATTAGCCAATGGAGGAGATGTATCAGGATTTAATGCCGTTATTAGAGCAATTGTAAAAACAGCAGAAAACAATGGAATTGAATGCTATGGAATTATAGATGGATACAATGGATTATTAAAAAAAGATTTTGCGTTATTATCTACGGCAGCCAATGGAGAAGCAATAGGGATTTTGCCAAAAGGAGGTTCTATCATTGGATCATCTACCAACGCAAACTTATTTAATTATAAAGTAGTAAAAGAAGATGGAAGTGTAGAATACAAAGATATGTCTGATCAAGCGATTCAAAATATCAAAGATTTTGAATTTGATTGTATTTTTACATTAGGAGGAGATGGAACGCAAAAATCAGCTAGAGATTTTTCAACCAAAGGAGTCAATGTCATAGGAGTTCCTAAAACAATTGATAATGATGTTGCTTGTACGGAGATTACATTTGGTTACAATACAGCAGTTTCTGTTGCAATGGAAGCATTAGATCGATTGCATACAACAGGGGCAACCCATCATAGAATCATGGTGTTAGAAGTAATGGGAAGATATGCTGGTTGGATTGCCTTAGAATCAGCAATAGCAGGAGGAGCAGATGTTGCTTTAATCCCAGAGATTCCTTATGATTTGAATCGTGTGGTAGATAAAATCAACAACCGAAGAAAAAGAGGAAAAAATTTCAGTGTGGTTGTAGTAGCAGAAGGAGCTAAACCAAAAGATGGAGAAATTACCATTATGGGAACCAGAGATAATGGAGCTGGTGTAGATAACACAAAATTAGGAGGAATTGGACAAGTACTTGCCAAACAACTAGAAACGATGACAGGATTAGAGGCTAGAAATACAACATTAGGATATATGCAAAGAGGAGGAACACCAACATCATTTGATCGAGTTTTATCTACTAAATATGGAACCAAAGCAATGGAACTTGCTATTGAAGGAAAATTTGGAACATTAGTAATTATTAAAAATGGTAAACTAGATTCTGTTTCTTTAGAAGAAGTCGTTGGAAAAAATACAAAAATTGGAGCAGTATCTGGCAATACAGAAGAAAGTAATTTGAGGAAAATTACAATGGAAGATGACTTAATTAAAACAGCAAGAAATATTGGAATTAATTTAGGTGACTAAGAAAAAAACGAAGGAGGAAAATAAAATGGTAAAAAAATTTGTATTAAATGAAACATCTTATTTTGGTAAAGGGGCAAGAGAAGAACTTGCCAATGAAATAAAAACAAGAGGATTTACGAAAGTGTTTTTGGTTAGTGACAAATCCTTAGTAGAAGCTGGTGTAACAGCTAAAATTGAAGAGGTACTGAAAAAAGCCAGCATACCTTATGAAATATATTCAGAAGTAAAGCCAAATCCGACCATCAAAAATGTAACAGATGGTGTAGAAGCTTGTAAAAACTCAGGTGCAGATGTAATTGTAGCGGTAGGTGGAGGGTCAAGTATTGATACAGCAAAAGGAATTTCCATTGTTATGACCAATCCAGAACGAGCTGATATTCGATCTTTGAATGGTTTGTCTAATACCAACCACAAAGGTATGCCTTTGATTGCTCTTCCAACCACAGCGGGAACGGCTGCAGAAGTGACTATTAATTATGTAATAACAGATGAAGAAGCACAAATTAAAATGGTATGTGTGGATCCAAATGATATTCCAATTTTAGCAATTGTGGATCCAGAATTAATGGCATCTATGCCAAAGAGTTTAGCAGCGGCAACGGGAATGGACGCTTTAACACATGCAGTGGAAGGATATATTACCGCAGGTCATAATGAAATGTCAGACATGTTTCATTTAAAAGCAATCCAAATGATTTTTGAATATTTGCCATCAGCAGTTAATGAAAAAAAGGAAGAAGCAATTGAAATGATGGGAATGGCACAATATATAGCTGGAATGGGATTTTCTAATGTTGGTCTTGGAATTGTCCATTCTATGGCACATCAATTAGGTGCTGTTTATGATACACCTCATGGAATTGCTAATGCCATGCTATTACCAATTGTTATGAGATTTAATGGTGAAGTTTGTGCCGATCGTTTTAGAGAAATTTTGGTTCATATTGGAAGACCAGATGCGATCAATTTAAATGATCAAGATGTTATTAATACTTTTGTATGGAAAATATCGGAACTTAGTAAAGCAGTTGGAATTACCCAAACAATCAAAGATTATGGTGCAAAGGAAGAAGATTTAGAAATGCTAGCTCAAAAAGCAATGAACGATCCTTGTAAACCAGGAAATCCAAGAGAGGCTAGTAAAGAAGATTTAATTCGTTTGTATCAACAGGCAATGGAAGCTTAGCAAATAATAAAAGTAATAAAAAAGTCTTGAAAATTTTTAAAAAGTATGTCATAATACTAATATAATGTAAAAACAAGAAAAAAGAGAAGTACATTTATACTTAACTTTTAGAGAAAAGAAGTCGTTGGCTGGAAGCTTCTTAAGAAAAAGATAAATGGAAAGTAGCTTTTTTGTTGATATTCTGAGAAATCTAAAATAGGAATGTCCGTTTAAGCCACGTTAAAAGCTAACTAAGATAGAATCAAAAAGATGATGAATTAAGGTGGTACCGTGAGAAAATTTGCTCGCCCTTATATGGGGGCGAGTTTTGTGTTTTCTAACGAAATTAAAGTTTTCAAGAAAGGAAAGAAAAATGAATGAATTTAAAAAATTATACCAAAGCAATTTACAAGAGATAAAAGAAAAAAGAAGAAATGAAATGATTGCTCTAATCAATGCATTTTATGAAAGAGAATTAACAGAAAAGGAGAAAGAAACTTTTTTACAAATGAAAGAAGAAGAAATGCCAAATCATATTTATTATACTTTATTTACGATGGCAAAAGAATATATACAAAAAGGAAAAGTAGATGAGAAAACATTTAAAAAATGTATGGAAATCAAAAAAAAGAAAGTAACAATAGAACAAGTGCCAGAAGAATGGCAAAAAACACCAGAAAAATGGGAGGGAAAATAATGGAAAAGAAATACAATCCAAAAGATTTTGAAGAAAAATTGTATAAACAATGGGAAGAAAAAGGATATTTTAAACCCAATAAAGACAAAACCAAAGAAAGTTTTTGTATCATGATGCCACCACCAAATGTAACAGGAAAATTACACATGGGGCATGCTTTAGATGGTACCATACAAGATATTTTAATCCGTTTTAAAAGAATGCAAGGATATCATACTTTATGGCTTCCTGGAACTGATCATGCTTCTATTTCTACTGAAATGAAAGTAGTTCAAAAATTAAAACAAGAAGGAAAAACAAAATATGATTTAGGAAGAGAAAAATTTATTGAAGAAGCATGGGACTGGACAAAACATTATGGAGGTACAATTGAAAAACAACAAAAGAAATTAGGTTGTTCTTGTGATTGGGAAAGAAAAAGATTTACCTTAGACGAGGGATTATCTGATGCGGTATTAGAGCAATTTGTAAATCTATATAAAAAAGGTTTGATTTATAAGGGAGAGCGAATGGTAAATTGGTGCACGAATTGTAATACTTCTATTTCTGATGCAGAAGTAGAATACCAAGAAGAAGCTTCTCACTTATGGCACATTCGTTATCAAGTAAAAGATACCAATACTTATATAACTGTTGCCACAACAAGACCAGAAACAATGTTGGGAGATACCGCAGTAGCAGTTCACCCAGAAGATGAGAGATACCAAAATTTAGTTGGAAAGACTTGTATTTTACCAATTAGAAACAAAGAAATTCCAATTATAGCAGATTCTTTTGTTGAAAAAGAATTTGGAACAGGAGCTGTAAAAATCACACCAGCACACGATATGAATGATTATCAAGCTGGTTTAAGACACAATCTAGAAATTGTTTCAGTATTTGATGAAAATTTTAAAATGGGAAATTTGGTACCAGAATATGAAGGAATGGAACTTACTCAAGCAAGAGAAAAAATCGTAGAAAAACTGAAAGAAATAGGAGCATTGGTAAAAGAAGAAGAATACACTCACAATGTTGGAAAATGTGAGAGATGTAAAAATACCATAGAACCTAAAATTTCGGAGCAATGGTTTGTAAAAATGAAAGAATTAGCAAAACCAGCGATTCAAGCGGTTAAAAATGACGATATCAAATTTGTTCCGAAAAGATATGAAAAGACTTATTTCAACTGGTTAGAAAATATCCAAGATTGGTGTATATCAAGACAATTATGGTGGGGACATCAAATACCAGCTTATTCTTGTAAAGATTGTGGACACATTAATGTAGCAAAAGAAAGACCAGAAAAATGTGAGAAATGTGGTTGCAATAAATTAGAACGAGATCCCGATACCTTAGATACTTGGTTTAGTTCCGCATTATGGCCATTTTCAACACTTGGTTGGCCAAATACAGAAGCAGAAGATTTAAAAACTTTTTATCCAACCAATGTATTAGTAACTGGTTATGATATTATTTTCTTCTGGGTAGCAAGAATGGTATTTTCTAGTTTAGAATTGATGAAAGAAAAACCTTTTCATGATGTTTTAATTCATGGGATTGTGAGAGATAGCCGAGGAAGAAAAATGTCAAAAACATTAGGAAATGGCGTGGATCCGATTGAAGTAATTGACCAGTATGGTGCAGATGCTTTGAGATTTTCTGTCCTTTCTGGAACAACCATGGGAAATGATATTCGTTATATGCCTGAAAAATTGGAACAAGCTTCTAATTTTGCTAATAAAATTTGGAATGCTGCTAAATTTGTGATCAGTAATCTACCAAATGAGGAAAAGGTAAAAGAATTTTGTAAAAAAGTGTATGATCACGAAACACACCAATATAATCCAGATTTACTAACACTAGAAGATAAATGGATTTTAAATAAGTTAGATAAATTGGTAGCAGATGTAACTCGAAATATAGAAAATTATGACTTAGGAATTGCTTTAGATAAAATTTACAGTTTTATTTGGAATGAATTTTGCGATTGGTATATTGAAATGGTAAAAACTAGAATTTATAGTGAAGAAGAAGAAATAAGGATTGCAGTTAGTGATATTTTGAATCATGTATTGCGAACAAGTATGAAATTGTTACACCCATTTATGCCTTTTGTAACATCTGAAATTTATGCTAATTTAATTCAATACAGTGGTAAAGAACTAATGGTATCACATTGGCCAGAAACGAAAACAGAATTTATGTTTGAAAAAGAAGAAAACACAATTGAAAAATTAAAAGAAATCATTGTAGAAATTCGAAATATTCGAGCAAGTAAGAACATTCACCCAAGCCAAAAAGCAGATTTAATTTTTGTTACTTCAAAATATCAAAAAGAAATAGAACAAGCCAAAGAATTTTTATTGAAATTAGGATTTGGAAAGAGTTTAGTTATCAAGGAAGATAAAACAGGAATACCAGATGACAGCATTCAAATGATAACCGATGATATAGAATTGTATATGCCATTAGAAGGGTTAATCGATAAGGAAGAAGAAGAAAAAAGATTGCAAGAGGAAAAAGTAAGGCTACAACAAGAAATTGCAAGATGCGAAAAAATGCTTTCTAATCCAGGATTTGTGAGCAAAGCACCTCAAAGTAAAATTGAGGAAGAAAAAGCAAAACTGGAAAAATATAAGATGATGCTTGAAAAGATTGAAAAATAATAAAAATCATGGGGCTATTATAGCCCTGTTTTTTTGTGTCGAAAACTTGTTACAAATCGACAAAACTTCTTAGTTTTTACTCTTGGAAAAAAATGGAAAACATATTATAATACCAAAAGAAAAGCAAAAGAGGAAAAAAATATTTGAAAAGAAAATTTTTCAAATGAAAGCAAACCTCAGGGAAGGAGTAAAAATGGAATCAAGATTTTATGAAGAGGACAAGCTTCTAGTATTCAAAATTACAGATGAAATTGATGATTGTAGTGTACAAAAGATAAGGAGGAAAGCAGATTATGAAATGGAAAGATATATGCCTAAAAGAGTTATATTTGATTTTGATTGTGTCACTTTCATGGATAGTGCAGGAATAGGAATGGTAATTGGAAGATACAAATTTGCCAACATGTTAGGAGCAAAATTGGAAGTTCGTAATTTAACACAAAGTGTAACAAGAATATTTGAAATGAGTGGAATTTTGAAATTAATACCAGTTGCACAAGATTTACAAGAAGCATAAATGGTCAAATCAATGATTTTAATTTGACCAAAAGAAAGGAAGGAAAAAGAATGAAAGATAGAATTGAAAATGAAATGAAATTAGAATTTATTAGCAAAGCAAAAAATGAAGCTTTTGCAAGAGTGACTGTTTCAGCGTTTGCTTCACAATTGGATCCAACCATTGAAGAATTAGCAGATATTAAGACTGCTGTTTCAGAAGCAGTGACGAATTGCATTATTCATGGTTATGAAAATAAGCAAGGAATCGTTAAAATAGTAGGACATCTAAAAGAAAATGAAATTATTTTAGAAATTTCAGATCAAGGAAAAGGAATTGAAAATATAGATATTGCAAAAGAGCCTTTGTATACAACGAGACCTAATTTGGAAAGATCGGGTATGGGATTCACGATTATGGAAAGTTTCATGGATTCGATGGAAGTAGAATCGATTGTTGGGTTAGGGACCAAAATTACCATGACAAAGAAAATAAAACCAAAAATGGAAATAGAAGAAGAGGATTTTCAGATGATTACAAAAGATTAAAAAGATAGAGGGGTTAGAATATGCACGAAAATGATATAGAACGAATTAAGAAAGCCCAAGCACGGAAGTAAAGAAGATATGGAGGAATTAATACAACAAAATAATGGACTGATATGGAGTATTGTAAAAAGATTTAGTGGAAGAGGATATGAAGTAGAGGATTTGTACCAAATAGGTTGTTTGGGATTTATTAAATCAATTAAAAGATTTGATTTAAGTTTTGATGTAAAGTTATCAACGTATGCTGTACCATATATGATAGGAGAAATAAAAAGATTTATCAGAGACGATACTCCTGTAAAAATAAGTAGAAGTATTAAAGAATTAAACATGAAAATAAGAGAACTGCAAAAAGAATATTTTTACAAAAAGGGAGAAGAAATAACCATTAATCAAATAGCCAAAGAACTAAAAACATCAGTAGAAGATGTGGTTTTAGCAATGGATTGTGTGAATTCGGTAGAATCCATTGAAGGGAATACCTTTACGAATCAAAAAGACGGAAATAGTATTTGTTTAATTGAGACATTGTCAAATCAAAAAAACGAAGAAGAAATGATAACCAACAAATTGACCATCAATCAGTTAATGAATTCTTTGGAAACACGAGATAAAGAAATCATTTTATTAAGATATTATAAAGAAAAAACACAAGCTCAAGTAGCAAAGATTTTAGGCATTACACAAGTACAAGTTTCCAGAATTGAACGTAGAATTTTAGGAAATATGCGAACCAAACTAAAGGAAGCATGAACAAGGATTGGGGGAAAAGTTTGTGAAAAAAATGGTGTTATATTTTTTGGCTTTTGTTTTTATTTGTTTTGTTATGCCAGCTTTTCTTACCAAGCGAAATCAATCTGCTAATTGGCAAGAGGAAAATAATTATGAACAAGATGTACAAAGTAATCCCAATAAAGAAGATGATTATGGGTATCAAAACAATGCAACAATTAAATTATTACATAAAAAAACAGGTGAGATAGAAGAAGTACCATTAGAGCAGTATTTGTGTCATGTTGTGTCAGCTGAAATGCCAGCTGATTTTGAAATGGAAGCACTAAAGGCACAGGCTGTTGTAGCAAGAACGTATACGATTTATAAAGTTAAGAATAAAAAACATGATAATAGTGATATTTGTGATGATTCTACTTGTTGCCAAGCATGGGTTTCAAAAGAAGAACGATTGGCAAGATGGGAAGAGGATAAGAAAGAAAGTAATTGGCAGAAGATCGAACAATGTGTAAGGGAAACAGCAGGAAAAATCATTACTTATCAAAATGAGCCAATCAATGCTTTTTTTCATGCAAATAGTGGAGGAACAACAGAATTACCAGTTAATGTATGGGGAGGGACTGGTTTGCCTTATTTACAGGTAGTGCAAACAGCAGGGGAAGAAGGTTATAGTCAATATGCTTCTGAAATTGAACTGAGTAATGAAGAATTAATCAATCAATTAAAAGAAAAATATGCAGATATTCAAATTGATTTTACCAATCAAGAGGAAATAAAGATTTTGGAATATACAGATAGTAATCGTGTAAAAACTGTTAAATTCGGAAATCATGAATTTTCAGGAGTGGAAGTAAGAAGTGTTTTAGGATTAAAGTCAACCAATTTTGAAATCATAAAATCAGAAAATAAAATAAAATTTGTAGTAAAAGGTTATGGTCATGGTGTTGGAATGAGTCAAACTGGTGCTGATACTATGGCGAAACAAGGAAGTAATTATGAAGAAATTATCCATCACTTTTATGTAGGAATCGAAATAAAAGAAATTAATTCTTAATTCATGTATAATCTTCTAAAAATAGGAAATACTTGTAATAATAAAATGATTTAAGGAGGATTATATGAGAAGAGAAAATAGAAGAAAGAATTTACAAGGAAAATCATCAATGGACAAAATAATTTTATATGCGGGGATAGGAGTGACTGTTTTAGCAGTTATCGTATTTTCTTTATATATGTATAGTAAAAGTTTGAATGATGATGTGAAAAATAGTACCATGAGTTTGGAACAGATGGCAAATATGGCTAGTAATGCAACTGGAAATACAGAAAGTGCTAGTACCGAAATTGGAAAATCTGTAGAAGAATCTGCCAATGAATTGAATACCAATCGAAACAACAATCAGACGAATGTAACCAATACAATGAATGCTGTTAATACAACCAATACAATCAATCAAACCAAGAACCAGACAACAACAAATGCAACCAATACAAAAAAAACAACCAATCCAACAAATGTTGTGACAAATACGAAACCAGCTAAAACAGAGGAACCAAAAAAAGAGTTGCGTTTTGAAAAACCTGTTGAAGGAGAATTGGTAAGAGAGTATGCAAAGGATAATTTGATTTATTCGAATACTTTGGAAGAATGGTCAACTCATTTAGGAATTGATCTTAAGGCAGATAAGACAACTGTGGTAAAATCAGCGGAGGCAGGAACGGTAAAATCGATTAAAAATGATCCACGTTATGGTCTTACGATTGTAATTGAACATGAAGATAATTTCCAAACAGTATATTCTAATTTATTAACTTCAGAATTTGTGGTTGAAGGAGAAAAAGTAGAAAAAGGTCAATCAATTGGAACCGTAGGAAATACAGCTGTTTTTGAGATTGTTGATGAACCTCATCTTCATTTTGAAGTTTGGAAAGATTCTTTGCCAGTCGATCCAAGTATTTATTTAAAGTAGAAGGTAGAAATACCTTCTTTTAGATACCGAAGAAATCTAGAAAAAAGTAAGAATGTCAAAAATATGTTTGACATTTTTTTGTTTGTATGATATGATGTGAGAAAATAAGAGAAATGGAGTGAATAAAATGCCAAGAAAAAGAGGAGAATTAAACAAGAGAGAAAAAGATATCCTAAAATTTATTGAAAAACAAATCATGACACAAGGATATCCACCATCAGTAAGAGAAATTGGAAAAGCAGTAGGATTAAGTTCAACGGCAACAGTACATGGATATTTAGCAAAATTAGATGACAAGGGTTACATCAAAAAACAAGACAAAAAAGGAAGAACTTTAAGATTATTAAAGGGAGGATCAGGAGAGAAAAAGAAAACATCAAGTAAAGACTTCTATACACAAAAAGAATTAGTAGAAGTTCCAATTATCGGAAGAATAACAGCAGGAGAACCAATCTTAGCGGTAGAAAATGTAACAGATACATTTCCAATTCCAATTGATTTTGTAGGGAATTGTGAAAGCTTTATGCTTACCGTAAGAGGGGAAAGCATGATAGAAGCAGGGATTTTAGATGGTGATTATATATTAGTAAAAAAACAAAATACCGCAAATAATGGAGAAATTGTAGTAGCTTTAATTGGAGAAGAAGCAACGGTAAAAACATTTTATAAAGAAAAAGACCATATCAGATTACAACCAGAAAACTCTACAATGGATCCAATCATTGTACCGAACTGTGAAATATTAGGAAAAGTTGGAGGCGTATTTAGAAAGATGTAGTTGGCATAATTCACAAGAAATTCACAGTACATACATTGACAGAAAACACTGTGTCACATATAATGAGATACAGTGTTATTTATATAGGATAGGAGCGTTAAGCCGTATCAAGGAGGAAGAAAAGTTTATGCTAAAAGTATTAAAAAACTTAAAAAAATCATTATCATCTGTTATTGTAATTGTTATTTTGTTGTGTATACAAGCAACAACCGATCTGGCTTTACCAGAATATACTTCGAAAATAGTAAATATTGGTATTCAAGCAGGAGGGATTGAAACGGCAGTACCAGAAATTATTTTAAAAGAAGAGATGGACAATCTTCTTTTATTTGCCAATAACCAGAATAATGAAATTTTAAGATATTACACATTAGTGGGAAATCAACCAAGTAAGCAAGAAGAAAAAACAATGAATAAATATTTAGGAAAAGACACAAAAGTAGAGGCAGATAGCATATATGTTCTAAAAGACATTTCAACAGAAGAAAAAGAAGAATTAGCAAAAAAAATGGCAAATTCATTGATTGAACTGTCAATTTTTCAAAAAGAAGAAACAGCCAAGCAAATGATACCAAACATTCAATCACACAATGGAATGGATTTCTTAAAAAGTATACCAGAAGAGCAAAAGAGTGATATGTTAGCTGAATTGACCCATCAAATTGATACCATGCAAGATTCCATCAAAGAACAAGCTAGTGTGAGTGTTATGAAAGAATTATACAATAAAATGGGAGTTGATACAGACAAACTGCAAAATGACTACATTCTAAAAACAGGAATTCAAATGTTAGGTGTAGCATCTATCACAATGATATCAGCTATTTCAATTATGTTATTGTCATCAAGAGTTGCAGCGAAATTAGGTAAAACATTAAGAGACAAAGTATTTAAAAAAGTAATTCATTTTTCCAATAAAGAATTATCAGAATTTTCAACTGCTTCCCTAATTACTCGTAGTACAAATGACATTCAACAAATTCAACAATTAATTACCATGTTATTTAGAGTAGTGGTATATGCTCCAATTATAGGGATAGGAGGATTTATTAAAGTATTAACCAATAGTAATAATCAGATGGCGTGGATTATTGGAGTTGCTATTTTGGCAGTATTATTTGTTGTGGGAACTTTATTTATTCTTGTTATGCCAAGCTTTAAAAAATTACAAGAATTAGTTGATAAAATTAATCAAGTCGCAAGAGAAATTTTAACAGGATTACCAGTAATTAGGGCTTTTCACAAAGAAGAAAAAGAAGAAGGAAGATTTGAAAAAGCAAATTATAATCTTATGAAAACGGATCGATTTGTAAGTCGTGCTATGTCAATGATGATGCCATTGCTTATGCTAATTATGAATTCAATTATGATTTTAATTGTGTGGGTAGGAGGACATGGAATTGATCAAGGAATCATGCAAGTAGGAGATATGATGGCATTTATTCAATATACCATGCAAATCGTAATGGCATTTTTGATGATATCTATGATTTCTATAATGTTACCAAGAGCAACTGTTTCAGCAAGACGTATCAATGAAGTAATTGAAACAGAACCAGCAATTAAAGATTTGTTAGAAGTAAAACCGTTTGATGAAAAGAAAAAAGGGTTGGTAGAATTTAAAAATGTATCATTTCGTTATCCAGATGCTGATACAGAGGTGTTATCCGATATTAACTTTACAGCAAACCCAGGAGAGACAACAGCAATCATAGGAAGTACAGGGAGTGGTAAATCAACAGTGGTAAATTTAATGCCAAGATTTTATGATGTAACAGGTGGAGAACTTTTAATTGATGGAGTAAATGTAAAAGAAGTTTCTCAAAAAGATTTACGAGATAAAATTGGATTGGTGCCACAAAAAGGAATACTATTTTCTGGAACCATTGAATCAAATATCAAATATGCAGATGATAAGATATCAGATGAACAAATGCACAAGTCAGCAGAAATTGCGCAAGCAACAGAATTTATTGAGGAAAAAGAAAAAAAATACGAAGACCCAATTGCTCAAGGAGGAAGCAATGTATCAGGTGGGCAAAAACAACGTTTATCAATTGCTAGGGCAATTGCAAAAGATCCAGAAATTTTTATATTTGATGATAGTTTTTCAGCTTTAGATTTTAAAACCGATCGTAAACTAAGAGAAGCTTTGGCAACAAAAACGCAAAACAAAACCGTTATTATTGTAGCCCAAAGAATTAGTACGATTATGAATGCTGAAAAAATAGTAGTGTTGGAAGAAGGAAAAGTGGTGGGAATTGGAACACACGAAAAATTGTTAAAAGAAAATGAAACTTACCGTCAAATTGCATTATCTCAATTATCAGAGGAAGAATTAAACGAGAAGAAAGGAGGAGAATAGTATATGCCAGGACCAATGGGACCAGGAAAACAAGAGACGCTGGAAAAAGCGAAAGACTTTAAAGGAACAGCTAGAAAGCTAATTCATCATTACTTGGGAAAATATCGAATTTCATTAATCATTGTATTGATTTTTGCAATTGGAAGCACTATTTTTACCATTGTAGGACCTAAAATATTAGGAAATGCAACAACTGAAATTTTTAATGGATTAATTGGAAAATTGTCGGGAGGAGATGGAATTAACTTTGGGAAAATTGGAGAAATTTCAATTACATTATTAGTCTTATACTTCATTAGTGCCATATTTTCTTTTGTTCAAAATTTTACAATGACAGGTATTTCACAAAATTTAACCTATAAAATAAGGAATGAGATTATTAAAAAGATCAATAACTTACCTATGAAATATTTTGATCAAAAGACGAATGGAGAGGTGTTATCGATTATTACAAATGATATTGATACTTTGAGTTTCAACTTAAGCCAAAGTATTACTCAAATTATTACATCAGTTTGTACCATTATTGGAATTTTAATTATGATGTTTTCTATTAGTTGGCAGATGACACTGATTTCTTTGGTCATCTTACCAATAGCAGGAGTATTAGTAAAAAATATTGTAGGAAAATCACAAAAATATTTTGAAAAGCAACAAACATACTTAGCAACTGTAAACGGTCAAGTAGAAGAAATTTATGGTGGATTAAATATTGTAAAAGCTTTTAACGGAGAGGAAAAAGTTGTAAAGGAATTTGAAAAAGCGAATCAAGAATTATATCATTCTGGTTGGAAATCACAATTTTTATCAGGATTAATGTATCCTGTTATGAATTTTATTTCTAATATTGGTTATGTGGGAGTTGCAGTTGCGGGTGGTTATTTGGCAATCAATGGAACCATAACAGTGGGAAATATCCAAAGCTTTATTCAATATAATAAACAATTTACCCAGCCAATCAATCAAATTGCACAAATTTCTTCTATGTTGCAAGCTATGATTGCAGCATCTGAAAGAATTTTTGAATTTTTAGAAGAACCAGAAGAAATTGAAACTACGAAAGAAAAAATTGATATAGAAAAATTAAAAGGAAATGTTACTTTTGAACATGTAAAATTTGGTTATGATAAGGAGACAACTATTATTCATGATTTTAATGCGAAAATTCAGGAAGGTCAAAAAATTGCAATCGTTGGTCCAACAGGAGCTGGAAAAACAACAATGGTAAAATTGTTAATGCGTTTTTATGATGTTAAAGAAGGGGCAATTTTCATTGACGGGCATAATGTAAAAGATTTAGAACGTGGCGAACTTCGCAAAATGTTTGGTATGGTTTTACAAGATACTTGGTTGTTTGGAGGAACGGTAAAAGATAATATTAAATATGGAAAAGAAGAGGCAACAGATGATGAAGTAATTGAAGCTTCAAAAGCATCTCATGTACATCATTTTATCAAAACTTTGCCACAAGGTTATCATTCAATGATTAATGAAGAAACAAGTAATATTTCTGCTGGTCAAAAACAGCTTATGACAATCGCTAGAGTGATTTTAGCGGATCCTAAAATATTGATTTTAGATGAGGCTACTAGCTCAATTGATACAAGAACAGAAATTCAAATTCAATCAGCAATGGATCATTTAATGAAAGGTAGAACAAGCTTTATTATTGCTCATAGATTGTCTACTATTAAAAATGCAGATTTGATTTTAGTGATGGATCATGGGGATATTGTAGAACAAGGAAAACATGAAGAGTTACTGGCTAAAAATGGATTTTATGCTGAATTATATAATAGTCAGTTTGA
The DNA here is from genome assembly GCA_022791675.1 of Clostridia bacterium. Taxonomy (GTDB): domain Bacteria; phylum Bacillota; class Clostridia; order TANB77; family CAG-508; genus CAG-269. Next base: position 2,129 of record JAAVZN010000089.1, on the reverse strand, counting down.
AGTGGAAGAACGGATAAGAAGTGATTTTTAAGGAGAATAAATAGTATGGAAAAGTTTTTGAAAAAATCGAGTTGGTCAGATATTGTTGTTTCAGTTTTGTTTATGATATTTGGCTTTATCTTAATTGCACAACCAGAATTTGTTAAGTCAATGATTTCGTTTTTATTAGGTTCTATTGTTATTGTTATAGGTGTATTAAAGGGGATTGATTATTTTGCTTCTGGGAAACAAGATTATTATTTATTATCAGTTGCTATTGTAGCTATGATTGCTGGAATTGTGATTCTGTTTTGTGCGGATATTATTACTTCTATTTTTAGAATTTTAATAGGATTATGGATTGTTTATAGTGGATTGATAAATTTGCAAACTACAATTGTATGGAAGAATCATCAATCACGTTTATGGTTTTTAACTTTGATTTTGGCTATTGCAACCATTTTGGCAGGTGTGTATATTCTAGTAACCAATGGAGCAATGTTACAAATTGTTGGTGCAATTATTGTTGGTTATGGTATTATGAATATGATAGAAAATGCTATTTTTATAAAGAAAGTGGATCGTTATTTGGAATTGTAAATGGAAGGAAAGAATCTAGTTTTTAAAATGAAACTAGGTTCTTTGTTTTATAAAAGTTGCTACCATACAACAATTTTGTATCATTTTGTAAAAAAATTTCATATTATGGAAGTAAAGGAGGAAGAAAAATGTTTAGAAGAAAATGTTATTGTATGAATAATAGTTATAAAAATGATACTTGTGAATTGCAAAATGATTTAATCGAAAAACAATGTAATGATGTAGTTTCTTATGAAAATTATTCAGATAGTTGCGATTGTGGATTTGATGAAGAATATAATGTATTTCCAGAAAATCCAATGTTAGGTCAAAGTTACGTACCATTTCAATATATGGATAAAACTTTTAAACCATGTATTGGATTAAAAATGGGAACGATTTTCCCAGAATTAGTTAGTCCTTATGTTCCAGGTCAGTCTATGGAAGAAATTAACTATATTAGGGAAAATAATAAAATAGGGAAGGGGTGTAATAAATGTTGTTAGAGGAAAATAGAAATTGTACTTGCGAGTGTAATTGTGAACCAGAAAGAACGGTTGATTGTGAGGCAAGAAAAGAAATGATGGAACAGATTCGATGTTATGATTTTGCTATAACAGAATTAGCATTGTATTTAGATACACACCCAGAAGATGAAAGGGCTCTTTGTTTGCATAGAAAATATTGTAAACAAGTAAAAGAATTAAAGGATAAATATCAAAAAGTTTATGGACCTCTTACCATTCATTATCCTTGTAATAAGTGGAGATGGTTAGAAGAACCATGGGTTTCGTTTGGTTTGGGAGAAGTTTAAACTCTGCTTGAATAAAATTTAATTTAGAGTTTAATTTTAAGATTTTAAAATTAAAAAACTGTTATTTATAGGTTGTAAATTGCTTTGTAAATTCGTAGTATTTGAATTTTGTCTTGTTTTTCAATGAATTTGAGAGCTTTTGGTCTAATTTTTATCTTGTAAATCATCATAAGTCAACCCCTCTCTTTGTAGAATTTCTTCAAAAGATACTGCATTTTTTAGTTCTTTTTCTTTGGTATCTTTGCTTTCTGTTAAATAGTCTAAATACATTACTTTTTCAGTAATATCCATGTTTTCTAAAATGACAGTAGGCTCTAGTCTTAATAGTTCAGAATCAATTGCTTTTTCCATTAAGATTTTAACAGAATTTAAACATTCTACATTAAGTCTTGGTGTCATTTTAATAACATCTTTGATTGCTTGAATTTGTGCTTCAGACATAAATATCAGCTCCTTTCTTTAAATTTATGTATTTATTATAGCAAGTTCATAGCGAATTTACAATCCTTATTTTGGATTTATTAGAATTTGACTTTAAAAGTTGTTGCAATTTCAAATATTATATATTTGGGATAAGAATTATACTAAAAGTTTAAATCGCTTTAAATTTATAATAAATATCAATATTATCATCATCTATTTCAATTTTATCAATTAATTTTAAAAGAAAATTTCTATCCACGTTATTTTCATTAAAATCTACTAATTCTTTCACATTACAGATTAAATCTTCTTTTTTTATTGTATTTTTATTAAT
>JAAVZN010000088.1 GCA_022791675.1 Clostridia bacterium | reverse complement strand
GACATAATATAAAGTTTTGGGTAACTTTAAACCCTAAATATATTATACAAGGAGGTATTATTATCTTTAAAAATTTTATTCGGAAAAGGCTTATTCAAAAAATTGCTAAATGCAATAAAATGATTACTTATTATGAGCAAAAGGTAACTTCAGGTATTTTAAACATTAAAAACTTAGAAGATTCTTTGCACCAATATCTCTCTAACGGTTTGTTCTACTCCTATTATACTAATGATTATGTCATTTCGATTGAAAAGCACAGAGAAAAAATTTCTTCTGCTTTAGGAGAAATAGAATATTGGCAAACCATACTAGACTCCTTAGCAAAGCAATTGGAAACCCTAGAATAAGCAACAAAGAACAAAGCAAAAAGCTAAAAGATTTGTTTCTTTTAGCTTTTTGCTTTGATCTTTTTATGTTTATTTTACTACTTCAACATCAATTTTTAAACTTTCACCATTGATATTAGTCTCTGTATAAGTATCTCTATTTTGGTTATAAATTACATCTACTGCCAATGTATCATGTTTAATTAATTCTTCGTTCTTTTTAACGATTTCTTCTAACATCTCATTTCCTGCTAAATAAAGATGAATGTGATCCAATACCTCAAATCCTTTATCTTTCCTCCTATTTTGAACTTTTGATAAAATTTCTCTTACCAATCCTTCTTCTTTTAATTCAGAAGAAATTTGAGTATCTAATACCACACCAATTTCGCCCTCTCCACTAAAAGCAAAACCTTCTTTCCCTTGCATTGTTACTAATAAATTCTCAGCACTCAAAGCAATTTGTGTATCTTCTATTTCAATATATTCTATTCCACCATTTTTAATGGTATTGGCTAAGTCCATTTGATTTTTTTCAGAAATTGCTTGTTTGATTTTTGGAATTAACTTCCCATATTCTTTTCCAAGTACTGGTAAATTAGGTTTAATTTCGAAATTTACATAGTTTGACATTTCTGCCCCCAAGTCAATTTCTTTTACATTCAATTCTTCTCTTACAATATCAGCATAATAGGTTGGTAAATGATCGATTGAAATTAGCATTTTTGATAATGGTTGTCTATTTTTTATATTCGCTAGATTTCTTGCTCCACGACCAAGTCTCACAATTTTATATGCTAATCCCATTTCCCCTTCTAATTTCTCATCTATTTCATTTTCCTTTACCTCTGGCCATAAACATAGATGTACACTTTCTGGCGCTTGTTTATCTAATCCTACCACCAAATTTTGATAAATTTCATCTGCTATAAATGGTACAAAAGGTGCAATTACTTTTACTAAAGTGGTTAGAACTCGATATAAAGTACAATAAGCTCCCATTTTTTCATCATTCAATTCTGTTAACCAAAATCTCTCTCTATTTCTACGTACATACCAATTAGAAAGTTCGTCTGTAAATGCTTCAATTAACAATGCTGATGATGTAATATCATATTGTTCTAATTTTTTATCTACTTCTTTTACTAATGTATTTAGTTTTGAAATAATCCATTTGTCCATAATATTAGTTGGTTTAAAGTCACTATATTGTAGTGGATTAAATTGGTCAATTTCGGCATACAACACATAAAATGAATATACATTCCATAAGGTACTTAAAAATCCCCTTTGGGTTTCTTGTACATTACTTAATCCCAATCTTGTTGGAAGCCATGGAGCACTACAAGTATAAAAATGCCATCTCGTTGCATCTGCTCCCACTGTATTTAATAATTCCATTGGATCAACACCATTTCCTTTGGACTTAGACATCTTTTGTCCTTTTTCATCCAATACGTGTCCTAATACAATACAATTTTCAAATGGTGTTTTTCCAAATAAGGCTGTTCCAATTGCAGTTAAAGTATAAAACCATCCTCTTGTTTGATCCACTGCCTCGGAAATAAATCCTGCTGGGAAGTTATGATCAAACATTTCCTTATTTTCAAACGGATAATGCCATTGTGCAAAAGGCATCGAACCAGAGTCAAACCAACAATCAATTACTTCTTTTGCTCGGTGCATTTTTTTGCCACATTTAGGGCATTCTAAATCAACATCATCAATATATGGCTTATGTAACTCGATGTCTTCTGGAACTTTAATTCCCTTTTCTTTCAATTCCTCAATTGACCCAATACATTCTTGATGGCAACATTCTTTATCTTCACAAGTCCATACTGGTAAAGGTGTTCCCCAATATCTATCTCTTGAAATTCCCCAATCAATTACATTTTCTAAAAACTTTCCAAATCTACCTGTTCTTATTGTATCTGGGTACCAATTTACCTGGTTATTATTCTCAACTAATTCCTTTTTTAATTTGCTCATTGCAACAAACCAGCTTTCTTTTGGATAATAAAGAAGCGGTGTGTCACATCTCCAACAATGTGGATAAGAGTGTAAGTGTTTTTCTTTACTGAACAATTTATTTTCTGTTTTTAGCCATTTACAAATATCTTCATTACAATCTCTTACAAATCTACCCGCAAAAGGCTCTACTTCTTTTACAAACATTCCCGATTTATCTACTAAATTAATAAAAGTAATACCATTTTGTTTCGCTACCAAACTATCATCTTCTCCATAAGCTGGAGCAATATGAACAATTCCTGTACCATCTTCCAGATTAACATAGTCCCCATGAATTACCTCAAATGCTTTGCCTTCTATATTTCCCCAAGGCATTAATCTTTCATATTTCGTTCCTAATAACGCTTCTCCTTTGAAAGTTTTTACTACTTCATAAGGTGTTTCTTTTAAAACTGTTTCTAACAAATCTTTTGCCAGTATATAATTCTCATATTGTGGTTCTTCGTCTGTTCCAATATTAGCTTTTACTTCTACATATTCATAAGATTTATTCACACAAAGTGCTAAGTTAGATGGCAAAGTCCAAGGAGTTGTTGTCCAAGCCAAAATAAACTTGTCTTCATTCATCACTTTAAATTTTGCAATACAAGTCAAATCCTTTACCTCTTTATAACCTTGTGCCACTTCATGAGAAGACAAAGCCGTTCCACATCTAGGACAATATGGCATAACCTTATGTCCTTCATATAGTAATCCTTTTTCCCACATCTGTTTTAAAGCCCACCATACAGACTCAATATATTCATTTTGATAAGTAACATAAGGATTCTCCATATCTACCCAAAAACCAACTTTGTTGGTCATCTCTTCCCACATAGAAACATATTTAAAAACACTTTCTTTACACTCTTTAACAAACTTTTCTACACCATATTCTTCAATCTGTTCTTTTCCTGAAATCCCTAATTTCTTTTCAATCTCAAGTTCCACTGGAAGTCCATGTGTATCCCAACCAGCTTTACGAATTACCTGATATCCTTTCATAACTTTATATCTAGGAATAATATCCTTCATAACTCTTGTTTCAATATGACCAACATGTGGCTTTCCATTTGCTGTAGGTGGACCATCATAAAAAGTAAAATATCTTTTCCCTTCATTCATAGCAAAATTCTTTTTAACAATATCCTTCTCTTGCCAATTTTTAGCCACTTCTTGTTCCATACCTACAAAACCATCTTTTAACTCCACTTTTTTATACATTTTTCCTCCTCCGATGTTTTTTGGGACGGGGTCAAAAAACATCTTTTTATTAAAATTTTCATTTTATTGTTTTATTTTATATTTTCTGATGTTTTTTGACCCCGTCCCAAAAAACATCGGAATTATTTATTGATTCTTACTTTCAATTTCTTGTAGTTCAAATCTATACTTTTGTTCTATCTTTGGATATTTCTCATGATCTACTTCCGATAAAAACATCTCATAAGGTCTAGCATATAATTCATTACTACCATACAATCCTCTATATATTACTAATTTTTCTTTTGTTTCACTAAATCTAGCAATATCTTCTACTATATAATAATCTCCCTTAAAATGTTTATAAATTCCTTTCACCTTTAATTCTCTCATTTCTTCCTCCTATTATTTTTTATTTCCTGATGTTTTTTGACCCCGTCCCAAAAAACATCAAAAAGCTACTTCATTCCTATTCTATTTTTAGGACGAAATAGCTTTGCTTCCGCGGTACCACCTATTTTAGTAAATTTTATGTTTTATTTACTCTCTTCATTTTCCTATAACGCAGGATTACGGTTAAACTTACTTTCACAAATTGATATAACTTGTCGTTATTGTTTATGGATTTTCGTTCTGCCCTATATCATATCTATCATTTCAGTCTAACAATCAACAAGGTGATAATAAATAATTTTTACTTACCAAATTCTCAGCTACTTTTGGCTCTCTTTTAGTTATTACATTATTTATCGTGTCCTTGTTATTATTTTTTTCTTTTCTTAATTGTTTATTATTATATCACTTTTTTTTCTTTTTGCAATAGTTTTCTGAAAAATCAATAACATAAAAGTAATAGCGTAAAATTCTTCTTTTCTCTTCGCTTATTTTTCCTTTTCCTATTGCTACTCTATACTGCTGTATATTCTCCTAAGTCAAGTTGTTCTTTCCATTCTTCTAAGTAACTTATTCTTGCTGAGTGAAAGTCTAGTCTTTTGTCATGACTAAATAATAGTTTTTTAAATTCGTCATGTTCTATATCATTTACTTTTTGTAAGGCAACTATCTTTTCAAATTTTGTGTCCAGATATTCTTTCATTTCAACAAATTGGTCATTTATGCTTTTCTGCATTGTTTCTATTACTAGTAAAATATCTCTTCGATCTTTTCCTCTTCCTTCTTCTAACGCTGATACTCTTTCATTCGTATTTTCTATTCTTTTATTTGTTTGCTCTAATCTTTCGTTTATTTCTTCTAATTTTTTATCATTTTGCTCCCATTTTTGACTATTTTCACTCCATCTTTCCTCATTGTGTTCCCATTTCTTGTCATTTTCTCTCCATCTTTCTTCATTTCGTTCCCATTTCCTGTCATTTTCTCTCCATCTTTCCTCATTGTGTTCCCACCTTTTGTTATTTTCTTCCCATCGTTTCTCATTTTCTGTCCTAAAATCATGCAATTCTGTTTTTAAACCTCTCAACTCTGTTAAAATTAAATTTCCTGTCTCTACATTCATAGTATTCCCACCTTTCTTAAAATTTCCCGAACAGATTTCTGATTAATATGTAAAATTAACCCAAAATTTATCTTGGTCAATATTTAATCATACATTCCACTTCTTGTCAAGCAAATTTCAAAAAAATAAAAAAATTTGTTACCATTTCGTAACAATAAATGACTAAAAACACCTGCTATAAAAGCAATGCCCTTAAATTCTAATCATTCTTATGAAACCGTAACAAATTTTATTTATACCAATCCTTTATAATAAGCATTATACAATTTGCTATAATAACCATCTTGCTTATTTACTAATTCTATATGACTACCTTCTTCTAAAATTTCTCCTTGACTAAGTACAATTATTTTATCCACATTAACAATGGTAGATAATCTATGAGCAATAAAAATAGAAGTTTTTTCTTTTGAAATCTTATCCACTGACTTTTGGATTAATTCCTCTGTTTTTGTATCAATATTAGCAGTAGCTTCATCTAAAATAAAGATCGATGGATTATGTGCAAAAATTCTAGCAAATGCTAACAATTGCTTCTCTCCTGAAGAATAAGAACTGCCTCTTTCCAAAGACATTTCGTCTATTCCATTTGGCAAATTATTAACAAATTCATCAGCAGAAGCCAGTTTTATTGTTTCCTTAATATATTCATCAGAAAAATGTTTATTTAATTGAATATTATCTTTGATACTCCTTGCAAAAACAAACGGATCTTGCAAAATAATGCCTATTTTTTCTCTTAATGAACGTAAGTTAATATCCTTTATATTGATTCCATCTAACAAGATCTCTCCTTTTTGTATTTCATAAAATCGGTTGATTAAATTGGTAATTGTTGTCTTTCCTGAACCAGTTTTCCCAACCAATGCCACACTCTGTCCTGGTTCAATTGTAAAACTAATATTTTTTAAAATCCAATTTTCACCTTGATATGCAAACCATACATTTTTAAACTCAATTTTTCCTTCTATTTTCTCTAATACTTTTCCTTCTTCAAAATTCTCCAAAGGTTCCTTCTGTTCCAAAATATCATAAATTTTATGAATCGAAACAATTGCTTCTTGTACTGTTTCAAAGTTTTCTACTAAGCGATTGATTGGACTAAATATTTGTTTTATATAGGTAACAAATACATAGACCAGCCCCACATCAACAGAACTACCTATCAAATAATAGATACTAGCCCATACAATAATTGCTATTCCTAAATTTTCCAAAATCATTAAAATGGCTACTAATAAAGCTTCTGTAATCCCTGTTGGTATTCTTGATTTCCAAAACTGAGTACATAATTTTTCACACTCTTCTTGTTTTTCATATTGACGATTAAAGATCTTGATTAGTTTTACTCCATAAATCGATTCGGCAAGAAAGATATTTAATTTTGTTTTCACAGCTTTCGAATATTCTTGTATTTTATTACTAATCTTCGTAATAATAACTGAAGTTACTATGACAAGTGGAATTACCAAAAAAGCATAAAGTGCCAATTTATAATTTAATGATAACATCATAACAACAAAAGCAATAATCATAAAAACATCTTTTATAAAAGTAGTAATAACTTCCTTGAATAAGGTTGTAATATCTTCCACATCACTTGTTATTCTGACAAAAAGAGTTCCTGCTGGTGTTTTATCATGAAATGGAATATTGGCATATTGTGTATAACGATATAATTTATTTCGAATGGAATAAATTACATTTTCTCCCATCATGCTAGTAGCTGTTGCAACAATAAAATCTAAGATATTACCTATTACAACAATAGCTATATAAATTGCACCTATCATTCCAATTGTCATGATCCCTTTTTGATAAAGATTTGCTGTTAAATAATCATCAATCACAATTTTAATTAAATAAGGTTTGACTACTTCACCTATATTAATTAAAATAGCTAAAATGGAAATAATTGCAATGGACTTTGCTTGTGGTCTTAACATTTTATACATTCTTTGTAAAGTTTTATGTTTCATTTGTTTTATCCTTTCTTTTCATTAACTTAAAAAGCTAGGTTCTGCTTTGGTTGATTGTTGTTTAAAAAATTCTTGATAAATGCCTTCTTTTTGTACCAATTCATCATGTTTTCCTTGTTGAACAATTTCACCATTATCTAACACTATAATTTTGTCACTTTGTTTGACATCTGATATTTTATTAGAAATGATAATGCAAGTTTTTTCTGCTGTCAACTCCTTGATATTTTCCAATAATTTTTGTGAAGTTCTATTGTCCAATGCTGAAAATGTATCATCAAAAATAATAATACTACTATCTTTTAAAAATGCTCTCGAAATAACAACCCTTTGTTTTTGTCCTCCTGACAAATCAGTTCCTCTTTCTCCAATCTTGGTTTCAATTCCTTTTGGCATTTGACTAATTTCATCATAAATAACTGCTTTTTTGGTACTTTCTCTCACTTCTTCATCTTGGTATTCTTCTTTAAATAAACTAATATTATCTTTTAAAGTAGAAGAAAATAAAAAGTTATCTTGTGTAATATAACATATATTTTCCCTTAAAGTTTCCAGATCAATCTCATTAATATCCTTACCATCAATCATAATTTTGCCATCTGGAATATGATACAACTTTGTCAATAAATTCATTAAGGTTGTTTTTCCACTTCCAATGGTTCCAATGATTCCTAATGTTTCTCCTTTTTTTATTTCAATATTAATGTTTTCTAAGGCTTTATCTAGCATTCCAGGATAATTAAAATTCAAATTTTTTATTCTAATATTTCCTTGTAATCTTTCTTTTACTTTACTTTTTTCTACTGTTATTTTTTCTCTTTCTAGCTCAAATACTTGATTCAATCTTTCATAAGAAATTTGGGCTCTTTTCCATCTTGCAATCAAATTTGGAAGCCAGTTAATAGGATTTACAAATAAAGCAATATAGCCATTAAATGCAACCAAATCACCCACTGTAATATCGCCTTGTAAAACCAAATGAGAACCATAAATAAAAGAAATGGCATAACAAAGACCAAAACAAATATGAACACACATTTTTAATAAATTGGAAAACACATCAACGGTATTGTCACTCTGTCTTACTTTTCTATTTTTAATAATAAATTCTTTTAATTGACTTCCTTCACACGAATACGCCTTTGTTGTTCGAATACTATCTGTACTCTCTTGAATATATTCTGACAATTCAGTAAATCGATCTTGTGCTTTCTTAAAATTAATTTCTACATATTTTTTTATTTTTATGACTAAAAAAGTGGCTATTAAAATTGGACATAAAGTAGCAACTGTCAAAGATAAATGAACCCCTTTGGCCATTTGAAAAGTAACAATTGCAAGAGTAAATATGGTTCTTGAGCCGTGTGACAATATTCTATAGACTGTACTTCTTATCTCATTTGTATCTTTTACAAAATAGGACATGATTTCTCCATTTTTTATGTTCTGAATTTCTTTGACTTTTAATTTTAGAAATCTTTCAAATAATTTTGCTTTAATATCTTTTTCAAATCCTCTACTAATATAGGTCTCCAGGTACTTCCAGGTAAGCCTTACAAGCAAGTAAACAACACATATTCCTAATAAGTAATATGTGTTATTGATAATTTCTTGTTTATTGTTTTCGATATCATACAAAAGATCTATGATATTTCCTATCATCTTAGCAGGACAAGTCAATAAATATACATTAATTGCTAGCAAAATAAGTTGCCAGAGTATTTTCCACTGATATCCTTTTAATGTATCGATTATAACTTTCTTCATTTTTAACTTCCTTTTCGTTTGTTTCTTATTTTCCTACGATTCTTTTTCTATTTTATCATAAATCGTATCATCATTAAATCCCAACGTGCCATTTGCTTTTATTTGTTGACTTTGCATTTGATTATTCAAATTCATAAAGTTTGCTTCATCTTGAAAAGAAAAATTATCAAAATCAAATTTCATTTTCTATTTCCTCCTTTTTATGGATTCAAACAATCTTTATTTCACTAATCTTTGTGTTTCTTTTGCAATCATTAATTCTTCGTTGGTTGGAATAACATAAACTTTTATTTTCGAATTTTCCTTAGAAATCACTTTTTCTTCGCTTCTAATCTTGTTCGCTTCGCTATCTATTTCTACTCCCATAAATTTTAATTGCTCACAAATCCCTTTTCTAATATTGATTTGATTCTCTCCAATACCACCTGTAAAGATGATATAATCAATGCCATTCATTGCTACAGCATATTTAGCAATATAACTTGCTATGGCGTATTGAAAACTATCCAATGCAATTTTTGCTCTTTCATTGCCTTCATTACCAGCTATTTCAATTTCTCTAAAATCTGGTACCAATCCTGAAATCGCTTGCACGCCTGATTGTTTATTTAAAATATTTTCCATTTCTTCTGCTGTTAACTTTTCTTTTTTCATTAAATATAGAAGAATGGATGGATCTAGATCTCCACTTCTTGTTACCATTGGAATACCACCAAGTGGTGTTAATCCCATACTTGTTTCCACCGATTTTCCATTTTGAATGGCACAAATACTAGCTCCTTGCCCCAAATGACAAGTAACAATTTTCATATTTTCCATCTGTTTATTCTCAATTTCAGCTAATCTTTGTGATACAAATTGATGTGATGTTCCATGAAATCCATATTTTCTTACCCCATACTTTTCATAATATTCATAAGGAATTGGATACATATATCTTTCTTTTGGAATGGATTGATGGAAAGCCGTATCAAATACACCTACCATTGGTATATTAGGCATTACATTTTTACATGCTTCAATCCCCAAAATACAAGCTGGATTATGTAATGGTGCCAAATCGGTACATTGTTTTAAAACATCGATTACAGTTTGATCAATAATAACAGATTCTGAAATTTTTTCTCCACCATGAACCAATCGATGTCCAATCGCTTCTATTTCATTCAAGTTATCCATTACTTGATATTCTGGATTTGTTAATTGTTTCAATGCAAATTCAATTGCCTCTGTATGATTATAAGCTGGATTTTCTATTTGCTTTTTTTGACCTTTTGCTTTGTGTGTGATAAATGCTTCTTTTTCTCCTATTCTTTCATATTTTCCAGAAGCTAATACTTCTTCTGTTTCCATGTTAATTAATTGATATTTTAATGATGAACTCCCACAATTTAATACTAATATTTTCATTTTTTCTTTCCTTTCCTTTTTGTTCGATTGGAACAAATATTATATAATCACGCTCTTTTATTTTTGTCAATCTTTTATTGCTATGTTACAAAAGTTTCAAAGTTTCCCTTGCTATCATTAACTCCTCATTGGTAGGAATCGTATAAATTTTCACTTTTGAATCAGAAGTTGAAAGTTCGGCCTCTTCTCCTCTTATTTTATTTTTTTCGTCATCTATTTTTACACCAAAAAACTCTAATTGTTCACAAATTGCCTTTCTCGAAATCGGTCCTTTTTCTCCCACACCTGCTGTAAAAGTTAATACATCAATTCCTCCCATAGCAACGATGCATCTTGCTACATAACATGCTACTAAATAATGAAACACATCTAATGCTAACATCGCTTGTTTTTCTCCTGATAACGCTTCTGTTTCAATATCTCTAAAATCCACTGATACCCCTGATATTCCATATACTCCAGCTTCTTTGTTTAGCATAAAATTCATATCATCAATGGATAAGTTTTCTTTTTGCATTAAATACGTAAGAATGGAAGGGTCTAAATCACCACTTCTTGTTCCCATTGGAATTCCTCCGTAGTGGTGTCAATCCCATACTTGTTTCCACCGATTTTCCTCCTTGGATTGCACATACACTACACCCTTGCCCTAAATGACAATTTACTATTTTTAAATCTTTGCTATCTCTTCCCATTATTTCCGCTACTCGATTGGAAACATATTGATGTGATGTCCCATGAAATCCATATTTTCGAATCGCATATTTTTTATAATATTCATAAGGAATTGGATACATGTATTTTTCTTTGGCAATGGTTTGATGAAATGCTGTATCAAATACAGCAACCATCTTTTTATGTGGTACAATTCTTTGACAAGCTTCTATTCCCAAAATACAAGCTGGATTATGTAATGGTGCTAAATCAGAACATTTTTTAACTTCTTCCATTACTTCGTTGGTTATGATAACCGAATCACTAAATTTTTCTCCACCATGCACTACTCTATGTCCAATTCCACCCAATTCGTCCAAACTTTTTAAAACACCATAATTTTCATTGGTTAATCGATTCAACACAAAAGCTATCGCTTGTTCATGATTTTTTGCTGGGTGCTCAAATTTATGAGCTTTCCCTTTTACTTTGTGTGTTAAAAATGAATTTGGTTGACCAATTCTTTCAAAATATCCTTTTGCTAGCATTTCCTCTGTTTCCATATCAATTACTTGATATTTTAACGAAGAACTTCCTGAATTGAGAACTAAAATTTTCATTTTATAATCATTCCTTTCTATTGAGCCTGCACAGCAGTAATTGCAATCACTCCTGCCACATCTTTACTACTACACCCTCGAGACAAATCATTTACTGGTTTGCCAATTCCTTGACAAAGCGGTCCATAAGCTTCTGCTTTTGCAAGTCTTTGAACTAGTTTATAACCAATATTACCTGTATCTAAATTAGGAAAAATTAGTACATTTGCTTTTCCCTTCAAAGGGCTATTAGGCGCCTTAAACTCTGCAACTTCTGGCACAATAGCACTATCTAATTGTAATTCTCCATCAACCAAAATAGTTGCTTCTTTTTTTCTTACTAAGTTGGTTGCTTCAATTACTTTTTCTGTAAGTTCTGATTTGGCACTACCATAAGTAGAATACGAAAGCATTGCCACTTTGGGTTCCTTTTCTACCAATTGTCTAAAACTTTTGCTAGAAGATATGGCTATTTCTGATAAACTCTCAGCATCTGGATTTTCATTTAATCCACTGTCTGCAAAAATAAAGGTTCCCTTTTCTCCATATTCACAATCTGGTACAACCATAACAAAAAATGCAGAAACTAATTTTGTATCTGGCGCTGTTTTTAATATTTGCAAAGCTGGTCGTAAAGTATCTGATGTTGAATGAATTGCACCTGAAACCAATCCATCTGCTTGTGTTTTTTCATCTTTTACCATAAGCATACCATAGTAAACAGGATCTTTGACCAATTCTTGTGCTTTTTCTATCGTCATACCCTTATGTTTTCTTAAATCCACCAATAAATTCACATATTCATCAAATTGGGAAGAAGTAGCTGGATCAACAATTTGAGCACCCATAATATTAATTTTGTTTTCTTTTGCTTTTTCTTCGATTTTTTCTCGATTTCCTACTAACACAATATTCGCATACTTCTCTTTTAGTACCTGCTCCGTTGCTTCTAATATCCTAATGTCTTCCGCTTCTGGAAGAACAATTGTCTTAATTTGCTTTCTCGCTCTTTGCTTTACTTCTTCAATAAATGACATTTTCTAATCTCCTTTTTGTTTTTTTTTGCATTTCTATTATATAAAGAAAATTTAAAAAGTACAAGTGTTTTTTATCAATATTCTATTTCTGGGAATCAAGCATTTTTTTTATTTCTTCTTCTTGTCTTAACTCCCAAGATAAAAAATGATAGGCGGATCGATCTTGTTGTATCGCAATTTCAGCAATTTCTTTTTGATTACGCAAACGATCACTCGCAAATTTTATGATACCACCTTTGTTCTTAACGGCTGTCTTTACTACCTCTTCATCATCTCTTAATTCTTCTGAAACATAATATAGTGCTTGTCCATAATTTTTGCAACTCTCCAATGCCAATTCCTTATCGGCTCTTAACTTTTCAGAAGCATAACAAATCGTCCAAGGAGCTCCTTTTACTCCCATTTTCACAATCTCTTTTTTACCTTTTAATCTCTCACTTACAAACTCTAGTGCTTCACAATCTTGTTCTAAGGCTTTTTTTACAACCTCTTCATCATCTTTTAAACGCTCTGATGCATAATCTAAAAATTTTCCATTTTCACTCACTGCTTTTAACACATATTCTTTCTCATCACTATGATTGATAAGTTCTTGTATTTCCATTTTTACTACATTCCTTTCTAGAATTGCATCAACTTAGTTTGGCGATACATGCCTTAATTTTAATTCCTTGTTCCGAAAACATTTTTTCATGTTCTGTCTCAATATTTTTTTCAAAAATTGGCTGTTGATGTAAATCATAACTTTTTTTTATGATTTCAAATCCACTTTCCTTTAAATAACCTAAACTAGATTCAAATAATTCGTCATCATCGGTTTTGAAATAAATTTCTCCTCCTGGTTTTAAAAACTGTTTATACTTTTCCAACTGTTTTGTATGAGTCAACCTTTTCTTTCTATGTTTCCCTCTTGGCCAAGGATTACAAAAATTGATATAAATTCTTTCAATTTCATCTTGTTCCTCTAGAATTAAAAAAATTCTTTCAATATCAAATCTGGTAATCAAAACATTTTTGATTTCTTTTTTTGCTTCCTGATATTCCTTTTCTATATTTCTTTTAGCAAGTCCTAACATGGCATCTACCAAATCAATTGCTAGGTAGTTAATGGTTTCATTTTCAATTGCTAGTTTAGCCATAAATTGACCTTTTCCACAGCCTAATTCTAAATGAATTGGTTGGTCTGGTTTGGCAAACTGTTCTTTCCATTTTCCTTTTAGCTTTTCTGGTTCTTCTTTATAAATTTTACTTGCTTCTAATTCTGGTCTTGCCCATTTTTTATATCGAATTCTCATTTTTGTTACCTCCTAAAGCATCAATGAATTAATTTTCGACTTTATTATACTGAATTTTTTATCAATTTTCAAGAAAAAATTGATTTATCTACCAAAAAACGCTATAATGCTACAAAAGGAGAAATTATGAAATTAGAATATAAAATTAACAAACAAGATTGGGAAAAAAGTATCAATCACATCTTAATTACAAAATTAAATCTATCTACTAGATTATTGAATAAATTAATAAAAAACAATCAAATTTCATTGAATGGAAATCCCTGTGACACTCGAAACCAAGTTCGTTGCAATGACAAAATAGAAATTGACTTCGGTATGGCAGAAGATAACTCCAACATTGTTGCAACTAAAATGAATTTAGAAATTCTTTATGAAGATGAATGGTTTATGGTTGTCAATAAACCTGCTCGGACTTCCCATTCACCCATCTAGATTGCATTATACTGATTCCCTTTCCAATGGTATTAAATTCTATTTTGATTCCATTGGATTAGCAAAAAAAATACGCCCCATTAATCGATTAGATCTCGATACTTCTGGATTGGTTTTATTTGCAAAATGTGAGTATATTCAAGAATGTTTTATTCAACAAATGAAGCATCATATTTTTCAAAAAGAATATTGGTGTTTTATTGATGGTTTTTTGCCAGAAAAAACTGGTTCCATTCAACTTCCTATTGCTAGAAAAAAAGGAAGTATTATTGAAAGGTGTGTAGACGAAATAAATGGTCAACTTGCTATTACACATTATAAAGTTTTAAAAGTATTTCCTACTTTTAGCCTAATCCAATGCAAATTAGAGACTGGACGAACCCATCAAATTCGTGTTCATCTAGCCTCTCTTGGTCATTCTCTTATTCGGTGATACTCTTTATGGTTTTTCTTCTCCCTTCATTCATCGACAAGCTTTGCACAGTTATAAAATTTCCTGTATTCACCCTATATCAAAAAAACTTTTAACTTTTGAATGTGATTTACCAGATGATATGAAAAACTTAATCGTTCCCTATTGCACCTAGAATTTCACTTTTGCTTTTTACCCCAACAAAAACATTTTCTACTTCTCCATTTTTCAAAATAACAATTGTTGGTATACTCATAACACCATATTCCATTGCCAAATCTTGATTTTCATCTACATTGACTTTTCCTACTTTCACAATGTCTGCTTTTTCCTCTGCAATTTCGTCTATTACAGGTGACATCATTTGGCATGGTCCACACCAATCTGCATAGAAATCAAGGATAACTGGTTTCTCTGCTTTTAACACCTCTTCTTCAAAATTTTCACTACTTATTTTTAATACACTCATTTTCTTTTCCTCCTATTCATATTTACTCTCTTCTTCCTTATTTCTTTCTTTTCTTATGTATTGTATTACTTCCATTCCTGCTTTGGTTCCTTCGTACACTGCTTTTGCTATTTGAAACAGTCCACCTGTACAATCGCCACAAGCATAAATTCCTTTTATATTGGTTTCCATTTTTTCATTTACTATAATTTTATCTTGTCCGAGTAATCATTCCCAATTTTTTAGCAAATTCCATACTTCCTGCTACACCGTGTTGCGATAAAAATACCATCTGTTTTTAAGGTTGTTCCATCTTTAAAAACCACTTCTTCTATCTTTTTTTCTCCTGCCACAGTTTCTATTTCCTTTGTATTTACTTCAACATTATCCTCACAACACCCCCTCATTTCTGGAGCCTTTTCCCCATTGGTTAAAATGGTTACTTTTTCTGCCAGATGAAGCAAATCATTTACTTCTGAAATGGCATATTTTCCATTTCCAATTACACTTACGTTTTTGTTTCGATAGAAAAAGCCATCACAGATTGCACAGTAACTAACTCCTCTACCTTCAAAATCTTCTATTTTCTTAATATTGGGCTTATTTTTTTTATTTCCAGTTGCTAAAATTATCGCTTTTGCTTTGTAGTTGTTCCTTTCTGTTTTCACATCATATCCCTCTTCACTCCTTTCTATTTTAATCACTTCTTGCTTTTGCACTTCCACACCAATGTTCTTAGCTTGTTTAATTCCTGTTTCAAACAATTCTTTTCCACCGATTCCATTTTCAAATCCATAATAATTTTCTATTTTATTTGTTTTTTCTAAAGCAGATTGTTTTTGATCTAAGATTAAAGTTTTCAAATTAGCTCTTCCGTGTATATAAACTAGCTGATATTCCAGCTGGTCCTGCTCCAATAATAATAACGTCGTACATTTTTCCTCCTACTATTTCTTCTTATTTTGTTTTTCTAATTGTAATAAAAATTCTTTGTTTTCGATTCCTAACGCATATCCTCCTAATTTGCCATTCGCTTCTATTACTCTATGACAAGGAATGATAATGGGTATGGGATTTCTATGGTTTGCCATTCCTACTGCTCTTGCTGACTTTGGGTTTCCTATTCGTTTTGCAATCTCACTATAACTTCTAACTTCTCCATAAGGAATTTCTTGTAAGGCTGTCCACACTTGTTGCATAAATTTGGTACCTTTTGGGTTGAAAGGTACATCAAATTTCTTTCTATTTCCTTCTAAATATTCGATTAATTGTTTGGCAGTTTTCTCCAAATTCGGTGTATTTTTTTCCATCGCCTTTTCTTCTAATTTCGCATTGATTTTTATTTCAATAATTTGACTTTCTTCTTCTATAATTTGTATATTTCCTATTTTAGTATGAATCTTTTTTATGTATTTCATGCAACATGCTCCTACTATTTTTTCCTATTGTAACACTTTTTCTTTTTTTTGGCAATTAGTAATATGGATATCTATTATTTGGCATAGAACCATAAACACCAGTTGTTGAAATGGTAATGAATTTGATCGAATAAATATCACAATATACTAAACTATCATTTTCAAAGGATCGTAATAAAATGTAACTTGCTCCAACATCTTGTAAAATACCAATTCGATCGACAAGATTATTGGTTCCAATTAAAAATTCCACTCTCATTAATTTTCCAATTTGTTCTCTCAAAAAAGCTGGTGTATAAATTGGATTCGTTAAAATTTCTGGGGTATTTTGGTTTACCTCCACTTGTCTTGTTTCTCTTTTGTCAATTCTTTCTTCTGAATTTGCCATAGATTTTTCACCCTTTCTTTTTGATTTATAACTTGATCGATTTTACTATGTGTCTGAATATTTACTGGTTGGTCGATAAAAGCAATGTTCTCCTAGTCTTGTATGAAATGTGCCTGAACCATTGGTTGGAAAAGTAGAACTACAGCTTGGTTTAAATGGATTTAAATACCACAAGCAATCTCCAATTTCATTCAATCGGTTTCCAGAAATAGCCCAATCAGCAACATAATAATGTTCTTCTGTTGGCGTCATGTTATAAATATTTTGTGGATTATATTGATTTCTTATCGTTTCTCTTGCACAATCAAATTGTCCTTGTTGAAAAATGATATTTCTTATATTTCCTCCTTGTGAAACTCTTGCATATTCTCCTTCTGACACATTTACTCGATTCATAGTTACCGTCGCAACCGCTTTCATTCCATTATCTCCCTCTCCTCCAGCCTCACATTGAACAATTCTTGCTAATAGTTCTCGATCCGAATATGCCATAAAAAATCACTCCCTCTTCTTAAATTATATTAAGATGGGAAGCAATTGGTTCCTTTTGATTCAACTTAAATGCTACTGTATTGAATGTGAATCTCCTCAAAATACTTTATTATTCCCTTATTATCCGTTTTTTACAAATTTTACATTCTATGTTATAATGCTAACTGGTGATGATTTTGAAAGTTTTATTTAAAAATACAACCCAATATAGTAAACTTATCTATGATGAATTTCTTGCTTTTCATACTAAAATTTATCATTTCTCTTATCTTGCCTATACGGTATTGGTCACTGCTTTTCTTTTGGGCAGTTTGATTTTACAAATAAAGTATCATAACTTTTCAGTTGCTATTTTATTGTGTTTTGGTTTTACTTCTTTTATTCTTTGGCGATTTTTTCGTCCAATTCATGATGTTTCCAAGGAATATAATAGTGAAACAATCCAACAAGAAAAATCATTTACTTTTCAATTTTATGACAATTTTTTTGTCATCAAAAGCTCTCAAGTGTATTCAAAAGTAAAGTATTATCAATTATATCGCATTTTTGAAACAACTGATTTTTTCTATTTATATATTGATAAAACGCATTCTTTTTTAGTCAGTAAATCTGGTTTTACAAAGAATAATCCAGACGATTTTTCAAAATTTATTCAGAAAAAATGTTGGTGGTGTTATCGTAATAAAAGTGCAAAATAATTCCCAAACAAATATTTGACATTTTATTTTTTTGTGATATAATGGTACAAATGTTTGGATTTGGAGAATAAAAAATGGAAATCTTAGATAAATTAAAAATTTTAGCAGATTCTGCTAAATACGATGCCTCCTGTAGTTCAAGTGGAAGCAATCGTAAAAATAAAAACAATGGAATTGGAAATGGAAGTATCGCTGGTATTTGTCATAGTTGGGGAGCAGATGGAAGATGTATCTCATTACTAAAAATATTGTTTAGTAATGCTTGTATCTATGATTGCAAATATTGTATCAATCGTTGTACTAATTCTGTGAAAAGAGCTACCTTTACCCCTCAAGAAGTGGCGGATTTAACCATCAACTTTTACAAAAGAAATTATATTGAAGGACTTTTCTTAAGTTCTGCTATTATAAAATCGCCAGATTACACCATGGAGCGATTGATACAAACCATTTCTATTCTGCGAAATGAATACAACTTCCATGGTTACATTCATTGTAAAAGCATTCCTGGTTGTAGTAAAGAATTAATGGATCAATTAGGTTCTCTTGTGGATCGTTTAAGCATTAATATCGAATTACCGTCCAACAACAGTTTAAAACTACTGGCTCCTCAAAAAGAAAAAGATGGCATTTTAATGAATATGTCTCATCTTGCCAATGGCATTTCCCAAAATAAATTAGAAAAAAGCAAATATAAGCCAAACTTTGTTCCCGCTGGACAAACAACACAATTAATTGTAGGAGCTACGCCTGAAAGTGACCTAAAAATTTTAAAACTCTCAGAAGGATTATATCAAAAATTAAACTTAAAAAGAGTT
>JAAVZN010000087.1 GCA_022791675.1 Clostridia bacterium | reverse complement strand
TTCTTTCTTTTCTGTTATAATATTATTCATAAGTGATTTAAATCTCCTTTATATAATGGTTTCGCAACTCAATTATATATGATTTAAATCACTTATTCAATTTTTATTTATTTTGTTTCACATCAATTGTAACACTACATTTTGCCTATTTATTTTTTCAAGATCAAAATAGAGTCATGATTTTAAAACACAACTCTACACCTTTTAAATTTTGATTTGTTTTATCATTTTCTATCAATTAAAACTTTCTGTATTTTTTGTTTCTTCCATTTTTATCTTAATCATCTCTTCTAATTTATGATAAACAAAGTTATAGATTTCTTCCTCTGATATTGCATCAATTAGTCTTACACTTCCATAAAGAGAGATTTGTTTTGTCAATTCTGAATAAATGGTTCCTTTTCCATTATTGTATTTTATCTTATCAACATCAATCATTTCTTTATACTTTTCAACCATATCTTTTTCTGCTCTTAAAGCTCCCAAAACCATACTTTTTTCACTAGAATTTGATCTCCAACTTAATGTTCTAAATCTTTCTGGATTTTCTATTACAAATCTCGTTAAATAATATTTATCTTCTGCCTCCTCATCTACTGATAATGCAACTCTAAAATAACATCTAGCTAATACATTAAAAAAGATTCCTCTTCTTCTTCCTTCTTTAAATAACCAGTGATCTTCAAATGTAGTTTTCGAATTTATTTTCATAGCTTGTAATGCTACTTGATAACCGATTGTAAAATTGAACCAACACCAAAATCTTTCATCTGTTAAAATATATCTTGGCAAGTCTTTTAATGTTTCATAAATTCTAATAGAATTTTCAAAATCTACATTTTTATAATTCTCATCTGTTAATAATTGAATATCATTTATTTTATATTTCTTTTCTTCAAATAACTTTCCTTTATAAATAAATTTTAGCCAATCTGAATTATTTTTTTCTTTTTTTAAATATTCTGCTACTTCTTCGCTATTTTTATATAGAGTTTCTAATGCTTCATCTGTCATAAAACTAATATTTATTTTATTCATCTTCTTCACCTCCATATAATTTTCTACCAATTGAGATATTAAATAAGTCTTTTATTCCATTTAAGTTGCCATTATTTAATAATTTTTGTGATAAAATTGAAACATCTAAATTTTTAAAAACTTCTTCTGTTAATTCCACATTATATTGTTTTTTGTATGCATTTTTTACGGAAATAAACCAATTGTACTCCATTTCTATTGCCTCTAATTCATAATCCCCTAATTTCACCGTATCTTGAAATTCCTTTAAACAATAAGTTAATGCTGGAATAGCAAGCATTGCAAAAAATATATTTTGAAAATTGTCATTCTTTCTTAAATTATCATAGTATGTAAATTCTTCTTCTGGTAAGCTGATGACTATTTTTTTTGCTTTTTTTTCAATGACCATACATTGCAAAGATTTATCTCTAATAATTTGAAATATTGATGATACTTTTTTATCCATACTATCATCATAAGCAATGATTGTTGAATATCCATCGTCAATAGCAATAATGTCGTTTTTATCAATCTTAAAACAATAACCATCATAATCTTCCAAGAAATCATTATCGTTAAAATTCTCAATTTGTTCTTTTGCATAAATATAACATGAAACTTCGACTTTATCTCTTAGTTCTCCTATTGGAATTTTTATGGTTTGTGGTTCGATTGTAAGTTCATACATTTTTCTATATACCGTAGCAGAACATTCTATAATTAAACCTACTCCAAGTTGTCCTTCTTTTATCTTCTTCTTTATATTTTCATTGTTAATTTCGATACGTGCATCTTCTAAAATATAATTTTGTCCATCATTATAATCATTGCATTTAAATGAATACACTGTTTCTTTAAAACAACTTCTTAATGTATTATTGTTAATCGTAGGATATGGAAATAATTTGTTACCTATTTGCATACAACTTCACCTCACATCTATAATAATCTTTCAAATTCGTCTTTATCATTGCTTTGTTTTTGCCTAATCCTATTTTGAATTTGATTGCTTTTCCGTCTTGTATTTCTGTTTCTGCTCCATTGACCATACAGTTTATAATTTTAGCACGATATGAATTTCCAACATCATCAAAATAATGAACTTCCAATTCGCAATCTGCTTCTTCATAAATAGAATCAATAACTGCCACATATTCTCCATTCTCTTTATTGGATACAAAAAACACTTTTTTAATATCTGTCAAAGGAACATGTTTCAAAATATCTTTGTCTCCCTCCTCAGTGCTTCCTTTGGTTTCATTACTCTCGTGTGGCTCTCCTTGATTTCCAGCATTCTCCCCTTGTGGAACTGGTGAATCCTCACCATCATCGTTATGCCCTCCAATATCTGGAGCAGTCCCTTCTAAACTATTCGTTTTAACCATAGGATTTTTACTATAGTTTTTGTTTTGTATTTTTTTAACAATTACAGGGGTTTCTTTTACAACTGTTACTTCTTGTTCTCCTGCTATTGCTTCGGAATCTTCTTCGTTACTTTCTGGTAAATAATCTCCTGCTCCTTCTATATCAAGTTTTTCTGTCTCACTTGTCGATAATACTTCAACAACAAAATCGATGATGCAATTTCTTAAATGATGTATGATGTTTTTTATTTCGCTTCTCAAAGATTCATCATTTTTTCTTTTCGGTTCCCAGTCTGTATGTTGTGGATTTTCTATATCTTTTAATAATTTATTTAGGTTATTATCTTCAATGATACAGATTGCTGAACATGGCATAGTAGAAATTCCAGGAAAAGCTTTTATTTTCATATACGGATATCGAATCATGACACAATTATTGGTTGCTAAGTCAGATTGTTCTCTCCCAAAACTTCTTGCAAATACTTTTACTTTTCCATATCCTAAGATATCTAATTCTTTTGTAAAAACGCCTTCTCCTTCACACACTAATACATACTGAGAAAAGATACTTTTCCTCATATTTTTTACAATTAACTCTTCATTTTCAACGATTTCTTTTAAATTGTTTTTATTAACATGTATATCATCTACTTTTATTTCCAATTCTTCTTTAAAAATAGCAACAAGAAAGCTATCTAATAACATTGATAATATCTGCTGTTTCCATGATTGTTCTTTTTTAAATCCTAAAATATACAAATCTGTTCCCGAAGTTGTCCTAACATATTCTTTGTCTAATTCTATTTGTTGATTCATTGGAGTATTTTTTAGATCGATCCCATAGTAACCTATTCCCATTGTTTTTTCGTCTGTACCTTCTATTGGTGACGAACATAACTTAGATATTCCTAAACTTTTTCTTTCTCCTTCTATGGTATAGGTAGAATAAAAAACAGTATTAAAAGCACTTGCAACAAAAGAAGCATATTTTCCTATTCCTTTCGATCCTCCTGTTGTTCCTGTTTTATCTGTAATTCCACTTCCTTTGGTTAACAAATAGAATTTATCTCCATATAATCCTGTTGTATGAAAATCACTGATTCTTAAACAGGTAATTGTTTCTTTACTAATTGCTTTACTCATATCACATAATTGTTCGTAATCTTTATCATTTCTTTGTGATTTTTTGTATTCTTTGCAATTTTCTATTTCCGCTCTTAGCCTATCATATCCTAGAATTTCTTGACTTTTTATTTCAAATGTCTTGAATTCAATTACAACCTTTTTTTCTCCTTCTTTTTTTGCATCAATTGAGTTTTGACATGTTTCTCTAGCTAAAGATGCAATTGGATCTTTTTTAAATGTTTCCATATCTGCTGTATCTAATCCATTTTCATAAGTATAGTTATTTCCTTTAAATCTCCAGTTTTCCTTTTCTTCCATTAATTTGCCCTCCTTATTATATAATCTGTGGTATCATAAAAATTTGTAGTATTTTCTACTTCATATTTTTCTTTAAAGTATGTTTTTATGATTCCTATTAATAAATATTTATTCCAACTTCTATTCAGTTTAGGTAGCATAAAATATCCATCAAAATGTTCTGTTTTCAATTCTCGATTTTTTAGCAATAACTCCATTAATTCTTCTATTTTTTCTAATTGTTCCTGTTTTAGGTTCAATTCTTCTTTTCGAATCATACTATCTTTACTGATTTGCACATATTCATCACTTAAATTATCCATAAAGTTCAAATAACTTAAAATTCCACCTAAATTCATTTTATACAAATATTGTTTTATATCGGTATAGCTAAATAATTTTTGTTTTTTAGCATATTCTTTTACTACTAAATACGATGAAGTAATAAAATTTTGTTCTTTACTTATAATTGGTCTAGAGTAAAAGTATTCTTCTTTATATAAGTGTTGTATGATAGAAAATAGTTCAAAATCTCCAAATTTCGATGTGATATGTAATTGTTCTAAGAGTTCTTTTTTCATTATACTTAAACTTGCATAAATTTTTTTCGATGTTAATAGTTTAGAATCCATCTTTTCAAATAACTCATCAATATATTCTTTTAATTCTTTTTTTGTTTCTTCTCTTATTTGTAATTTATCGATATAAATATAAGTTTTAGGAGCTATTTGAATCAATCCATTTTCTTCTTCTGTTCTAGCATAATTTTCGTAATTGTATTCTTTTAATCCTGGCATTTTTTCTTTGACATCTTCAATGGTAAAGGCTCCGTCAAAAGTTTGAAATACTTTTTGTGCAATGTCAAAAGTAGTATGATTTTCTTTGGAATTTGTATTGATATAATCTCTTTTGGTATTAAATTCTTCTGGTAATTTTTCATCAATACAACCTTTTAAATAAAATCTATTGTTAATGCCTATTTCTTCTAATTCTTTTTTAAATTTCTCAAATATTACACTATAAGTAACAACAGGTGCATTTTTTATAATGAAATGAAGTATTTGATTGACTAATTTTTCTGATAAATTGATTGCATATTTTCTTGATTTGTATCTTCCTCTATCAATTTGTACAAAATCATTTCTATCGATCATTGATTTAATTGAGTGCATAGATGAAACTTCTATTTCTCCATATTTTTCTTTTACCCTTTTTACCAATCTTTCATAATCTTGTTTACTTCCAGCATCATATCCATCTACAAAATTTTCTTTTAGTTCGTTCATATATAGATAACTAATGTTAAATTCTTTTTTTACAAATATTTTATCTTGATATTGTTTGTAGTTATTTTTTATGATATTTTTTTGAACAATATCATAAGATTCTATCTCTGTTTTGACGATTATATTTTCTAATTTTTCTTCTGCTTCTTTTCTTATTTCTTCCATTGTTATCTCTTGATTATTATAGATAATACCATATTCTTCATTTAGCGTTAGATCCGTTGAAGAAATACTTAATAGAATAATCAGGTTTCTCGTTAGTTTTTCGTCTTGAATGTAGTCACAAAAGCTATCAATTGTTATAAAATTTTTCTTTTCTTTATTGATTTCTTTGTAAAAACAAACTAATAATTGATTCATTTCATTGGATTGTTTTCGTAATTTTTCTATTGCTTTTATTTCAATTTGCCTAATTCTCTCTTTTGTTAAATTTAGTTCTTTTCCTATATCGGTTAAGCTTTCTTTTTGATTTGTTTGGAATTGATATCTTTTTTGTAGAACTCTATCCCATTCTGGTTTTATTATTTTCTCAAATTTCTGATTCAATTTGTTTAAAATTTCTTTTTTGCTGATTGCATATTGGCTTATTTTTTCTATAAAACTTTCTATATTTTCACAGAAAATACAGATTAGGAAATCAATTGATCTATGTTTTAAATTTTTTAATGTGAATACATTATTAAGCATCAATATTCTGCATTGTTGTTCAGTTAGATTCAAATCCGTTATTTCGATTCCATTAAATAATTCTGGAATTTCCTCTAGTTTTAAATCAATTTTTCTATATAGTTTATAATAATTTTTTATGATGAAAAAATATTGATAAACTAGTATGGTTATTTCTTCTGTTTTCAATGGTCGATTGGCATAATAATATACCATACATTTTTTTAATTTATCCCAAAAATTAATGTGTGGATCGCTTATCTCTTTTTCTAGTATTCGATGTAATTTATCGTTTTCACTTGTTATTAATTCTTCCAAATCTTTTTTTAATTCTTTTGTTTTCTTATAAAATTCCTTTTCTTCTTCTGGTATTGTTAGACTAAAATTTTTTTCTTTCGATTCAAAATATTGACCACAAAATTCTAAAATTCTATTGTTTTTTATTTTTTCTTTACCATATAATTTTTCAAGTAGTGTTTCAATTTTTTCTTTGGTAAATATGTCGTTTTCTTTTAACTGTAAACGTAAATAAAATAATACAAATTCTTCTTCATACATCAATCTATTTTCTACATCTTTTATTTTTCCATAAAAAAATAATTTACTTATCATAATTCAAATCTCTTTTTTTCTTTCTTTTTGTCTTCTTCAAAAATTTTCTTTTGTTTGTCCAGTTCTTCTTGTATTGCATTAAAAATTGCATCAACTTGTTCAGATGTATAATCATAAAATGATGTATTGGTTAGATTTTGTAGTTTTGAAATTGATTCTATTATTTTATTGGTTCGTTTTTCAGCGATTCTTTTAAAATTCTCTTTTTTATTATCCATATTCTCCCCTCTTTGTAAAATAATATCACAAACAACAATAATTGTCAAATATTTTAAAAATATTTGACAATTATTGTTGTTTGTGTATCAATATAAACTCTTAAATTGATAAAAAACGATTTATATTGTAATCTTCACTTACCTTATATATCATAGTTTGTTACCAAGATCTCGGATATTTTCCCTCTTCCATTTGAATTTGCATTTATCATTCTACTTACATGTATTTCATTTATATGAAATCCTTGATATATGTTATCAAAGAAGTTATCATCTTGATTTGTATTTTTGGGATTTGAATTGCTTAACATTAATTTTGCGTTTTGTTCATTTAACTCCCCATAAAATGTTGCTAATTCTCTTTGATTTTCATCATTAAAATCTTCTTTTGTGTATGATGTAAATGCTGATGTTACGTTTAATGGTCTATATGGTGGATCAAAATATACAAATGTGTTTCTTGTTACATATTCCATGCTTCTACTATAATCTCCATATTCAAATTGAACATTTTGTATTAATTGAGATAATTGTCTTAAATTTTCTTCATCACATATCGTAGGATTTTTATAGTTTCCAATTGGTACATTAAATTTTCCGTTTTTATTTACTCTGTACAACCCATTAAAACATGTTCTATTTAAGTATATAAATTGTGTAGCTCTTTGTATATTTGGCTCATTCTCTTTTACTTCATAGTTATTGTATTCACTTCTTATCTTATAAAAGTAATTTTTTCTTTCTTCTTGCTCTAATTGTAAATATTGTGTTTCTATTTTTTTTAAGTTACTAATTAAGTCTTCTACATTATTTTTTATTACCTTATATGAATTGATTAAATCTAAATTTATATCAAATGCATATACTTCTTGAATATTGTACTTTTGTAATATGTCTATTAAAACAGCTCCTCCACCTACAAATGGTTCTATATATCTTTCTATGATTCCATTCTTTAGTTCGTTTGGATAGAAATTGTTTAGCTGTGATATTAAACTTCCTTTTCCTCCAGCCCATTTTACAAATGGTCTTATTTTTTCTGACATTTTTCTACCTCTTTATCTTATTTTTTTGTAATTCTATCATATTTTTAATATTTTATCTACATTTTGAAATCTTATATTACGATTTTTTTATATTTGACAACTATGATCTATTTGTTAATCTTTTCCCTCTTTATTCCATTATTTTATTTAGTTCCATCGTTATATCTGGATTATAAACATATTTGTTATCAATTTTTTCATATACTTCTCCAACTTTTGCATTTTGTAGTAAATCAATCTCACTAATGGAACTTGGTCCACCATCTCCATATTCTGATATGCAAACAGAATTATGATCCATAATCCAAGCTAATTTGTTCCCTTTTCTACTTTTATTGTCTAGAAATATCTTCTTTTTTTCATATATATTGTATTGATCTAATACCTTATTCGTTTCCTTTTTGTTTTGCTTTTCACTACTTGTTTTGTTCAATGCTTTTTTTAATTCTTCCATAAATTTATCTATAAAACTATTTTCATTTCTTTTATGATCAAATAAATTTAAGTCCAATATTTTTCCTCCTTATTCAGCCAATTTGCTTTTTCCTGTTGCATAATCAATAACGATTCCATCTTGAACATTATACACATATACATTAAAATGTAGTTCTCCATTATCTTCAATAGAATATGCTTCTATATTTACTCCATTTGCAAGTTCATTATTGTCTTTAAAATACGGAGTAACTCTATATAATACATGGTTCGTTTGATTTTCCTTTAAATAATGATAAACTTTGTCTTCAAATTGTTTCATTCCTCTTACATTAAAACTTTGTGTTCCTGTCATTAAATTTCTTTCATCAACATCTATTCCTCCTAGTTTCCATGCAATTAGATGACATCTGTGATACAGATATCCTCCAGGAACAATGCTTGTATCATACTTTTGCTGTTTAAAACCTGATGGCATAATGGAAGAGTAATCATCTTTTTCTTCATCCTCGTTTGCTTTCTTCCAATTCGTTTTTATCATAGCCATTCCGCACTTTTTTGTTTTCTAAATTAGAATAATGGTCTTCTTCTAGGTTCCTATCTTCAGTTGTAAATTTAGGAATGTTATTATTTATTTCAACGTATTCTTCTCCTTTGTATTCTGGAATATTTGATATCTCATAAGAAATCTTGTCGTGGCTTACAGTCGTGTCTGTTTGATTTTCTTTTTCATAATTAAAATAGATTTCTACAACGATTATAATAATAAATAGTAATATGGTTATGATTTTTTCTAATTTGTTTGCATTTTTCTTCATCTACTTCACCCATATATTTAATACCATAACATTAATTTTTTTTCAATATTTGTGTGGATTGATTTGATTCTAAATTAAAATATTTTTCGAGTTGAATTTTAATATTTTGAATGTAAATTTTTCATTGTTTAAAGGATACAATTTATATATTTTTATATCATATTTTTTATTGTTTTTCAATAGCTTTGATTGATTTTTTATTTCATTGTGATTTTTTACAACATTGTATTTATTGGAATGAGAAATATTATAGGGCTGGGTTTGGTGACGGAATCAAGCTACTAAATAGTGCTTTGAATTCTTAGGTTTATGCCTAAAATTGAAGGTGGGTAAAAAGAATTTTTTGAAAAACTTCTCTTTACCCACCTTTTATATTTTTATTTTTCTTTTAGATATCTTTTCAAAAGAAATGTTAAGAAATAGGGGAAAGTATAAAATTTA
>JAAVZN010000086.1 GCA_022791675.1 Clostridia bacterium | reverse complement strand
TGCTAATTCTGTTGCTATTGTTTGCGCTTGCCTACATGTCACAAAATTATAGGGATACATATCTCTTTGAATCACTGGTGCTGTTAAACTATCTGTTTTAGAAAATCTAGCTGTATCAGTTCCTGTTTCATACCTTCCAATATAAAATCCTCCATGATTAAACACGCTTGATAACATACTATTTTTATGATTATTATATTCTGTCTCATTTGCAAATTCATGTTGATCGGTTGAATAAAAAGTATCTGTATACCCACTGTGTCGATAAGTACTTGCATAAGTTTGCATGGCTGTTTCAATCTCTGTGTAATCAGAACTCGTTGTTGTCTCACTATAAATAGACTTTGGAACCTCAATCCATACCCATTCATTATTATTCTTATCCTTAATGATCACTCCTGTTTCCAAACTATCACTTATAATTTCTGAATCTTCTGGTAAAAATGGTTTGGTGTTATCTGTACTTGGCAAAGTTGCTTCTGGTGGATTTTCTGTATGATCTCCTGAATCTTCTTTTTCTCCTTCTATTGTTACTTTTCCTTTTTCTCCAATGGTTATTTTATAATTATCTACCTCTACTGTTGCTGGTAAATTGGTAATTGGTAACTTTGATTTTTCTTTATCGATTCCTTCTACTTGTTCTAAATTTTTATTCAAAGTATCCAAATCAATTTTTCCATCAGTTCCAAAACTTCCCATAACTGCTACTTGTACTTTTTCTTTGGCTGACGCTTTCTGCGTTTCTTCTTTTCCTGTATTGGCTTTGGTTAACACTCCATTTTCTCCTGTTAACGTCGCAATACTTATTCCTGCTAATATTAGTAATATGATAATTGTAATTACTAATGCAATTAAGGTAATACCTTTGTTACTTTTTTCTCTCCTTTTAGCTTCCAATTCTATTTTTGTCATTTCTTTTTATAATCCCCCTTTATTTCTTTTGTTTTTCTATTCTTCTTTTTTTCCGTTTTATTTTTCTTTCTGTTTTCTTGTTATGATTCCCTATTTTAAATTGTAGTATTCACTTTTTTGGGTCTTTTCTTGCAAAAGTATTCTTTTTTCTACTACTTCTTTAAATAGTTTTTAATTTTTTCCCATTCACATTGTAACAATATTTCATTTTACTGTCAATAAGTTGACATATTTCCATTTTCTTACATTCTATCCCAAAAGTATTATAAATCATATAACATAAAGTATAATTTTATCATTCTATTAAGCACTGTTGTGCTTTAAAATTATTCATTTGATTCAAAAATTTTAAGAAGAAGTTTTTATTCTAAAAAAGCTTGAAAAAGCAAAAAACAAAAAAAGATTTTACTTTTTTACTATGCTTTATAATTTTCTAATGAAGCGTAATGTGCAAGTATTAAAGAAAATATATTAACTTATTGACATAAAACGAAATATTGCTACAATGTAAGTGAAAGAAATAAGGAGGATTGTAAAAGAAATGGCAAATTTAAAATCAAAAACAATAAAACAAGAAAAAAACAACAAAGGTATTACCTTGATAGCATTGGTAATAACAATTATCGTATTACTCATCTTAGCTGGAGTAAGCATTGCGACGTTAACAGGAGAAAATGGAATTTTAAATAAATCAACCTCAGCAAAACAAGATAAAGAACAACAAGAAGGAAAAGAACTAATTAAACTAGCAATTAATGAAATGATGATAGAAAAAAAGGAAAAAGGAGAAAATTTGACAATTGATTTTATAGGAGATCATATTCATGAAAAGTTAAAAATAGACAAAGAAGATGTCACAAAAAATGGAGAACCTGTGGAAACTGTAAATGTAATTTATGGAAAATATGAATATGAAATAGATGATGTGTTTAACCTATCTATCATTGGTTCTATAAAAGGAAAAATAACAATAAATGCAACCTATAAGATTCTAGAAAAAAACGCTGTAATCACTATAACTGTAAAAACAGAAGATGAAAAAGGAATTAAAAGAATCCTATTACCAAACAATGAATATGAAGATGGTAACAATCAAAAAGAAATAACAATAGAATATATGGCAAATAAGAATGGAGATTATAAATTTATAGCAGAAGGAAATAATAATAGTATCAGAGCTAAAACTATAAAAATAAGCGAAATTGATACCTTATCTCCAAATGAAGCTCAAATTGCATTAACTTCTACTAGAATTAATGTGGGAGAAAGTGTTACAGCAACGGTTATAGTAAGTGATGACCAAAGTGGAATTAATTTGAATCATTGTTTTTGGATTTTAAATTCTTCATCAGAAGAAATAGGAATTGATTCTGATCAATGGGAAAATGCAACTAAATTGAATGACTTACAAAGCACCTTTTCTTTATCTTCAACTACGATTGGTAAAAAGTATCTTCATGTATTAAGTTGTGATAATTTTGATAATCAAAAGGAAACTATTTCGGAAGGAATATTGTTTGTAGGAGAGCAAAAATATTTAAATATTCCAAAAACCGAAAATAATTGGATATTTAACTTACCAATTGATTGGAGTAAAAGTCGGATTCAAGCCTCATGATGGTGCATATTTAGAATCTCCAGGAACCGATCCAAGATATGGATATATAATATCTCAAAACTCTTATGATTTAACAGATGTCGACTTTCTTAATCTTTCTGTAGGAGGTATAAAAACTGCTAGTGTTAATATAGGATTAACTTTATCACTAGAATGCATTGAACCTTCAAGTGGTAATATTATTTGCAGTGGAACAAGTACAATGGGTGATTATTCATGGACAAATCCTGAACCTATTGAAAATGTTTGTATTGATGTATCAAATCTCAAAGGAAATTATAAATTAAGACTCACTATGTGCTGTTGGAACAAGAAAGCATATCTTACTGTTCAAGGATTTTTAGTAACACCTATCAAAATATGGGGAACAATGAAATAAATATTGTATACTGAACCAATTTACATATCAAACAATTTTTTGAAATGTAGATTTTATCTACTAAAAAACCACTTTGATCTCTTTTTCAAAGTGGTTTTTAATTCATTCTTTTTATTTTTTAATTAACTAAAAATTGCACCCATTGCACCAAATACTCCCGCAGAAGCTAGTCCCATAA
The DNA here is from genome assembly GCA_022791675.1 of Clostridia bacterium. GTDB lineage: Bacteria > Bacillota > Clostridia > TANB77 > CAG-508 > CAG-269. The sequence continues at coordinate 18,791 of JAAVZN010000086.1, read as the reverse complement.
TAATTCCTGCAAGTACTACACCTGCTGTAACAGCAATGATACTTTTCTTAAAATCCATATTTAGAAAACTAGAAGCTAATGTTCCTGTCCAAGCTCCTGTTCCTGGAAGTGGTATTCCTACAAAAAGAAACAATGCCACATAAAGTCCTTTCCCAGCTTTTTCTTGCAACTTTTTTCCACCTTTTTCTCCTTTTTCTAAACAAAAGCTAAAAAACTTCCCAATGAACTTTTTCTCTGCTCCCCATTCTAAAACTTTTCTAGCAAAGAAGAAAATGAATGGTACTGGTAGCATATTTCCTATAATACATACCATATACAATGGAATAATGGGAAGTGCTTCTCCCCATAACGGACTCAATCCAACTGGTACAGAACCTCTTAATTCTATTAATGGTATCATGGATATGATAAATACTAATAAATATTTTTTTAACATGATTTTTCTCCTTTTATACTCATTTTTTGTGCTTTTTTGATTACCATTTTATAATCAATATAGTCTTCTACTAATATTCTAACAACAGCTACTGCTGGTACTGCTAAAAACATTCCTATAATACCAAAGTAAGCTCCACCTACTGTAATAGCAAATATTACTAGTAATGGACTAATTTTTAAAGATTGTCCTATAATTTTTGGATTGATAATATTCGCATCAATTTGTTGCAAAATAATTACTACTACAAGCATCCAGATAGCTTGTGACAAACCTCCTGTAATTAGGGTTATTAGAGTTGCAATTGCCACCGCAATGATCGCTCCAATATAAGGAATCATATTAAATAATCCAATCAAAAATCCAAGCAATGGTGCAAATTTTACTCCCATAATACTCATTGCAATCGTTACCATGATACCAACAATAACAGCATCTAAAAATTGACTAGCTATAAATTTGAAAAAGATTTCATTGGAATTGTTGAAATATTTATCCAAGTTTTTATAAGTTTTTTCTTTAAATAGTGCTCCTGCTAATTTCTTAATGGCATTTAAAATTTCTACTCTCTCAGCTAAAATATAAACCGATACGATGATTGCAACTACTACATCAAATACTCCTGTTACAGCATCAATTGCACTCATAACATAAGCTAAAATCTTTTCTAACTGAAAATATTGTTTAATGTCAAGATTTTGAACATTTTGTATCGCATCATTTACCATGTCACTTTTCAAAATATTGTCTTCTGGTAAATTATTATAATTTTCAATTGCTATTTCATAATAATTTTGTATGTTATTAATCAAATCTACTACACTTTCCAATACCACTGGCAAAATAAAGTTAATTAATATGATTAATAATAGTAAAATAATAAGATACACGATTAGTATGCCCAAACCTCTGGATTTTTTTGCAATCCATTTTAGTTTTGATTTTTGCAAGGCTTCTTCTATTTTTTTGCAAGGCATATAAAATAGATAACTAATAAATATACCAACTAAAAACGGTGTTACAATTTCAAAAAATTTACCAATTACTGACATGACATCATTAAAATTATCTAATGCTTTATATACTATGATAATGGCTACTCCTAATAGGAACCAGTAAAGCCATTTTTTCCCTCGACTTTTCATTTCTTCCATAATTTATTCCTTCCTTTCTCCTTCTAACTAGCTATATTTCTAAGCCAATTGGACAATGGTCACTTCCCATAATTTCTGGATAGATCATAGCCTCTTTGATTTGTTCTTTTTTATCGTTTGATATGATAAAATAGTCAATTCTCCACCCCACATTTTTTTCTCTTGCTCTCCCCATATAAGACCACCATGTATAGGCATCTTCTTTTTCTGGATAAAGAAAACGGAAAGTATCTGTAAAACCTGCTTTTAACAATTCTGTCATTTTGGCTCTTTCTTCATCTGTAAATCCTGCGTTTCCTCGATTTGTTTTTGGATTTTTTAGATCGATTTCTTGATGTGCTACATTTAGGTCTCCACACATAATCACTGGTTTTGTCTGATTTAAGTTTAATAGGTATCTCCTAATTTCGTCTTCCCAAATCTGTCTGTAAGCCAGCCTTTCTAATTCTCTTTTTGAATTTGGAGTATAATTATTGACCAAATAAAATTCTTCAAATTCTAAGGTTAGAATCCTTCCTTCTTTATCATGCTCGTTTATTCCAATACCAGTTGTTACTCTAATTGGTTCTTTTTTGGTAAAAATTGCAGTTCCTGAATATCCTTTTTTCTCTGCACTATTCCAATAACTTTTGTATCCTTCAAATTCTAAGTCAATTTGATCGGGCTGACATTTTGTTTCTTGAATACAAAACACATCCGCTTGCACCTGTTCAAAAAATTCTTTGAATCCTTTGTTAACACAGGCTCGTATTCCATTCACATTCCAAGAGATTAATTTCATTTTTGTTTTCCTTCCTACTACCTTTTGTATGATTTTATCATATATTTTGTATCTCTTCAATATTAATTTTTATCTTTTAATAACTCCATACTTTTCTATCTATCATATCATAAGAGCCCTCACATATTCAATCGTTTTCTTACAAAATTCTATTGTTTTCATTCTATTTTTCACAAGTAAACGAAACCGTTGCAGTGTGAAAAAATCATTGATAAAACTATTAAAAGATAGTATAATTATTGCCAGTATAAATTGGCAATAGTTGCTCGAGTATTAAGCCAATTATTACTTATCTTGAGGTAAAAAAGGAGGTTTAAGACATGGGACAAAAAATGAATCCTCATGGATTAAGAGTTGGAATTATTAAGGAATGGACTTCACAATGGTACGAAGACAATGAGAATCTTAGTTCCGTAAATAAGTCTAAAAATTGGAATTCAACAGCCAAAATTTGTTATTTTGACTTTTCGGCTGTAAAGCAGTTTATAAGAATAGTTATGCAAAAATTTATAAAAAGATTAAGATTACCTAGACAGACATTAGTATAACTTTTTTATTTTAACTCGAGCAACAAAAATAGGTAGTTGGTTATTTTCAACTACCTATGATTTTTGTACTTTAGAAATCATTTTTACTTGAAAGTTTGTATAACTTAATCTATTATTTTAAAGTCATACCTAATCTGATACATAATCAGAACAAATTATCATTACATGCTTTATATTTCTTGACAATTATCTTATCTATCTTGTGTATGTTTTGATTTTAGAACTTTCTTTGTATAATTAAAAATTATAAAAAATATACTATTTATAATAAAACATATCCATGTTTCCCAAAATTTTTCGGATAGATTAAATGGAATTATTTTAAAAATAAATGCTAAAATGATTCCAATAAAACAAAATACTAGTAATTTATTATATTTAAAATTTTGTTTTGCAAAAACTTTTAATATTATTTTTGCTAATCCAACTGTTACCATCATAAATAACATAAAGAATAAATATCCATCTATTCCATTAAAAAATGTAGCTCCTAGAAATATTGTTATATCCTCTAAAAATTCATACGTTCCATGCCTCATAATTCTCACCTTTTATATTTAATATGATAACATTTTACTATATTATCAATTCAATATCAATGTTAATTTTATCATTATAACAAGAATGGATCGATTACCATTAAAATAAACCCCAATTATTAAACGAATTAATAATTAGAGTCTATATCAAATAATCTTCTATTTTAAAAATATACATTTCCTCCAATATTTACACCGGAAGAACCAGAGCTAGCTGAACGGAATGAACGATAATTATGGTTTCTACTTCCATTTAATGCATCTGTTACAGCTTGTATTACACTACTTGAATAATTACCATTTAATCTTTTTTTCCAATGAGAATCGATTGAATAACAGAATTGACCTTTTCTTTTATATTCTGTTAGAGGATCCGTTCCTCTTGCATCAGCTCGATTACAAGCTGTTGTAATAACCGCTAATGAGCCTGCATAACTTGAGTTACATTCTTGTGCAGTAATCGCACATAATAAATCAAATTCACTTGCCGAATAAGTCCATTTTCCTCCCGTATGAGAAGTTACTGTTCTTGCTGTTCCTGCTCTTGATGTTTCTACTTTTTGAACTTGCACAATTTTATTAACTGGCTCTTGTATAACAACTTCGGATAACAATGTTCTCTCTATTTCTATTTCATTTTGGTATTTTATTTTATAGGTTACTTCTTTTAATCCATCTTTTCCTTGTTGCAAAACTCTATTGTTGGTGTTTCCTGATGCTTCTGTTGCATTTTTTGTTATGGTTTCAAATGGAATTGCTATTTGTTCTACCACTATTTTTTCTGTAATTGGTGCATAATTTTCTAATAGTTGATTCAATGATGTCTCTACACCTTCTTCCGATATTTTAGCAATTTGTACTTCTTGATAAGATTTGTCTGTAATTTTGATGCTTTCCCCTGCTATTACTTCACTTTCTAAATCGGGTATTGTTTTTTGGTTTTCTTCTAGCAAGATATTGTTTTCCGCTAAGATTTCAGATACTTTTGTTTTTCCTGTTAGTACTGTCATTTCATATCCATTTTGAAGCACAATTTTAACATCACTTAATTTGGTATTTACTGCCATAACGCCTATTCCTGATATGAGAATCAATATGATACTAATTGCTATAATTTTCATAATGGAAAGAGATGCTCTTTCTTGTTTTTTCATAAATTTTATTCCTCCTTTTGGAAACATTGACAGTATATCATTCTTATTTTTTTTTGTCAAATTTTGGATTTTTCCTTTATATTTCAGTATTTTGTCCATTTTTTAAGTATTTTATTTATTATAGTATATGCTGTTTTTTCCAAAGTATTACTAAGTTTTCACAATTTTTTCACATTTTTATTGTATAAATTTTTTTAATATGTTATTATATTTTGTATATAATAGAAATAAAGGAGGAATTGAAATGATTGGTTGGATTTTATTAGCTGTCATTGTTATTCTTGTCTTTTCCATCATTGGAATGTATAATGGATTAGTACAATCAAGAGTCAAAGTAGATAATGCTTGGAGCCAAATTGATGTACAACTACAAAGAAGATTTGATTTAATCCCTAATTTTGTTGAAACCGTAAAAGGGTATATGAATCATGAAAAAGAAACTTTTGAAAAAATTTCACAACTTAGAACTTCTTGGGCAAATACACAAAGCATTTCTGAAAAAGCCAATTTGGATAATCAATTATCAACTGCATTAAAAACCATTATGGCTGTTTCTGAAAATTATCCTGAGTTAAAAGCAAATCAAAACTTTTCAGATTTATCAGAAGAATTACGCAATACGGAAAACAAGATATCTTTTTCAAGACAATTTTACAATGATACAGTAACCATGTATAACACAAAATTACAAGTATTTCCTTCTAACATCATTGCTGGCATGTTTCACTTTGAAGCTCGTGACTTATTCAAAGCAGAAAGTGATGAAGCTAGAAAAAATGTAAAAGTAGATTTCGGTTCAAATTCATAAATGAGATAGGAGGTTGGAGGTCATTAGAACTTCAGCCTTTTGTTTTATTAGAAAGGATTTTTAAATGTTTGAAAATAGTAAAAAAAATAAAATAGAATCAGGTATCATTGTAAGTATTTTCATTGTTGTAGTTACTCTCATTGTTTACTACGTTTGTCATGCCCTAAATTTAGGAGCTTTTTCTGTTGTTTTCGCTCTTGTCTTTTCGATTGCAACAGCTTGGGGCTCTTATTATTATAGTGATAAAATTGTTCTGTCGTTAAATCATGCTAGGCCTGCCACCAAAGAAGAAGATTTAAAAATTGTAAATATTTTAGATAGTTTGATGATTACCTCTGGTTTATCTTCAAAACCCAAATTGTATGTAACAGAAGATCCTCAACCAAATGCTTTTGCTACTGGTAGAAATCCTGAAAATGCTGTTATTTGTGTTACTACTGGTTTATTAGACAAATTAGATTATTATGAATTAGAAGGTGTTATTGCCCATGAATTAAGTCACATTAAAAATTACGACATTCGCCTTAGTTGTATTGTTTCGGTTATGGTTGGATTTATTGTTATGCTATCTGATTTATTCTCTCGAGCTCTATTCTGGGGTGGATTAAAAAACGATCGTGATAGTGACAGTAAAGGAAATGCTATATTAATGATCATCGGATTGATTTTCTTGATTTTATCTCCTATTTTTGGTTCGTTAATGCAACTTGCTCTTTCTCGAAAAAGAGAATTTTTAGCAGATAGTACTGCCGTTGAATTTACTCGTAACCCAGATGGTCTAATTTCAGCTCTTCAAAAGTTAGATCGTGATCAAAATCAATTATCTACTGCTAATAGTGCTACTGCTAACATGTATATTGTCAGTCCCTTTAAAGCAAATACAAAAGAAGGAAAGAAAAAATCTTCTAGCTTGTGGTCTACTCACCCTAGCATTGAAGATCGAATTGAAGCATTAAGAAATATAAAATGATGTGTAGAAAATAATTGTTCTACACATCTTATTCTTTATATCTCCCTAAATAACAATTACATTACTTTTCTAATTTTTGCTCGTAACAATCTGTTATTTGTTATATTCTTTTATTATGATATTTTTATTACTCTCTTCCGTCCTACCATAAAACTAGGCGACTACCAACGTCATCATAAGCATTAGTCAGGCTATTGCCATAACGATGAGATGCTGGCTGGTTGTAGCCCCAGCTAGAAGAATCGCCTCCTCGACGTACAAGCAGACTGGTACCTGAAGCTTTTTCTAATGTCCACTCATATACATTTCCTGCTAAATCATAAATTCCTAATACACTATTTCTGTCTGTTGCTCCTGTTGTCATTACTGTTTCTGTTGAAGTAGGCTTTGTATATTTATTCGCTACTGTCGCTTGATTCCATGATCCAGAAACAGTAACTGCTGTTGTATACAATCCTCTTGTTATTTCAAATGTTACATCTTTGTAATTTCCCCAACTTCCTGAATTTGTCTTCAATTCTACTTGTGTTTTTGCTCCTTTTTCTTCGATAAATTTCATCACTAAATCCCACTGAATTCCAAACATTAGACTACTTGTTCTTCCTCCTGTTGCTACTTCTGTTGCCTTTTCTTGTGCTTGTTTACAAGTTACCCAAGTATAAGGATAAGCATCTCTTTGAATGATGGGGGTTGTTAAACTATCAGAACTTGAAAATCTAGCTGTACGAGTTCCTGTCTCATATCTTCCGATATAAAATCCTCCATTTTCAAATACACTTTTTAACATACTATTTTTATGATTATTATATTCTGTTGCATTTGCAAATCCATGTTGTGCAGTTGAATAAAAGATATCTGTGTATCCACTAACTCGATAATCACTTGCATAATTTTGCATCGCTGTTTCAATTGCTGTGTAATCAGTACTAGTTGTTGTTGAATTATAAATGGATTTTGGTACTTCAATCCATACCCACTCATTATTGTTTTTATCTTTAATGATTACTCCTGTATTCAAACTATCGCTTATGATGTCAGAATCTTCTGGTAAAAATGGTTTTGTATTATCTGTATTTGGCAAACTTGGTTTTTCTTCTGGTGGATTCGTTGTTCCTCCTCCTGTATTATTTCCTGTTGTATTCCCTCCTGTTGTTCCATTTCCTCCACTTGTATTTCCTTCATTATCTCCTGTTGAAGTTTTACCAATATAATCATCTAATTTTCCTGTTATTTCATATCCTAAAACAGTTATAATAGATCCCGTTTCTCTGTTAACTCGATCACTACTACTAATTACTTTATTATTGATTAATTCTTCAATCACATCATCTATTGTTGGATTTCTGTGTTTTTGTTCTGCCTTAATAATTGCTAAATCTACTTGTTCTTCCAACGAAGCTTTTTCTGCTAACTCTTTGGCTGTTCTTGCTTCTTTTATAATTCCTTTTTCTCCCGTTAAACTGGCAAGTGTTACTCCTGCTAATATCATTAAAACTACAATTGTTACAACTAAAGCAACTAATGTGATTCCTTTGCTATTTAATTTTCTCATTCGTTTCTCCTCTTTCTTTTTCATTTTAATGTAATTTTATTTAATCTGTCACTTTACGTCAACATTTTTACATTGAATTGTTTTTGAAAATCAAAAAAATAATTTCTTACACATTAATACTTACATTTTTATACAAAACAAAAAACTACACAAATTCCAATTTCACTTAGAAATTTGCATAGTTTTTATATATGATCCATAGATAATTCTATTTTCGCAAAGCTTTGCCCTACCATAAAGTTAAACGACTACCATAACGGTAATAAAAATCGCTCGTACTATCGTTGACACGGTAAGACACCGAAAAGACAGCACCATTACTGTAACCGCCTCCTCGAGTCGTACAAGGATCGCTGATACTGGAAGCCCTTTCTAATGTCCACTCCCACACATTTCCAGCTAAGTCATAAATTGCAAGAACACTATTTCGTTCCGTCGATCCTGTTGTTAATAATATACTCTTTGAAGTCGGCTTTGTATATTGATTCGTTGCCATCACTTGATTCCATGATCCAGAAGTACTAGGTGATGTTGTATACATTCCTCTAGTTATTTCAAATGTTACATCATAACAATTTCCCCAACTTCCTGAATTTGTCTTTAATTCGTCTTGTGTTTTTGCTCCTTTTACTTCAATATATTTCATAATTAAATCCCATTGAATTCCAAACATTAAGCTACTTGTTCTTCCTCCTGTTGCTAGTTCTACTGTCTTTTCTTGTGCTTGTCTACAGGTGACAAAATTATAAGGATACACATCTCTTTGAATCACTGGTGTTGTTAAACGATCAGAAACCGAAATTCTTGGTGTTACACTTCCTGTCTCATATCTTCCAATATAAAATCCTCCATTTTCAAACACACTCTTTAACATACTATTTTTATGGTTATTATATTCTGTCTCATTGGCAAATCCATGTTGTTCTGTTGAATCAAAAGTATCCGAATAGTTACTATCTCGATAAGCACTTGCATAATTTTGCATAGCTGTTTCAATTGCTGTGTAATCTGTACTAGTTATTGTAGAACTATAAATAGATTTTGGTACTTCAATCCATACCCATTCATTATTATTCTTGTCTTTAATGATCACTCCTGTATCTAAATGATCACTTAGAATCTCTGAACCTTCTGGTAAAAATGGTCTGGTGTCATCTGTACTTGGTAGTGTTGGTGGATTTGGTGTTGGATTATTTTCATCTTCTGTATTTTCTCCTTTTACGATTACCTTTCCACTGTCATCTATTGTTATTTCGTAATGATCCACGATGACATCTTTTGGTAATGTTGTTCCTGTTAAATCCGAATTTTCTTTATCAATTCCTTCTACTTGACTCAAATTTTTATTTAGTGTATCCATCTCTATTTTTCCGTCACTCCCAAAGCTTCCCATTACTGCTATTTCTACTTTTTCTTTCGCTGATGCTTTTTGCGTCTCTTTTTTTGCTGTACTTGCTTTTGTTAATATTCCGTTTTCTCCTGTTAATGTTGCAATACTTATCCCTGCTAATATTAGTAATACTATAATTGTAATTATCAATGCTATTAATGTAATACCTTCATTCGTCTTCTTTGTTTTCCATTTTAATTTTCTCATATCTTATACCATTCTCCTTCATTTCTTTTGTTCTATATCTCTTTGATTATGATTCTCTATTTTAAACTGTATCTTTTTCTTACAAAAAGTATTATTTTTCAGGGTCTACTACTTCTTTAAATCGTTCTTATTTTTTACTAATCTCATTGTATCAATCGTCCAAATTACTGTCAACAAGTTGACAGGTTTCCATTTTTCTACATTCTTGTATAAAAAAATCATTTTAGAATATTTTTATCTAAAACGACTTACTGTTGCTTTTTATTTTCTTTCCTGTGTAAACTCTTCCTTTATTATTTAATATTTCTTTTGTCTTATTCTATCTTTATTCTCACAATTCTTACATCGAAAAAATCCTTTCTGCATTTTGGTAAGTTATTCTTGCCACTTCTTCCAAGCTAATTCCTTTTACTTGAGCAATTTTCTGTGCTATGAATTTTACATTTCTAGGATCATTTCTTCTTCCTCTTAAAGGTTCTGGTGACAAATATGGGCTATCTGTTTCAATTAACATTTTTTCTTCTGGCACCATAGTAATTACCTCATTTGCATTTTTAGAATTCTTAAAAGTAACTGGTCCTGCAAATGAAATATAAAAACCTAATTTTAAAGCTTCTTTCACTAATTCTGGATTGAGTGGACAACAATGAAAAATCCCTTTTTGCTTGACTACCTTTTTCTTTAATATGGTAAGTGTATCCATAACCGCTTCCCTAGTATGAATGACAATTGGTAAATTCAATTCATTGGCTATCTCAATTTGTTGCATCATTGCTTCTTTTTGCATTTCTTTATTTTCTTGATTCCAATAATAATCCAAACCAATTTCACCAATTGCTACTATCTTTTGATTCAATTGAGCCATCTTTCTAATTTCTTCTAACATTTTCCACAATTCTTCCTTTGTTTGTGGAATATCATTTGGAGAAATTCCTACTGTTGGATAAATAAAATCATACTTTTTCGCTAATTCTTCTGCTTTTTTTGAACTTTCTAGGCTATAACCAGCTGATACCAACTTTGTAATTCCTTCATCTTTGAGCTTTCTTATGATTGCTTCTCGATCTTCATTAAACTTCTCATCATCTAAATGTGCATGACTATCAAATAATTCCATATAAGCCTCCTTACTTTCTTAGCAATGTTACATTTGCTACAGCATATTCCTTACAATGCGATAAACTTAAATCGATATCTTCTATGCCATTTAAATCAATTCCATTGATGGTTAGTTCTGGTCGTCCTTGGATAGTATTCGTTATCTCAAAATCTTTCCAATTCATGGCATATTTATTTTCCAATTGTGAAGAAATAGCTTTAAAAGTAGCTTCTTTTGCTGCAAATCGAACTGCATAATGTTGATATTTTTGTGCCTTTTTGCTTTCACAATATTGAATTTCTTTCGGCGTAAACACTCTTTCTACAAATGCCTTTCCCATTTTTGGATCATCAATACTTTTTTTGATTCTTTCAATTTCTATGATGTCTGTTCCACAACAAATTTTCACTTCATTTCCTCTTTTCTTTTTGTTCATTTCTATTACGATGTTTTTGGCATTAATGTCATAAAATTTAATATATTTAAGCATAATGAAATTGCTAAAATAACTAAAATAATAATCGTTGCTTTGCTTTGCTTTTCAAAATTTAATTCCTTATATAACACATCATATTTATATTTTACTTGATTATATAATTTGTCCATTTCAAAAACTTCGTGTAATTTATCATTTAATAAGGTTCCTGTTTCATCTTCTGTAATTTCCTGAATCCACAAATTTCTTGTGAATTCCACAAATTTCTTTCTTGCTTTTCTAATTTTACTAATATCTTTTAACTCTAGCTCGATTTTTCGTAAGTATATTTTTTTGTACAAATTAAAAATATAAGTATAAAAATACTGATTTTCATACTCTTCTGGTAAAATGGTATAATTGCTCATATCACTACTAGAAGAAAATAACATCATACCTAATTTAGTTAGCCCTAATTTGGCATATTTCCATTTGGAAAATGTAGCTATTTTTTCGTATTCATAATCTCTACTGCTATCTGCTGGTAAAATATTAGCATATTTAATAAATTGATTTTTGATTTCTTCAAATTGATTGGCAGTATTCCAAACATCTTGATTGATGCATACATAAGAATAGGTTAAAAATCTTTCGGAATCAATATTCAATCTACTTGATTCTGTATTAGAACCTGTTATACTACGAATTAGTTCTTGAAATGTTTTGACATCAGAAAAACTATCGGTTTGAATTCGTATATTGTCATAGTTTTCTAAATTTAACATTTCATTGTTGATGTCTCTAAATTTGTAATTGAAATTTAATACATTGCTAAATTCTGTATATTCTTCTACATTTGTTTTCATTGCCAAAAATCCAATTCCTGTTGAAAATACTATGATTTCAATTTTTTGAATGCTGAAAAATATACCGCTATTTTGATTGATTTTTCCTTGCATATCTTTTTTTAGTGTATATTCAAATATATTACATGGATTTTTAGCTAGCAAAGCCGATCTTGTTTCAATTGGTAATTCTTCTAATTTTTTCATTTCATGGCTTCCATATCGGAAACTAGAAAAGAAAAAATCTCTCATTTTTGGTAAAAAATATTTGTATAGTTTTAAGTCTTTTTCTTTTTGGAAGATTTTTAAACTACAGTTTTTATCTTTTAACATTTTTAGAATATATTTCTGGTATTTTCCATCTTTTATCACAAAAGGGTGAATAAAATAGGTATATTGGTAATTTGTCTTTAGTTCCATATCTTTCATTCCTTCCAAATTTTTATCTTCTAAAGTTGATTATAATAATTCATATTAATATCTTTTCCTAGATGCCATCTTCCGATAAAGTCAATTTTTAAGTAATCATCTAAGTTATAGGTTGGTTCTTGTATGATATTTCCATTTTTGTCAATGGATCCCCATTTTCCATCTTTTTTAACTCCTGCATAACCATAACTGTTTTGTTCTGTTACATCATCATATTGATAATCAACAACTACTTTTCCAGTTTTATCAACAAATCCATACTTTCCTTCTTGTTTACTTTTAAATAGTGTATTTCCTACTTTTATTTCTGTCATGTTTTTTTCTTCAAATTTGAAATTATAATATTTATATTCTTCTCCTTGTTTGATTTCTAAATATCCTTTTTCGTCATTGATATCAATTAAAATTCCAGATTGACGAACAGCAAATGTATGGTCAATGATATCGTTTGTATAATCCGCTTTTTCTGCTATGTATAAATCTGCTTTTTCATGGTAGGATAGGGCTGTATAAATTGGCTCTACTTTTACCGTTTTTTCTAAATCGATAACCCCATATTTTCCATTTTGCTTGGTTAGTAATAATCCAGATTTTGCCTCTTTTAATTGTTCGTATTCTGGGGCAATGGTTACTTCTCCTGTTGTTTTCATAACGCCATATTTTCCGTTTGCTAGATAAATGATTCCATTGTCTGCATTTTTTAAAATTTCTTTGATTTCGTCAAATCCTGTACTTAATACTTCTGTTCCATCTTTTTTCACTAATATTTGTTTTCCTGCTTGTTTTACTACATACATTTCGTTTCCATAGATTTTTGCTATTTCATCGTATTTTGCTTCTAATAAAATGGTATTCGAATAGTCTATAATTCCATACTTTCCAGCTTCACTTTTTACAATAAATCCGTCTTTGCTTTCTTTTCCTAAGTTTGTAATTTCTAAGAACTGGGTTGGTAAAATTTCTTTTCCTTCATGATTTATGATTCCCATTTTCCCATCTTTTACCACTTTTATAATGCCTTTCATTCCATCAATTGTTATGATTTCGTCAAATTGAAATGGTGTTAGTTCTTTTCCATTTAAGTCAATCACTCCATATTTTCCATCTTTTTTAGCTTTTAATACATTTTCTTCATACCATATATTGTTATTGGCATCTTTATTGCTAATTGCCTCTATTTGTTCATATTGTGTATAGATTTCTTGGTTTTTACTGTTTAATACTTTTGTTTTATAGGTTCCTGTTTCATAATTTACATCATAGATACATAAGAACACATCATTTTTACTGTTTGGTATGGTAATCATTTCTTCATATCCTGGATCAATAATAATCGTTCCATTTGAGTCTATGACTCCCCATTTGTTATCTTGATAAATAACAGCATAGTCTTTGCTTGCTATTTTTCCTTGTTCTTTATCTTTTCTTAAAATTCCATTTATCATAAATATACTCATGATCACTACTACAATTGCAAGTATGACTGCAAATACTTTTTTTAAGTTTAGTTTTGGTTCTTCATATCTTCTACCTCTACTCATGTTTTTGCCTCCTTTTCGACATTTACAATATATCATAAATCGACTTATGTTTCAATAGTTATGACGAATATTTTACTTGATTTTTTTATGTAAATGTATTATAATTGTATCGTAACTTTTTAACGATTCTTGAATCCCGTTATGGGATTCACGGAGGTAACAATATGTCTGATGGAGTAAATGGAAAGATCAAGTGTCATAATAAAAGATGTGCTTTTGAATTCTTTCCCCGCTATATGACAGCATCCGTTTCCACTCGATGCCCAAAATGCGGATATCCTATCCAATTACCAGATAATTTCTGTTTCAATTCAGAAGTTATTAAAAATTGGTGTAGGTGTTATTCCTTCATCACAGAAGGTGGAATTTAATTCCGCCTTCTAAACTATTTTATTTTCTATTGGTTCATGATACGATAAAAATGGTTATTTTTATCCTTGAAAATTAATTCAAATAGGCAAAATTTTTTGATTGAATTCTTTAAAAAATCCCGAATAAAAAAGCAAAAGAAAGGAAATATAAGAAAAAGTCTTTTTTTACTCTTAAATTAAAGTTGATGTTTTAGGTGAAAATCATTATAATGAAAGGAGAGATAAAAATAAGAAAATTTAATAATTATAATTTAATACCCAAATGCTACACCTTAGAAGAACCTTCTTCTTTTTATAACTATGGACAAAATAAAATTGACAACTATCATGATAAAACATTCAAAAATTTATTTTCGAATCAAAAAGAAGCTGTAAAATTTATTAATAAACATCTACAACTCGAAAAAACAAATCATAAAATTAAATCAAATCAATTAGAAAAACAAAATACCAACTTTATAACAAAATATAATGAACAATTAGAAACAGATATATTATATAGAATAAGAGATACAAAAATTTTTATTTTAATTGAACATCAATCTACGGTTGATTATTTCATGGCAAAGAGAATCCTTTACTATTCTACAGAAATTATGCGAGAAATGGAAAAGGAAATAGATTGTAGTAATAAAAAAATATTGCCTATCATATATCCTATTGTATTATATACTGGAAAAACAAGATGGACTGCTAAAACTTCATTAACAAATTTGCAACAAAAAATCCCAGAAATCAGCTCTGCTTTAAACTTAACCTATCGTTTAGTAGATATCAATCACTATACAAAAGAAGAGCTACTAAAAGAACAAAGTAGTATTGCAAAAGCTATGCTTTTGGAAAAAATAAAAAATAAGGACGAACTAATAGAAATTCTGGAAAAAATAGTAAAACAAAAATTATCAACTGAAGAAAAAAAGTTTATAATGAATCTATTAACCAACATTGTTACAGAAGAAATCGGAGAAGAAAAAGCAAAAGAGCTAAAAGAAAAATTAAAAGGAAAGGTAGGTGGAAAAATGGTAACAGAAAATTTAAGAAATATTTTTAGAATGAATTATAATGAAGGTGTAGAAAAAGGCTTACAAAAGGGCTTACAAAAAGGCATACAAAAAGGAATTCAAACAGCAACTCATAACTTTATTGTTCAAATGATAAAAAACAAAATGAGTGATAAAACAATCCTAAAATTAACCAAAATAACTCAAGAAGAATTAGAAAAAATAAAAAAAAGTCTATTTTAAGTTAAAATGGAGATATAAGGTTTCCCCTAATCTCCATTTTCTTTTTCTTTAAATTTACATACCATAACACTCATATCATCTTTAACTATACCAAAAGTATTATCAATTGCTTCATTTAAAACAAGATCAGCAATTTTTTTGGTATTAGTTGTTTCGATATCTTCCAACAAATATTTGATCCATAATTCCTTATTTTTGTATTCAATATTAGCATCTAAAATTCCATCTGAACACATCAGCATAATATCTCCTGAAGTAATGTCTCTATCATAACTTTGGATATAGTTACCATCAACCATTCCAGTTGGCAAAGAATTTGATTTTATCATCTGCACTTTTCTCTTGTTTTTAATATAAGTTGGACATGCTCCACTTTTGATAAATTCAATATTTCCTTCATATAAGTCAACAATCGCTATATCTAATGTAGCAAAAATTTCTGTATTCTGATTCATAAGTGAAGTATTGATTAAATCAAGTGATATATTTTTATCAAATCCTGATAACAAAAGATTTTCTAACATTCTTAAAGATTGCATACTACTTTGTCTTGCTTTGGTTCCTGTCCCCATTCCATCACTAATTGCTATTAAATATTTTCCATCTTTTAATCTAACATTTAACATAGCATCACCAGAAAGCTCACTTTTGCTTTTGGTTGTTTCTCCTGTTCCTATTGCCATAACAAATTTATCATCTGATAAGAAATTTAATTTTTTCCCAATAGTCGCTTCTTCATTTAAGACAATTTTTTCTTTTAAAACCTGTGTCGCTATTTTTTCTATGGTTTCTATTTTCGCAGTTTCTAATATTTGATCTAAATAAACTTCTATTATGTATCTTCCTTCTTTTTTAATCGAAATATCTTGTACCTGAATTGCTCTTTGTTTTAATAATTCTATGATTTCTGCTTTTGGTTTTTCGTATTGTACTTCTTTTTCTATGTCGTCTTCAATTCCTCTTGCCATTTTTTGAATGGCTTTTGATACACCATCTAATTGTCTTCCCATGTTTTTTTGATTTTCTTCGACTCTCTTTTTCCAGATAAAATCGGCTTTGGCTACTTTATAAGAAATATTAATACTTCGAACGATTTGTGCAATGTTTTCTTCTAAGTATTTGCTAATTTCTTTATCTTCAAATCCTACAATGTAACTATTGCATTTCGCAAAAATTTCTAGTAGGGCTTGACGATTCATTTCTTGTTTATCTAATAAATAAGCAAATATCTCATCAACTATTTTTCCTTCTGTATCTGCCATATCCTCATATAACATATTATCTTTGTATGATTCCAAATTGCTTAGTAATTCTGTCAAAAAGATTTGCTTGTTTGATTCATAAGATGCTTTTTCAGCTTGTTTATAGCTAGTTGCCATTTCTTGTATGGCTTGTGAAACTTGATTTAGATTTTGAGCTACTTCTTTACTTTTATTTAATGCTCGATCAGGTGTTACTGGAAGAAGCTTTGTATTTCCAATAAATTCTTCTAATTCGATATGTAAGCTTTTTGGCACAGCAAGCAATCCAATAAACGCTATTAAGATTTCTTTGAAATGAATTAACTCTACTGTATAACCATTTGATACATAAGCTAATATGATATTTCCTAAGGCAAATCCTACCACTACTCCAATTTTTCCAAATCGGTTCAAAATTCCTGCTAACATTCCAGATATCGCATAAGATGCAATCATGATTGGTTCTGTTCCATGGATTACTCCCAAAGTCACTCCAATTGTTACACCTGCCGTTGTTCCTACTAAAATCCCATTTTTCCAACCTAATATCATAACAATTAAAATACTTAAAATATTTTTAATGTTAAATCCAAATAAGCTTAGATCTCCAAAAGCTCCTACACTAATAGCAAGAATTAGGCTTGCTCCTATTAGTTCTTCAATTGTAAACGCTCTTTTGGTCCAAAAATCTTGTAATACATTAGTTGCATTAACAAATATTTTGTAAAATACGAATCCAATTATGGATAGGGTTATCCCAGATAATAGGTCATAAAGTGTAAATCCTGCCATTGCCAATTTTACAATTTGTATGATTAAGATAGAAATTGCTACATGACTTCCTATTTTAATTTTTTCATTTCTTTCTTTTTCACTGTATCTTGGCTTTATGATAAACAGTGTTACCACTAATACTAAAGCTGTTAGAAAATACCCTAATGCTCCTCCTACTCCATATTTAATTAAATTTCCTATTAGTCCTGCAAAAAACACTCCTAGTGCTGGTACAGAAGATGCGAAACATGCACCTAACATACTCATACTAAATATTGAGAATTCTCCTCCAATTCCTACCATTGATAGCATAAAAGAAATAATGTATACGATTACATTTTTCACTGCCAATACATTAGCAAAAATACTTGGTTTGTTCTCTTTTTCTATTACATTTTGAAACATCCTTACCACCTCTTATATTTTTATAGGCTTATTATACTACTTGTCCTTCGTGGTTTTTGTCTTTTTTGGTAGGCTAACCTTAAAAAGTTTTCTACTTTATTTGATCTGTTTTTTTATTTTTCTTTTCGTTTTTTTGTTTTCTGCTTTTTATTTTATTACAGATTGTAAAAAAATGCAATAAATTTGAATTGTTTGTCGAAAAGTTTTTTGAAAGAAATAACTTTTCGTAGGTAAATACTTTTAAATCATTATAATAATTCTATTTTTTCACCTTCCTTTCTATTTTTCGAAACATTTTTGTGCCTTAAAATGTACAAAAACGTTCCATTAAGAACGTTTTGTTAATAAATTTTTCAATCTCATATCTTCACAATTTAATTATTCTGTTTCAAACTACCGTCCACCTATTATTGTTTCGTTTTCACAGAGTTCAGTCCTACCATAATGCAACACGCATACCAAGAATTTGACTGGAAAGGGTCTCACTAGTGTTGTAGTGATTAACACTTGGATAGCTGGAACCATTGTCCAGATAAAGAGCTCCACGACCCACACACGGACTAGTAGTATTCGATCTTCTTTCTAATGTCCATTCCCTTACGTTTCCTGCTAAATCATAAATTCCTAGTACACTATTTCGATCGGTCGCTCCTGTTGTTAATAATGTACTTGTTGACGCAGGCTTTGTATATTTACTTGTTCCAGTTGCTCGGTTCCATGATCCAGAAGTTGTAGGTGCTGTTGTATAGTATCCTCTTGTTATATCAAATGCACTATTGCTATAATTCCCCCATTCTGTTGAATCTGTTTTTAATTCTTCTTGTGTTTTCGCTCCTTTTTCTTCGATAAATTTTAAAGTTAAATCCCACTGAATTCCAAACAATAAGC
>JAAVZN010000129.1 GCA_022791675.1 Clostridia bacterium | reverse complement strand
TTTCTGAATTTGTCTTTAATTCCTCTTGTGTTTTCGCTCCTTTTTCTTCGATAAATTTCATCACTAAATCCCACTGAATTCCAAACAATAAGCTACTTGTTTTTCCTCCTGTTGCTAGTTCTGTTGCTTTTGTTTGTGCTTGACTACATGTTATAAAATTGTATGGATAGGCATCTCTTTGAATCACTGGTATTGTTAAACTATCTGAAGCTGAGAATCTAGCTGTTTGTGTTCCTGTTTCATACCTTCCGATATAAAATCCTCCATGATTAAACACACTTGATAACATACTATTTTTATGGTTATTATATTCTGTCGCATTTGCAAATCCATGCTGTGCTGTTGAATAAAAAGTATCTGTACATCCACTTTGTCGATAAGTACTTGCATAACTTTGCATCGCTGTTTCTATGGCTGTGTAGTCGGTAGCAGTTGTCGTAGAATTATAAATTGTTTTTGGCACTTCAATCCATACCCATTCATTATTATTTTTATCCTTAATAATAATCCCTGTTTCCAAACTATCACTTATGATTTCTGAATCTTCTGGTAAAAATGGTTTGGTATTATCTGTATTTGGCAAACTTGGTTTTTCTTCTGGTGGATTCGTCGTTCCTCCTCCTGTATTATTTCCAGTGGTATTCCCTCCTGCTGTTCCATTTCCTCCACTGGTATTTCCCTCATTATCTCCAGTTGAAGTTTTACCAATATAATCATCTAATTTTCCTGTTATTTCATATCCTAAATCTGTTCTAATGGCTCCTGTTTCCTTGTTTACTTGGTCACTATTACTAATTACTTTATTATTTTTTATTTCTTCAATCACATCATCTATTGTCGGATTTCTATGTTTTTGTTCTGCTTTGATAATCGCTAAATCCACTAGTTCTTCCAACGATGCTTTTTCTGCTAATTCTTTTGCTGTTCTCGCTTCTTTTATGATTCCTTTTTCTCCTGTTAAACTTGCCAGCGTTACTCCTGCCAGTATGATTAAAACTACAATCGTAACCACTAATGCAACTAATGTAATACCTTTGCTATTTAATTTTCTCATTTGTTTTCCTCTTTTCTTTTTCATTTTAATGTAATTTTATTTAATCTTATATTTTACGTCAACACCTTTACATTTAATTGTTCGATTGAAAATCAGGAAAATAATTTTTGAAAATATATTAATATCTATAATTTTTCATAAAAGCAAAAAACTACACAAATTCCAATTTCACTTAGAAATTTTGTATAGTTTTTGTATATTATTCTGGTAAACTTTTTTCAATTGCTTACCTTCTCTTATTCAATTTTTTCTATTAAAAACTACTACTCTACCTATTATCGTTTCGTTTCACAGAATTCCGTCCTACCATAAAGCAACACGCAAACCTCGGTCATGGCTGGCAATAGTCGCGTTACTGCCGGTACGGTAAGTACTTGTAGTACTGGAACCAATGCCATTGAAAGCTCCTCCACGTATCACACACGGATTACTGGTAGACGTAGGTTTTTCTAATGTCCATTCCAATACATTTCCTGCTAAATCGTAAATCCCTAGTACACTATTTCTCTCCGTTACTCCTGTTGTTAATAATGTACTTGTTGATGCTGGCTTCGTATATTTACTCGTTCCACTTGCTCGATTCCATGATCCAGAAGTTGTAGGTGCTATTGTATATAACCCTCTTGTTATATCAAATGTTACACTATAGTAATTTCCCCAACTTTCTGAATTTGTCTTTAATTCCTCTTGTGTTTTCGCTCCTTTTTCTTCGATAAATTTCATCACTAAATCCCACTGAATTCCAAACAATAAGCTACTTGTTTTTCCTCCTGTTGCTAGTTCTGTTGCTTTTGTTTGTGCTT
>JAAVZN010000128.1 GCA_022791675.1 Clostridia bacterium | reverse complement strand
TAATGATACAGCATTATATACAACACTTTTAATGAAAAATAAACTAACTAATCATCTTGTTTCAGTTAGTATCGAAGCAGAAAATAGATTAAATTATTTGATGGAACAATACAAAGATTCTGACAAATTACTGTCTGAAAAAAGTAAAATGGATAACCAACTTAATTGGGTAAAAATAATGAATAACTATAAAAATATGGCAGAAGAAGTGATTTTAAAGGAACTAATTTATAACAAAATGTGTGAGGACAAATTAAGTTTTATGTCCTAGCCAGCACTGAAAACCTACTCCCGCACGTTTTCAATTTATGGGAAATCCCATACCCTTATAATTTTTTTAAAAGAAATCATTACCTGAAAAGTACATATCTATTATCAAATTTTTTATTTGTTTATATCTATTTTATATAAAAATTATAAGCATTTGCTAAATACCATATCATTTATTTACTCACTTTCTAAACTTATATTTTCATATCTTTTCCTAGATAAAACTTTTTGCATTATTCCATATACTAAATAACCTAGCCATACACCAAGAATTCCAATAGGTGTAAATGATAGTATGGTTGCGACTATAATTTTAATAATTGAACTAATTATATTTCTTTTTGCTAAAAATTTGAAATCTCTAAGTCCTCTTAATATTGCAAAATAATATGTTGCAGTCATAGTTATATAGCAACCAATTATGAATAGTGGTAATACTGTTAAAAATATTTTTTGGAGTTCAGGTTCTCTTAATGAAATATTCATAATTATAATAGACAATCCTAATATTACAAAAGGTAATATTATAGAACTATAATTAATTAATTTCTTTGCAACATTTTTCACTTTCATCATATAATTTTTATCATTTTTTCCAGAAGCAATTCCTATACTTATAGTAATTCCGTCACCATAACCTTGTATAAAAGATTCATATACATTTGCAATTTGTAATAAAATTATATGAACAGAATATTCTAAATTACCCATTCTTGCTACAATTAAATTAAATATAAAGTTATCTACTCTTGAGGCTATTCTTTCAACAAAGTTCCATTTAAACAATTTTAATATATCTTTACAATATTCTTTTACAAATTTGATTTTTATATTTTTTCTAGAATATATAGACAAATATATTGCCAGCACAGTATCGATAAATACAGTTACTATTGCTACACCTATAATTCCATATCCATAATGTACAGCAATAATATCTAATATTAAATTTAAAACAATAGCAAAGATGCGTAAATATAAAATGTTTTTTTGATTTCCTATAGTCCTTTGATGACCAGATAATACAGTTACTATACTACTTTGTATAAAACCAAATAATCTTATAGTTAAATATGTAGTGGCAATAGTATCTACATTAAATAAAGGTGGAAATATTGGTTGTATTAAAAATACTAGTATTACTGTAAATATGGATATTCCTAATGTCAAAATAAGTGAATTCCCACTAACTAATTTTAATTTATTAAGATTTTTTTCACCTAAAGATTTTGCAACTAATGTATTATTAGATATATTAATTGTTTGAATGCACATTTGCATTATATTTAAAATAACAGCCATTGCTCCAAGTGCTGCTAATTCTTTTGTTCCAACTATAGAAATTACCAATGTATCTACTAGCGTAATTAATATATTTATTAAACTTTCAAAAGCAATTGGTAAGGATATTTTCAATTGCGATTTAACATCTACTATTTCTTCCATAACTCACTCCATAAAAAATAATTTAACCAATAAAATTATACTATATTTTACAAATTTTTCATACACTCCCATTGAAATTTAATAACAATTAATATATAATAATTTTAGAAAGAGAACAAAGTTCGTAACTTGTATGTGATTCGCTCCAACGACGTATCTGTTCGAACTTTATAGAATAGATAGATATGAAAATCAATCAGTAAAATGGTTGATTTTTTCTTTTGCAAAAAATCATCCTAATTCTATAAGGGAAAG
>JAAVZN010000127.1 GCA_022791675.1 Clostridia bacterium | reverse complement strand
TATTGATAAAATTAAAGAGTTAGGGCATGAAATAATAGTTATTACAGCAAGAGATAAAACGTTATATACAGATGAATATAAAACAACTATTGAAGAGTTAAAAAACAATAATATTCATTATGATAAATTGATATGTGATTTTGATAAAGCAAATGTTTGCAAAAATGAAAAAATAGATTTATTTATAGATGATTCTGTTGCAAATTGTAACAAAGTTGGGAAACTAGGAATTGAAACCATATTATTTAGTAGTAAAGGTAATATAAACGATAAAACAGATTTATATAGAGTTGATAGTTGGAAAGATATATATGAAAGGGTAAAGAATATATAAGTAAAGAAACTTTAGGAGTATCTATAAGCAATTAAGAGAAATGTGCAAGAATTTTTTGTAAGAAAAGATTTGAGAAAAAATTATAAGTAAGAATTTATAGGAGAAAGCTGATGGATATAGAAAAAATAATTAAAAATAGTATAGTCAATTTTGATGGAAAAATAGCAATATATTATGATGATTTAAAAGGAAATACAATAAAAATAAATGAAAATGAAAAATATAATTCTGCAAGTTGCATAAAAATATTTATTCTAATTGAATTGTTCAATCAAATTAATAAAGGAGTAATA
The DNA here is from genome assembly GCA_022791675.1 of Clostridia bacterium. GTDB lineage: Bacteria > Bacillota > Clostridia > TANB77 > CAG-508 > CAG-269. Next base: position 1,709 of record JAAVZN010000127.1, on the reverse strand, counting down.
AATCGAGACAAAGAACTAAAATATGAAGAAAAAGACTATGTAAATGGTAGTGGTATTTTAAGATATTTGAGTAAAGGAATAAAACTGCCAATATTAGATATTGCAACGTTAATGATGATTATAAGTGATAATGTTGCTACTAATATATTGATAGATTTTTTAGGAATAGAAAATATAAATAAAAGTATAGAAAATATAGGATGTAATAACACAAAATTATATAGTAAATTTAAGTCATTTGAAAATGAAGTGTTTTCGGAAACTACAGCTTATGACTATTATTTAGTATGGAAAAAATTAAACAATTATGAATTATTTAATAAAGAAATGACACAAGAAATAATAAGTATTATAAAGAATCAAAAATATCATGAAATGGTGGGAGATGGAATTGATAAGATTTATAAAGAAGTAGAAAACCCAATTGTTAATTATATAGTAAGTAAAAGTGGAAAATATGAATCAGTAAGAAATGATGGTGGAATAGTATCAACAATATATGGTAATTATATTTTAACAATTATGATAAAAGATTTTAAAGATGAAAATTACTTGAATGATGAGTATGTTTATAATATGGGAAGAAAGATAAGTAATATTATATTTAATGATTATATGAGAAATTGGACAAAAATAAAAGTAATAGATAATTTATAAGAAGGAGAAGAACATGATAAAACTACATAATAATGAAATGAATAAAATAGAACATTTATTTAATGATATAAAATTTTATATGGGTAAATCGGTTTTAGATGGACTTATGGGAGAAGCATATACTGATAATTTAGAAAATCCCACAATTGCATATTTATTAGTTAGACAATATTGTTTTATAAATGGTAATAGTAACTCAGTATTGGCAAAACAAGTATTAAAAACACTTCCAAAGACTTGTAAAAGAATTATTGCAAAAGATGACTGGAGTAATATTATTGAAAGTATATATAATGATTTTGAAAAGAGTAAAAGATATTCCTTAAAAAAGGAAAAAGATATATTTAATAAACAAAAATTAAAAGAATTTTGTGAAAATTTGAATAGTGAATATGAAGTAAATGCAATTGATGAAAGAATATATAAACTAATTAAAGCAGATGATGAAGATCCTAAACAAATGAAAATAACAGATGATTACATGAACAAAGGAATAGGAGTATGTTGTTTTAGAGATGATGAAATTGTTGGAATTTGTAGTTCAAATATTATTTATAAAGATGGCATAGAGATTAATATAAGAGTTAAAGAAGGGTATAAACATAAAGGAATAGGAACAGCTATGGCATCAAAATTAATATTAATGTGTTTGGAAAAAGGAATATATCCTAGTTGGGATGCTGCAAATTTAACTTCATTAGAATTAGCTGAGAAATTAGGTTATAATTATGATTCTGAATATACCATATATAAAATTAATGAATAAATAAAATCCTATTAGATAATTCTAATGTGCTTTATAAAATCAAGTCAAGGTTAAATACATATGCTGTCACACAACCTTGACTTATTTTTATAAGCACATTATTTTTTCAATTAAGAGGATTTAAGGATAAGTATATTTAATTAAGTAGACAAAAGTGCTGTTAAAACAGAAAATACCTCATTGAAAATGAGGGCAGGAAAGCATGTTTAACACAATGCCTACACACATTGAAGGGCAAGCCTTCAAGAGTTAATAAAGAAACAAAAATTTTAAGCAAATATGATGC
>JAAVZN010000113.1 GCA_022791675.1 Clostridia bacterium | reverse complement strand
TTTTTCCGAGTGTAGTTTGCACCTTTTTTTATTGGTGGGATTTTTTCTGGAATATGTATTTTTAATATGTCATCTTCTACTTTTGCTTTGTAATCATAGTCTATGAATTCTGTTACTTCATCTCCCATAAATTCTCTCCATAAGTTTTCTTGCATTACTGCATCATACATATCCATTCTTACTTTTTCTAGCTTACAGAAATATTTTTCTAATTCTTCATCTTTTATTTTTTCTTTTGTTTGTATTAGTTCATTACTTATTTTTTCAATTTTTTTAATTGATTCTATAATTTCTTCTTTTTTCATAAATATCACTCTCACTTTCTTTAAATTTAATTTTTTGCATAAAAATAGAAGGTATAGATTACTCTATATCCTTCCTAATTTCATGCTTTAATTTTCTTTAATATTATATTTTTTCATTAGTTCTTTTACTTTTTCTAATCCTTCCTCTGTTAAATATGTAGATTTTGCTTTATGGGTACTTTCACCTATTAAATGTTCATCTTCTAATGTATTTAAAATATCAAAATCATATCCCTTCCAAGCTCTACGAAATTCTCCATATGGTTCTTTTTCTGCCCATGAATTCAAATATAATAATAACAATGTTAATTCTTTTATTTGTTCTTCCATCTTTTTACTCTCCTAATATAAATTTTGCATGTTCTTTATAACGTTCTAATCTCCTATTTGTTTCTTCTATATCTACATATGTTCTATCTTCATACCATGCAGAAAAACCATTATCCACCCAGTCTCTCATTTCTTCAAATCTTTCATGTTTTGGGTCTTGTAATATTTCTAATAATTCTTCATATCCCCATGGTCCTCCACAGTCTTCTGGCAAATCTGCCATCTTTGCTTTAATGCAAATTGGATTTATCAATTTTATATCTGTTTCAACTATTTTTTCTATCGTAATATCGTGAATCCAATTATCTCCAAAATCATAGGTATATTTCATCTTCTTATATTCTTTGAAGTATTTATCAATTCTTTCTTTTTTAGAGTTTCTTATTTCATGATTAAACCAACCATTATCTAATTCTGGTAACTCGATAAATGTACCCTCTTCATGTAATGTTGCACCTACTTCAAAATCATATGCATGATAACCACACCAATCAAATGCTAATTGTATAATAGCATTTAACTCATGAAATGTTATTCCCTCTGGTATTTGTAACCTTCTCCATACAGGTGGATGGGTGTCTCTAATACTTACTTTTATTTCATAATACTTATGTTTCTTTTCTTTTTTAGAATCCATTTCATTGCCTCCTATTTGTTTTTTATAATTACTTCTATTAAATTTTTAAATGCTAATAATGATAATAAGGTTCTTATTATAGATAAACATATAAAAAAAATATATATAATTATAAATATTATCTTTAATTGAATTGTTACATTACTTATGAAGTATATAGCAAATGATAATAGCAATATAGTTCCTAAACTAAATAAGTCTTTAATAAATAATATATAAATATCATTAAATTTATCATTATTTAATAAAATTCCTAAAGTACTACTATGCTTACTTTTTTCTTTTGTGTACTTATCTTCTGTTTTAAAAACTATAAATATTGATAGGCATGTTAGTACAAATCCAAATAGTGTACCAAATACTGAAATAATATTATCTATAATAGATAATTGTTCATCACAAAATATCATAATTTTCTCTTTTAACATAAATATCAAAATTGTAAGTAATATTAAAGCTGTTAGCCAATCATATTTATTGATAATATCCATTAGACTTTTTCTTTTAAATTTCATATAATATCTCCATATCATTTATATTTCTCATAACTTGATATTATTTTTTCAAACATGTCATCAGAATCTATCATATTATTTTCATTAACTTTTATAGAAACCTTTGGTGCCTTTATAATTTGTCTGACTAAATCAAAATCAAATCTTTCTTCATCTTCTGACAATGATTTTATTTTAATTTTTTCTCCCTTTGTTTTTTTACTTTCTTTTATTTTTCTGCTTAATCCTAATTCTTTTAAGCTTTCCTTTATTTTGCTAGTTATTTTAAATCCATATTTTGATTTTATTTTTATGGATATTGTTAGTTCATCATCAGAATAACTATCTTTTGCAATTTGTTTTGTAGCATCTAATGCTTGAAATAGTTCTCCTTCTTTTGCTTGTTCTTCTATTATATTTCTTGTGTCTAATTTAATATCTAATTCTTTTACTCTATGTGTTTTATCTAACTTTTCTAATGCTTTTGAATTAATTGATTCAACAAGTTCCATTCGATATTTTCCATAAAATTTATCTGTTATATATCTTGCAAGACTTGTTGGTCTTGCTCCCACATTATTATATTCAATTCCAACTACATTCTCATTCAAGAAAAATACAAAATGTGTAATATGTGCTAGGCTACTATTAGGTGGTAATTTATCTTTTAGTGGCATTAAACTTCCTTCTTGTTCTATTGAAGGATAAACATCATTAGAAGAACTTATTAGCATGCCATAAATATAATCATCATTATTAAAATCAACTACTACATAATTATAAGTATTTGAATCTCTCTGTATGTATACATTTCTTGAATCATTTTTGTTTAAAGACATATCCTTAATTTCTGTAAAAATAGATATTAATTCCTTCGAAATATTATCTATACTCTTAAAACCATCATACTCTCTATTAAATTTTTGTAAATCTGGTCTATAATAATATATTTCCTTATTTTTTGCTTAATTTTATTTGCCATATTCAGCCCCCATAATATAACTTTTATAGGATTATGTCATGGCTAGTAGCTTTTGTCAAAAAATGTCATTTTTTCTAATGTGTTAATTTTTCAACCAAGATGTGATTTTATTCTTTAGTTTAATTCATTATTAGAATTTAACATTTTTATAACTTTATCAAAATCGCTTTCTAGTTGTTTCATTTCTCTTTCTCTATATAATTCAAATTCTTTTTCTGCTTTTTCAATTGCTTCTTTATGTGATATTTTTCCATTACCTTCGAGTAATTTTCTT
>JAAVZN010000085.1 GCA_022791675.1 Clostridia bacterium | reverse complement strand
TAAGTTATTTCCATTGGTTCTTTTCCACTATTTTTTCCAACTACACCAGTTAGATAAATATGGTAATTTGCTCCATCATCTGCATACATTTCACTAAATTTTAAATCAAATGTTACTCTAGATTTTCCATCGAATTTAAAATTGGTAATTTCAGATTTTTCCGCTCCTGTTGTTCCTGTTGAATCCATTCTATAACCAATTTCTGTTGCACCTTCTACTAATACTAGTTCATCAGTGTAGGTTACATCAACATGATAAGTTGGTCCTACTGTAAGCGTTTGTGTAGGTGCTGGTGTTTGTTTTTTGATATATGGTTTTCCTTTATAAGTTCCATTTGGATTGTATAATTTTCCTGATTGTGCTAAAAAGTCAGATTCATCACCTTGGTAAGTTAATCCTGCTATCCCTTCTGATGGTTCTAATGTTGTTACTGCAAATTCAACATATTCTGAATTTGGAACTGTAATATAAATATGGTCATCGTAATCTTTAAATCCTCCCGCATAAGGCTCTGGATCCATATATCCCCATTTACCTTCACGCCATATATCATCTCCAGGTCTATATTCATGGTATTTCATTAGGATATATTTTCCTTCTTCTCTTGCTTTCGCATAACCTTTTCCTTCAAAGCTTATATAATAGTCCCCTGCTTTGTATTCTTCTGTTTCAGTTCCTTCTTGTTTGAATTTTACAAGTAATCCATTGTTATTCACAACTGAATCAATTCCATAATCTTCTGAATTTAATTCTGGATATTGGAATTTATAGTTTCCTGCTGCTTCCACAGTTCCTATTGCTACGTGTTCACGATTCATTGTTTCAGTTCCTACCATACAATATCTTGTATTTTCAAAACCTTCTACGATATCGTCTCCTGGCTTAAAGTCTGGATCTTGTGTATCCATATTCGTATTTCTCATAAAAGGATCATCCATGGTAGCATCTACTGCATACCAAACTTTTTCACTTGCTCTTGCACTTGTTTGTTTTTCCATTTCTACATAATTCCACATGTGTGGAACTGCTGCTGAACCTTCTGATTGATGAGTCCCTTGTACTAAAATACTATTAATTCCTATTTTGTCTAAAATTGTTTTTAAAGCTCTTGCATATCCTTCACATACTGCTTGTTTTTTTACAAGTGCTCCATAAGGTGTTCCTATGAACCCTTCATTTCCTTCATCACAATCACTTTCTAGTCTATAAGAAGTGTTATATACGATTTCGTTATGAACATATTTTATTTGTTCTGCTACAAGTTTTTTTCCATCTTCGACTTGAAGATTTTTAGCTCCTTCTACAATTTCGTTGATACGAGCATTCAATTCTTCTTTCGCACTTGCTACTTGCTCTTGGCTGGTAAATCCATCAATATAATAATTTTTTAGATTCCCTGAACCAATGTTAGCATGGTATCTATTTTCTGTATCTTTTGTTACTCTAAGAGTAAGATTTGGAAAATTTACGTAAAAAACTTCAGGATAATCCACATAGAATGCATATCTTGCTGCATTCATTGCTTGTTTTAATTCAGAATTTCCTTTCATGTAATTTTCAAGTTGTTCTTGGGTAACATATTTATCATCTTTTGCTAAATCGAAAGTAGTTGTTCCCGTTTCTAAAATGCCTTGTTGATACATGTCACAAATTCCATCATATATTTTTTTTGCTACATCATTTAATTGTTGATAATGGAATTTTCTACTATTTTGATTTTCTGCATCTTCTGCATATACAAAATTGTTAAATGGAATGATACTAATTTGTGTCATAAAGATTACTATTAATAACATTCCTGTAATTAGTTTTTTAACTTTCATAAATTAATTCCTCTCTTTCTTTTTCTTTTTAAAAAACCTTTGTACATAACATTTCCATTATAGCATATTTTTGGTAATTAGTCAACATTCCTGTTTTTGATTTTTTTGTTATTTTTTCCCAATTATCAACCAAAATTCCAATTAGAAATTATTTCATTTTTCACAATCACTCCATGTCCAAAATAAAAAGTTAGAAAAATATATTTTCTATCCTTTTATATGGTTTACAATCAATTATTTCTTGCAATAATTCTTCTAAATTATTGGTTTGGATTAATTCTTCTTTTTTTGCTTTTGTCAATCTTTTAATTCGATATTCTAACTTAGAAGCCAATGCTCTATTTTCTGATTGCCACACAGCTTCTAGCTTCTTGGCAGTATGGGTCGATGTATATTTAGCTCCCTTTATCTTAGTAAAATGCTCCTCCATTCGATGTTCTACATTTTTGGTCATTCCTGTATAGATAGAATTATCTTCACATCGTAGCATATAAGTATAGTACATAATTTTCTCCTCATCATTTTTCTAAAGTTTTCTAATTTTAGCAACAAAAAATCCTTCGTATTGTTCGTTTGGACATACACACAGAGTCCCTTTTATTTGAGTTGGAAGCAGTGGCAATTTCTCCATTCCCTCAAAATGAATGGGTATGATTTCAATTTCTTTTTGTTTGGCAATTGTTTGAATCACTTGCTCATTTTCTTCTAATAAAATTGAACAAGTTGAATATACCATTTCTTTTTTTGGCTTTAATAAACAAATTGCCTTTTGTAGTAAAGAAATTTGCGAATTTACTGATTTTTCAACTAGTCTTTCGGTAAAGATACTTTGTAATTTGGGATTTTCTAATTGTATGGTTCCACTCCCACTACATGGTGCATCAAGTAAGATTTGATCAAAGGAAAAGAAATCATCTATTTTTCTAGCATCTTCATTCATTACATAAACTTTTGCACCTTGTTTTTCCAAATTATATTTTAATCTTTCTGCTCTAATCTTGTTCATTTCAAATGCTGTTATATGAGCACGATTCTTTGTCATCATTGCCATTTGTGTTGTTTTTCCTCCTGGTGCTGATGTCATATCTAAAATATCCATACCTTCTTTTGGTTCTAAAACAATGGGTGGTAACATAGAAGATAAACTTTGCAAATAGATTTTCCCCTCTTCATAAATGGATAAACTTTTGATTTCTCTTTCGGAAGCATTTTTTAATAAATAGGCTTCGTTACTCCATTCAACTTTCTCAAATTCGATTTGATTTTCTTGCAAAACATTTTCTATTTCTCTTTGACTTGCTTTCAATGTATTCCTTCGAAAAGTTGTTTTTCTCTTGGCTTGATATCCTTTTATAATACTTGCTAATTTTTCTTTTCCATATTGCCCTTCTAATCTTTTCTTCAAAAATTCTGGTAGTTTTTCTTCCATTGCGACTCCCTTTCTTTCGTTCATACCAAATTAAAAATTTCCGTGATTGGTTACAAATTGCTCTGTTTATAATTCATATTGTTTTACTTCACAGTTATCGATTCCAAATCCTCGTAATACTTCCATTCCTTCTGGGATCCCTTCTAATGTTGCTCGAATTGGTACGGTTACTCCTCCATGAGTAACTATTAATATGGTTTTATCTTTGTATTCTGTTTTGATTTTTTCTAGGAATTTTTTTACTCTTCCAAATAATTCTTTTATGCTTTCAGCATCTTCATATTGCTTATTTAATTTATAATTCCATATTTCATCAAAATCAAACTCCAAACTAGTTTTTCCTTCGAACTTTCCGAAATATCTTTCCATTATTTCTTCTTCAACTATAATTGGAATATTCCTTTTTCCAGCAATAATTTCAGCTGTTTTTCTTGCTCTTTTTAATGGTGAAGTCATAATTAGATCAATTTTTTCTTTGGCTAAGTTATCCCTCGTCCTTTCTGCTTGTTTTATTCCTGTTTCATTTAATTCGATATCGGTTCTTCCTTGGATTTTCCCTGCTACATTCCAATCAGTTTGTCCATGTCTTGTTAATAATAATTTCATTTTTTTCTCCCCCTTTTATCTTATTATCTGGTATCATTTGACCATTCTTTATTAAAACGTCTTCTAAATATTCGTTTTTTTCAACCCATAAAACTTTTTCATTTTCCATAGGATACCATTGTTTAAATGTTTTTTCTAATCCCTTAGCAAAATAGCTATTGTTCCCTCTTTTTAAAGCTCTCTCCACGACAAATGATGGTTCTTTTGGATAAGCTAATAGATATTCTATATTTTTTTCTTGAAGTATTTGACGTATTTTTCGTTCAGGAGTTATTAGAACAATACTATATTCTTTTTGCTTTTTTTCTAATTCTTCTAAATAATTATTCGGATATTCTGGATTTTGTATTCGATCCAATACCCCTTTTCTTTTTTCTACATCTTTTTCTAATTCTTTATCATCATAAATCCATTTGTAAAAACTTGCTTCAAAATCTACTACATTTGGATTTTTGTTACCTAAATATGTTTTTCCTAAAGCAGAAAAAGCTGAAATTATCATTTTTTCACTCTTCCTTTCCGATTTCATTCTTCCAATCTCTTCGATTGTTTTATGATGGTTACCATTTTATATAATTTATAATTAATCATTAAACTTACAACCGCTAAAAGCATTAATAATACAATAATATAGAATAAATTTATTTGCGTTAATAGCATAGAAAAAATGAAACTTATGATACTTGCTACTAATCTTCTTGTTAATTGTAAATAAGAAATTGCTTTTGGTTGTTCTTCCTGTTTTGTATTCTTTAATAATAAATCTGTCATGTAGGTGTCCAATGGATCTCTTATGGCTAATATTAAGTCAAATCCCAATGTCATAATGATAAATTTAATGATTGGGATTGTTGAAAAACAAGCACCTAGCAAAACCAATGCAAACGCACTAATTGTTAGAATGGTTAATAATAGATTTATTTTGTCTTTCATTTTGGGATACCATTTTTCAAATAGGATATTTCCAAAAATTCTAGCAATACGAGAGGTAACTACAATAAAACTTAGATAAGTAGCGGTAAGTCCTACCTCAAAATATTCTTGAAGATGATACTGTATCAATAGCGTTACATTTCCTTGACCTACATTTATAATGGGATACAATAATCCAAACGATAGAAAAATGATTAATACCATTTTAGCTACTTTGGTTTTGACTTTTTTCTGATGATTATTACTATTATGATTTTCTGATTTTCCTTCTACTCCAACATCAAAAATACAAAATGTTAACAAAATATTTACCACACAAATGCCAACACATAAATACATTGGCAAATAATGATTCACCGCAAATAGGCTACCTGCCATTAATGCGATTACCATTGTAATAACAGCATAGATTAAATGTGCTTTATTGGCTACTTTTATATAATCATTTTTCTTGCTTAGATAGGTTAAATTATTTTTTAAAACAATGTGTTCCATTTTTTTGAAAATAAATGCTGGTTGATACAAGATATATCCTAATATAATAGTTAAATAATTGTTTCCAAATGTAATGAGTACACTACTTGCTAATAACATGATTGTTCCTATTCTAATTGATTTTATATTTCCTATTTTTTTTATTATTTTTAAAGCTGGTATTTGAATGATAAGATAGGCTAAATTAGTAACTGTTGTTAACAAGGCTATTTCAGATGCTGATAATCCTTTTACTACAGTTAAAAATAATGTGCTGATCGCAATAAAAAACATCAAATCATCAGATATTGCTATAAAATAAGGTAATATCTGATTACTTAATATTACTTTTCTTCTCTTTTGTTTTTCTTGTTCCACTTTCCCCATTCCTATTTTTATTATTTTGTATATCTTATCACATTTTTGAAAAAAAAACTATGTTTTTATTGCACTTTTTTACTTTTTTCTATATAATAATACAAAATTAAACAAGGAGTGTATGATAGTGGAACACTGGAGTGTAGATGATTATAAGAATTTCACAAATGGAAATAAAAAAACAAGTAAATATCGAGCCAATAAAGTTTCAATTGATGGTCATACTTTTGATAGCCAAAAAGAAGCAGATTATTATTGTGAATTAAAATTACGATTACAAGGAAAAGAAATTAATGGTTTTTGCTTACAACCCACTTTTATTTTAGCACCCAAATTAAAATACAAAGCTGACTTTATTGTTTTTCACAAAGATCATTCTACAGAAATAATAGACGTCAAAGGTGTTCGAACCAAAGAATATATTGCTAAGAAAAAAGTTTTTGAAGATAAATTCAATTTAAAAATAACAGAGATTTAAACAATTATTGGATTCATCTTTGCTATTTCTGTTTATCCGATCCATAAAAAAGCAAATCTGTTGATAACAAATTTGCTTTTTCTCACTCTATTTTTCTAAAATTCTTTTTATTTCTTCATTTCTCTTAACTTTTTTGGTTGTTGTTTTGATTAATTCTTCCTCTGTTAAAATCATATTTTTAATATATTTATAAGGTGGAAAAGTTTTATTAATTTCTTTTATCTTTTGCCAAATTAGATTTTCTAATTCCTCTAATGTGATATTAGGATATTTTTCGTCAACAACTTCCTTTTCATAAACAATCTTAACCGAAAGTTTGATATCGTTTTTATCCTTTGCATCTGGCATACCATAAACCATACATTCCGCTACTTCATCTAAGCGATTAATCAAAGTTTCTAACTCATCTGGAAATACCTTTTTTCCGTTTTTCAAAACGATCATGTCTTTTTTTCTTCCTGCTAAAAACAAATAACCATCTTGATCAAAATAAGCCAAGTCTCCTGTATAAAACCAACCATCTCGTAAAACTTCTTTGGTAGCTTCTTCATTTTCATAATAACCTAACATGACATTAGGTCCTTTTACTCGAATTTCACCAATGCCTTGTTCATCTTGGTGATCCAGCTCTAATTCTACATTTTCCATTGGAAAACCGATTGAACCATATCTCATTTTTTTAAAATTCTCAGCAGAAATAACTGGTGCTGTTTCTGTTAAACCATATCCTTGTACAATTTGAATTCCCAATTCATAAAATCCTTGTGCCACTTTTTTATCCAATGGTGCACCACCAGAAATTACAAATCTTAAACTTCCACCTAATTCTTTTATGATCTCTTGGAATAATTTTTTTCTAACATCTATGTGTAATTTTAATAAGAAATTGCTTATTTTTTTCGCTAATTTAACTGTTTTTGTCTTTCCCTTTTTGGCAATACCTTGTTCTAGTCTTTTATAAATCGTTTCTACTAATAGTGGCACACCAACAAATATTGATACTTTATATTCTTTCAAATTCTGTGCAATATAACGAAGCCCATCTGGAAAAGCTGTCGTAACACCAAAGGCAAGCATAACGATCATGCAGGTCGAACCAAAAATATGATGAAATGGTAAAAAAGCTATATTGACATCTTCTTTTCTAATATCTTCTACTAGTTGCATACTATATACATTAGAAGCTATATTATTTTGTGATAACATGACTGCTTTTGATTTCGATGTCGTACCAGAGGTAAATAATAATAAGCTCATCTTGTCTTTGTCAATTTTAGCTTCGATATATTGGTTATTTCCTGCTTCTAACATTTCTTTTCCTTGTTGTTTTAAATCTAAAATTGATTCATATCCTTCTTGTTTTGTCATACTAATGTATTTTTCTATTTTAGCATTTCCTCTTTTTTTTATTTCTTCAATATGTTCTATATACTTTTCATCAAATACTAAAACATCTGCTTTACTTCGAACCAAACAACTTTCTAGTTCCTCTACTTGTAATTCTTTATCCAATGGAATACTAACCATACCACCTAATAAATTGGTTAAATGTGTCATAACCCATTCATAACGATTTCTTCCTACAATTGCTACTCTTTTATTTTCATATCCCAATTCATAAAATTTTGTCCCTAATTGATTCACATCTTCTAAGAGTCTGGTATAACTTATATTTTCATAAGTTATTTCCTTTTCTTTTTTGTGTTTTATGATAAACGCTGTTTTTTCCTTATATTTTTGAACCGATCCATAAATTAATTCTTTTATGTCTGGATACGAAGTTGCTTCAAAATATTTTTCTCTTTCCATATTTTTACCTCTTTATCTAGTATTGATTACTAGATTATCATATATCAAATATGTTGTCAAGTGTTGACTAGCAATTCAAAAAATGCTATAATGATTGCTATGAGGTGTTTTGACATGAATGAAGAAATCAAAAATTTTCATCTTCCCAGATGGATTGAACTACCTACCATTGATTTATACATTGACCAATTAGTTTGTTTTTTAGAACAATATTTAGCCGATTACATTAAAAGTGATAATGAAAAGGAAGAAAAAATTATAACCAAAACCATGATCAATAATTATGTAAAACATAATGTGATTAAACCACCAGTTAACAAGAAATACAACAAAGAACATATTGCTTCTTTATTTGTTATTTTTGTTCTAAAAGAAGTTTATAGCATTCATGATATTAAAAAATTAATTGAATTAGCCATAGAAACTTCTTCTGTTGAACAGGCTTATGATCGCTTTTGTGGTGAATTAGAAAAAGCCATTCGCATTGTTTTTGCTGAAAAAAATTATATTAAAAACAGCAAACTTTCACAAGAACAATATATCTTAAGAAATGTTGTTCAGTCGTTTGCGAATAAATTGTATGTACAAAAAGTTTATTTAAAAAAATAGATGTATCATTTATTACATCTATTTTTTATATTTCACCATAACCCTTTTCCAATATTGATTCTTCAATCTCATTGACACGTTTCATAAGAGAAACCATTAATTTAGTTAAAACATATTTCATGTTGCTGACATTCCATGTTATACCCTTTGCTTGGCAGGCCTCTTTTAGTTGACTATACTCACGTTTCAAAATAGGAATCATAGATAATGAAATACACACTAATAATTCAATATCTTCCAAATTCACTTTTAGCAATTTCAAAGGCATGCAAAGATTTTTTATGGTATTGGCTATCTGCCTTACTGTTGTAGTTTTCGCATAAACAAATGTAATATGACAAACTAGAATCAATTTAATTGCCACCAAAAAAGCATATTCATAATTTGCCAAAATCCAGTTAACCAATACCGTTAACAAAATAAATGGCATCATTTTTATGATATTTTCAATTACATGAATGGGTTTTACTTTAAAAATTACCATTGCTAAAATATTTACACATAATATACTTAATAAGAAAAAGCTACTATGAACAAAAAATATAAAAGTAGCATATAGGATAAAGACTAAAAAAATGATCACATTTTTCATTTTTACTTGTATTCCTTTCAACCTTTTGTCAGTTCTTTCCATTTTTCTACTAATTCATCTAATGAATAATGTTCTAAATGAATTTCAATTCCTGCCTGTTTTAACTTTTGCATAAGTTCCAATATCATTGGAATTTTAACATCATATTGTTCAAACACTTCTATTTTATCCAATATTTCCTCTTTTTTAATTTCTTCTACTATTTCACCCTCGTTTAATAAAACAATTCGATCCGCAAGCAACATTTCTTCTGCTAGATTGGTAATATAAATAATGGTATAGCCTTCTTTTTTCAAATTTTGAACAATTTTATAAATTTCTTCTTTTCCCTTGCTATCAATCATTGTGGTTGGTTCATCAAAAACAATGATTTGTGGCTGTTTTGCCAAGACTTCACCTATGATTACTCTTTGTTTTTGCCCCAATGATAATTCGTATAAATCTTCGTCTATTTTGTCTAGCATATTTACTTTTTCAAGAGAAGCTTCGATACGTTTTCTTTTTTCTTCCTCTTCTAAATTTTTCAAAGCAAACGAAACTTCATCTTGAATATTGTTAAATAGAATCTGATTTTCAGGATTTTGAAACACAATTCCTACTTTTTTTCGTAATTCTTCTTTCTTTTTTTTATCTGTTATATCAAAATCATGAATCAAAATTTTACCTTCTTTTGGTTTTATAATTCCCGCAATCAATTTTCCTAAAGTAGATTTGCCAGAACCATTTTTCCCCATAACAACAACTGTTTCTTTATCTTGTATCTCAAGATTTACATTTTTTAAAATGTCTTTTCCTCTTTTGTATCGATATGTTACATTTTCTATCTTAATCATTTTCGCCTCGCAAATATTTATGAAAAGGAGTTCTTAAAACTCTTTCCAAAAATATCATTAAAATTATTTTTATCGGTACCATAATTAATTCTTTTAGAAGTCTAGAAGCTAATAAAACAAGAAAAGCTTTTCCTGTCGTAATGCTTAGCCACAATGTATTGAGTCCAATATTCGCAAGCAAAGTAACCAATAAAACAGCTAAAATCATTCTTAAAATAAATTGTTTATCTGTGTAACAATTTTCTTCTTTTTTATACAATAAAATTCCATAAATAGCACTTGCAACAGCAGTAGTAATGGTATATCCAATAAAGAATGAACCAAAAGGAAACAAAGTTGCTCCTATTAAATCTGCTAAGATAGAAATTAAAATACACCATTTTGGTCCCAACCATATTGCACATAAAATTGCTGGTACAAAGGAAAATCCAATTGTTACAATGGGAGTTTTTATGGATAAAAATCTTGCTAAAACAATTTGCATGGCTAGTAATAATCCCGCTAATATTATTTTTTTATTTTTCGACATCTCTTTTTTCAACCCTTTCTTATTTCATCTTTTCTTTGATTCTTACTAAGGTATTTAATGCATCAATTGGCGTTAATTCATTCAAATTAATTTTATCAACCTCATGAGCAATTTCAGCTAATTTATAGTTATACAAATCAAATTGGCCACTCACTTGTTTTTTATCTTGCTTCTCCTGTTTCTTTCCCGTTAAAATATTCTTTCTTTCCAAGGAACGTAAAATCCCCTCTGCTTTTGCTGTTACTGTTTTAGGAACTCCAGCCAATCGAGCAACATGTATTCCATAACTTTCATCTGTCCCACCTCTTACTATTTTTCTCAAAAAGATAATATCTTCTCCTTTTTCTTTAACAGCAATTGAATAATTTTTTATTCCTTCTAATTTATCCTCTAATTCAGTTAATTCATGATAATGGGTTGCAAATAGTGTTTTCGCTCCGCATTTTTCTTGATCTGCTATAAATTCAGCTACTGCCCAAGCAATGGATAATCCATCATAAGTTGAAGTTCCTCTTCCAATTTCATCTAAAATTACTAGACTGTTATTGGTTGCTTCTTTTAAAATATTAGCAACTTCCATCATTTCCACCATAAAAGTACTTTGTCCCATACTTAAATCATCAGAAGCTCCGACTCTAGTAAAAATTTTATCTACTACTCCAATTTTAGCAAATTCTGCTGGTACAAAACTGCCTACTTGTGCCATTAAAGTAATCAAAGCCACTTGCCTCATATAAGTAGATTTACCTGCCATATTAGGTCCTGTGATAATCGATAATCGATTATCTTGTTGGTCCAAATAAGTATCATTTTCTACAAAACTTCCTGCTCCCAATATTTTTTCAATCACAGGGTGTCTTCCATTTTTAATATCAATGGTTCCAGATGAATTAACTTCTGGCATACAATAATTCATATCTTCGGCTACTTCTGCAAAAGATGTTAAAACATCTAAACTTGATATCACTTCACTTGTTTTTTGCAATCTTTTTACATTTTTGGCAATTTCATCTCTTATTTTTACAAAAGCTTCATATTCTAAACTTACAACTTTTTCTTCTGCTCCTAATATTTGATTTTCTAGATTTTTTAATTCTTCTGTTATATATCTTTCGGCATTGGTTAATGTTTGTTTTCTGATAAATCGTTCTGGTACTTGATTCAAATAAGATTTTGTTACTTCTATATAATAACCAAATACCTTATTAAATCCAATTTTCAAGTTTTTGATTCCTGTTTTTTCTTTCTCGTCTAATTCTAATTGAACCAGCCAGTTTTTTCCTTCTATTTGCGCTGTTTTTAAAGTATCAATTTCTGGATCATATCCTAATTTAATCATTCCTCCATCTTTTACAGCCATTGGTGGATCATCAATTATTGCACCATCAATTAATTGATAAATATCTTGTAATTCGTCTAATTTTTCAGCTAAATCTTTTAACAGATCTGTTTTACAATGACTCAGAACTCTTTTTACTTCTGGTAGTTTCAACAATGAATTTTTTAACGTTATCATATCTCTAGCATTTGCATTCCCATAAGCCATTTTTCCTGCTAAACGTTCAATGTCATATACTTTTTTTAAATTATCTACTACATCGCCTCTTAGCATGACATCATCTTTTAACTCTTTGACTGCATTTAGTCTTCGATTAATTTCCAATACATCAATCAAAGGATCGTTTAACCATCTTCTTAAAGCTCTTCCTCCCATTGATGTTGATGTTTTATCTAATACCCATAATAACGTTCCTTTTTTGGATTTATCTCTTAATTTTTCCGTAATTTCTAAGTTTCTTCTAGCATTAATATCTAATGCCATATACCTTGATAGTTGATAGACTACTATTTTATTGATATGGTCTAAGGTTGTTTTTTGGGTTTGTTCGATATACTCTACCAAAGCATGTATGGAACTAATTGCCAAGTTTTTATCTTTTATATCTATGGTTTGCCCATTATGATTAACAAGATTGAATCGCAATTCTAAGTTTTCTATTTCATCTGTAAAAAATTTATCATTAAAATTTGTAATATAAACATGTTCAAATCTTTCTTTGATTTTCTTAATTTCTTCGGTACAGTTTGCTAACATAGAATTAACTACTAGTTCCGATGGTACATATCTTGCTATTTCATCTAGTAACATTGGAAAATTGTGCTGGTCTTTAATTTCTGCTGTATAAAATTCTCCTGTTGATATGTCACATACACTAATCCCAAAGTAAATACCAGATTTAAAAATAGACATGATGTAATTATTTTTTCTTTCTTCTAACATATTACTTTCTACGACTGTCCCTGGTGTTACTACTTTGATAACCCCTCTTTTTACAATCCCTTTTGTGTTTTTTGGATCTTCTAATTGTTCACAAATTGCTACTTTATAACCTTTATTAACCAATTTGGCTATGTACATTTCTGCTGCATGATGTGGCACTCCTGCCATTGGTGCTCTCTCCGCCTGTCCACAATCTTTTCCTGTTAAGGTTATTTCTAGTTCTCTTGCTACCAAAATCGCATCATCAAAAAACATTTCATAAAAGTCTCCTAAACGATAAAATAGGATACAGTCTTTATATTCTTCTTTGGTTTCAAGATACATTTGCATCATTGGTGAATATTCTGCCATCTATATTTCTTCTCCTTTCAAATACCATATATGTTGTGAAATAATTTTCAAATCAATTACTTGACCAATTCGTTTTTTATCTCCTTCAAAAATAACAACTTTATTACTGTCTGTTCTTCCTGTTAAAAAGGCTTTATTATTTTTGCTTTCTCCTTCTACCAAAACTTTTTGTATGGTTCCTATATATTTTTGATTATTTTCCTCTGTTTGACTTTCTACCAAATCTTTAAGTTGATCAAATCTTTTGTGTTTTTGTTCTTCTGGAATTTGATTTTCTTTTTTATCTCCTGGTGTTCCTACTCTTCTTGAATAAAGAAACATATAAACTTGTTCGAATTTGACTTTTTTTACCACATCTAGTGTATCTTCAAATTCTTGATCCGTTTCTCCTGGAAATCCCACAATGATATCAGTTGATAGGGTTAAATTAGGAATTGCTTTTTTCATTTTTTCAACCAAACTTAAATATTGTTCTTTGGTATACTTTCGATTCATTTCTTCTAATACTTTACTGTTTCCTGATTGCAATGGTAAGTGAATTAATTTGCATACTTTTTCACAACTACGAATTGCCTCTATGACATCATCTGTAAAATCTTTTGGGTGTGGCGACACAAAACGAATTCTTTGAATGCCATCAATTTTATTGATGGCTTTTAATAGACTGGCAAAAGAATCAACCCCTTCATATTCTTCAATTGGTAATCCTTTTTCTTTTTCCACTCTTAAATAAGAATTAACATTTTGACCTAATAAAGTAATTTCTTGATATCCTTTTTCTGCTAATTCTTTTACCTCTTGTATAATGTCTCGTGGTTGTCTACTTCTTTCTCTTCCTCTTACATAAGGTACAATGCAATAACTACAAAAGTTATTACAACCATTCATAATCGTAACCGATGCTTGTATCTTACTATTCCTTTTAATCGGTAACCCTTCATAGATTTTCCCCTCGATATCTATAATATCTTCTAATTTTTTCTTTTCGTCTAACGTTTTGTATAAATCTTCTGGAAATTTATGAAGTGTGTGAGTTCCAAATAAAAGATCAACAAAAGGATAGCTTTGTTTGATTTTATTGGTAATGTGTTTTTCCTGCATCATACACCCACCAATAGCTATAATCATTCCTTTTTGTTCTTTTAATCTTTTTAATTCTCCTAATTTTCCAAAGAGTTTATCTTCTGCATTTTCTCTTACACAACAAGTATTAAATAATGCCAAATCTGCTTCTTCTTGTTTTTCTGTTCGTTCATACCCCATTTGTTCTAGCATTCCAGATAGTTTTTCTGAATCATTTTCATTTAATTGGCACCCCATTGTTAGTATGGTATATTTTGGTAATTTTCCTTGATTGAATGCTTTTACTTTTTCTATGTATTGTTTTTGTATCTCTATTTCATTCATGTATGCTTATTTTCTCCTTTTCTATTGCAATCTTTTAAATCTTGTTTATTTTATTACAAAATATGCACTTTTTCAAGTTTTTTTAATTTATTTTTTAAATTTTATTGACTTATGTCAATTAGTGTGGTATAATCGTTTTACATGAGCAATTTCATGTAATAAATTAAGGAGGAAACGCAATGAGAAGACATCATTGCCGGCGGTCTTCTTCGATAAGAGGACCACCTAAGAGGCATTTCAAAACCCATGCCTTTCCTTAGATAGTACAGTTCTTTTTAGGACTGTACTATTTTTATTTTTTTTGTTATAATAGAATCAGAGGAGGAAAAATGATGGGAATATTTGATTCTTTATTAAAAACAAAAAATAGTAAACGAAAATACCACTATGATTATACTAAAATTTATAAAAAAGGGCGTTTTGCAACTTCTGTTGATTATGCCTATTTTGAAAATTTATATACCTTAGAATTATTAGAAAACAATGAAAAGAAAAAATATAACGAAGATTTAATTACTTTATGGGGCAAATTAGATATGAGAAGCCATATTGATTATGATTTAGGAAATACTGTAAATTTGTATTTTTCTGAACCTTTTAAGCGTGTCCCTGTCAATCAATTGAATGATTATAACTATATGCATGAAGATAGCCGAAAAATAACACTTTTAGATATTAAATATGTCAAACAATTATCTTTGGAAAATGTAGAATTTAAAAATTTATATTTTGCTACTTATGAAATTTTAGATATTCATCACGAATTTCGACCTTATGTTTTACTTTTTACCAAAGATCAAACCATTGATTTTTTAGAGATTGGTTATGGTTATGATTCGAATAATAATGGAAATATCGAGCTACGCATTCAAGAATTAAATTACCCTGTATATCTTACTACAAAAGGTATAATTGTTTTGCCTTTAACCAATAAGAAAATAAAATTAGATGTTTATGATTATATTAATGATATTGATATTCAAAAAATAGAAAAGTCAAAAATGAGCTGATAATTCAGCCCATTTTTTTATGCTAGACCGTATTTTTTCTTAAATTTATCTGCTCTACCACCAACAGTTTCTTGTCTTAAATTACCTGTCCAGTATGGGTGACATTTTGAGCAAATATCAACTTTTAAATCTTTTTTGGTTGAACCAACTTCCAATACATTACCACAGGCACATGTTATTGTTGTTTGGTTATAATTTGGATGTATTCCTTCTTTCATTTCAAGTTCACCTCTTTCTTTGTGATAAAATAATTTGACTGCTTTTTATCATAACATATTTTTTTACATATTTCAAGTATTATTTTTGATTTTGATCGTTTTGTTGTTCTTCACTCATATATTGTGCTGAAAAAAGCATTTCTTTATTTAGTGAAAGTTTGTTAACTAATTTTCCCATAACATTAAAAATGCAAGCTATGATCAAAATTAACATTCCAATTCTTTTCCAGTTCCTTTTTAACATGCTCTTTCCTTCCTTTCAAAACTTATCTTTTTCTTTGTTTTATTTTTTGAGATGAAAAATAATACATTTTAATTATACTTTTATTTTTTTAAATTGTCAATAATTTCACCTATTTTTGGTTACACTATCTTTGGTGATTTAAAATGAATAAAAAAACTTGGATTATTTTAGCAATCCTATTGGCAGTATTCATTGGTGTTGGTATTTTCTTTTATTTTCAAACTCAAACTTCAACACAAAATAGTTATGATGCCAATCGAACTTCTGCTACCAATACTACCAATCATTTCAATGAAACAACAGATGCAAAAGAAACACAAGATCAACCAAAAAATGAAATAAAACAAGGAATTGAAGATAGTAAACCTGATTCTTCACCTATTACCGAAGAACAACTTGCTACTTTTTCTACTAAAATTTATTCCAATGATTCGGCTCGTCAAAATAATATTTCCATTACTTGTAACACTTTAAATGGAACCATTGTTAAAAATGGAGCTACTTTTTCTTTTTGTGGTACAGTAGGACAATCTTCTAGTAGTAAAGGTTATCAAAAAGCTGATATCTTTGACAAAGATGGTAATAAGAAAAAAGGATTAGGTGGCGGAAATTGCCAAATTAGTAGCACTTTATATAATGCTATTTTAACAGTTCCTTCTTTGGTGGTAACCGAAAGACATGCTCATAGCAATTATGTTCCTTATATTGCTAAAGGAAAAGATGCTGCGGTTGCTTATCGGTAGTTATGATTTAAAATTTAGAAATGATACTGGTTATGATATAAAAATCTTAGCTTCTACTGATGCATCGAATGTGACCACTACAATTGTTTCCTTAAAATAAAATTCCATAAAAAAAGATCTATTATTTGTTTTGTCTCAATAATAGATCTTTTTTATTTTATTTTTCTACGATAAAAGCATTTGGCAAACATCTTTGTCCCATATAAGTAGATGGTATATTTAATAACTTCCCATCAAAACACATTGTAGTCGAATAGCCTCCATCTAAGTTTGCAGCATTATATGCTCCATATCTCTCAAAAATAGTTTGCAATTCTAATAGATTGGTTCCTATACTATAACCTGGTTGTCTACCATCAATGACAACTAAAATCATTGTTCCATCTTGCCTTTGTCCAATTGCTGTTCTAGGGTGAATTCCACCAGCCGTTGAATTTTTTATTTGTGGTTTACCATTTACAATGATATATGGTCCAAATTTTATGGCTGATTCAATTCCTGCATCTAATGCTTCTTGATAATTATATTTTCCTAAAATCAGTTTTCCATTTTTGTCTAATCCAATCAAACTCGATCTTGTTTCTTTGTCTCCATTTAATAGTTTTCCATTTATAATAACTGTGTCTAATAGCAAATCTCCTAAACCTTGTCCATTTGGATCGATATATCCTCCCGCATTAATTCCTCCTATTGCATCATATTTCTCTACAATTTCACTTAATGTTAGTCCTCTTTCTGGGATTCTTCCGTCCACTAATTTTACTTTTGAAGCGTCTGGTGCTATCATAACATATCCTACATATCCTGAACCTGTTATTTTTTCAACGGTTACTTCTCCTTTGTTCTTTTTTAATTCTACATTATCTGAATCTGAGTTTTCGTTATTTTCTACTTCTAATCGTTTCATAATTTCTTGTATTTCTTCATCTGATAAAAACCATGTTGCTAAGTATTGATGACTTTGCGTTGTCATCGCTGTTTGTACCCATAATTCTTTATAATGTTGAAATAGATTGGTTTTGAAAAATAAGATAATAAATATAACCCCGACGATTATTAGGCTAATAAATATTTTTAGGCACAAAAAAAGTTTTTGTTTGATTGTTTTTTTCTTTTTTTCTTTTTTGGTATTCTCCTTTGTTCTGTTTTTTTCTTCTTGCTTGCTTTCTACTTTGATTTCTTCTTGTTTTTTTTCTTTTTGTTCTTCTTCTTTATTTTTTCTTCTTTTAATTATGGTATCTAACTTCATTTTTCACTCCGTTCTTTCTTTTTATTTTTCCTCTCTTTATAGTTTACCATAATTTTCTTGTTTTTTCAAGTTTTTTTGACTTTTTCAATTTCTTCTTTTGTTAATTCTGTAATATCCATGATTTCTTCAATTGTTTTATTTCTTTCTAACATTTTTTTAGCAATTTCTAATTGCTTTTTTCTTTCTCCTCGTTCTTCTCCTTCTTCTTTTGCTTCCAGTATCCCTGTATTATAATCTAAAATTGCAATTTCTCTGGCTCGACACAAATCCCATTCTTTTTCGTCC
>JAAVZN010000006.1 GCA_022791675.1 Clostridia bacterium | reverse complement strand
GGGATTAGAGGGACGTTCCTTAAAATCCCTGTTACAGGGATTTTAAGGAACGTCCCTCTAATCCCTCAAACAAGAAAGGATATTTTTATGAAAAAGAGAAATTACAATAAAATTGATCAAATATTAGAACTTCCCAAAGAGGTTTGTTCTGATATTCCTAAAATAATGATAACTGGTTTTGATGAAATGATCATCGAAAATTTTAAAGGAATACTAGAGTATGAAGAGTTTTTTGTAAGAATCAGTACCCATATAGGAATCATTAATATTAATGGTTTTAATTTGAATTTGGAAAATATGACAAATGATGATATTAAGGTGACAGGAAAGATTGAGAGTATGGAGATAGAAAGAACAGAGGATTAATGCTTTTTAGAAAGGAATTTTTTCATGATAATAAAAATATTGATTAGCTATGTTATGGGGTATTTAGGAATTACCATAGAAGGATATTACATAGAACGATTTATTAATATGTGTAGAAGCAACAAGGTTGCTATTTGGCATCTGAAAAGAAACAAGGAGATACAATTAAGTTTTAGAGTTAATGTTCGTGATTTTAAAGAAGTTTGTAAAATTGCTAAAAAAACAAAATGTAAGATAAAAATTACCACGAAGAAAGGATTTCCATTTTTTGTACATCGTTATCAAAAAAGAAAAATATTTTTTATTTTATTGTTTATGATGATTGTGATTACTATGTTATCCTCAAATTTTGTATGGAATGTGGATATTAGGGAAGAAAATGGTCAAGAATTAGAAAATTTAGAAAACGATATAGAAATGGCTGGATTAAAAATCGGAGAATGGAAATCTAAAATTAATACCAAAGAAATCATTAACAAAATTCGATTACAAAGAAGTGATATTGCTTGGCTAGGAATTGAATTAAAGGGAACCAATGCCATTGTAAAAGTAGTAAAAGCAGACCAAAAACCAGAGATTGTAAAGGAAGATGAATTTTGCAATATTATTTCTGATAAAGTAGGAATTATCACTAAAATTAATGCACAATCTGGAATGGCAAATGTAAAAGTAGGAGATACCGTAAATGTGGGAGAAACATTAATTAATGGTTGGATGGAAGGAAAGTATACGGGAATTCGATATGTTCATGCCAAAGGAGAAGTGCAAGCAAAAGTATGGCATACAAAATATAAGAATGTCCCATATAATGCTACGGAAAGAAAGGAAACAGGGAATATTCAAAACCAATATGCGATAAAATTTAATAATTTTAAAATAAATTTGCCAAAAAAGCTTTCAAAATTTAAAATTTATGATACAATAGAAACGGAAAATAAAATGAAACTATTTTCAGACTTTTATTTACCAATTTCGATTCAAAAAACAACCTATAAAGAGATAGAAGAAGAACCAAAAACATATCAAGTAGAAGAAGCAAAAAACATAGGGATACAAGAGTTACAACAAGAATTAGAAGCGGAAATTAAAGAAAAAGAATCGATCGTAGGAACCAATATTAATACTTATGAAAAAGAAGACAGTATTGATATCTATGTTACTTATGAAGTGCTAGAAAATATAGGGACGAATGAGAAGATTGTTTATTAGGAAGGAAGAGAGTTTTAAATGGAAGAAAGAAGTCTTAGAATAACAGGAGCAGACAAAACATTTTTTAATAAAATCACAAGTACTTTAACAAGAATATTAATACCAACTAAAATTGGAATTAATGGAATGCTAATATCCATGAAAAGAAATAGCATGTTAAAAGCTTTTGAGACCTATACATCAGACAATGATAACTATGATAACGATGAAATTGAAAAAAAATATGACATCGCTTACGAAACATATTTAGGATCATTAGACAAGTATGTAATGGATTCAATCTATAAAAAAGTGAAAAACAATACCGCTTCAGAATACGAAAAAAATGCATTAGCAAAATACTATGAAGTAACGAGTTTAAAAGAAAGTGAATACATTGAATACAAATATAGAAAACAAAAATATCTAATTGAATTAGATGCCCAAGGAATTAAAGTAGAAGGAAAAGAAAAAATCTTAGAGAAATATAACAAATTTTATATTTCAAAGATGGATTCCCTATACAAAGCTATATTAAAAAACTATTCCATCAAAATCGCTGACAATACCAACAGTTATGATGCTTCAAAAGAATGGATTTATACCAAAATATTCTATACGTTAGAAGAATATATTCAAAACATACTATCCTTAAAAATTGAAGTGGGAACAGACGAAGGAATCAAAGATGTCGTATCAGAATATGAAAAATATCAATCTTATGAAGTAGGAAAATTAGATACCAAAGATAACATCGAAAAAAATATGGTCTTACTAGGAATTAGTAGAAAACTATTTACTCATAGTTTGCCACTTATTGTAGCAGAGCAATGTTATGAAAAATTACTAAAAGATGCAAGAGTACTAGTGCAAGATACCAAAATAGCAACTAAGAGAGAAAGAGCATATTCCATGTTGATTAACTTAATCGAAGATTATAATATTAAATTATTATCAACAAAAGTATATTGGGATACACAAAAAGCCAAAGATGATTACAAAGCTTTTTGGAACCAATATAAAGAAATAACTAAATTAAAAGAAAAAGATTTTATTGAATATGTAAAACAAAAAGAAATATTATTCATGAAAGATGACATGAAAAAACTAAAAGAAGGAAAAACAGATTATTCAAAAATCCTAACTTATTATAAAAGAAAATTAGTAGACTATGGAGCAATGAAACAAGTTAAAAACTCTTTCAAATCAGAAGGGAAATACATAAAAATTAAGGAAGTTGCATAAGATGTATGAGATATTATATCAAGAAATCAAACCAAAAAAAGAATATGAACAGATAATAAAGAAAGTACTAACAAAGTGTTTTCAAGAAGAAAAAATAGAAAACACAAAATTATCAATTACCATTATTTTAACAACACTAGAAAACATACAACAGATCAATAAGGAGTACCGAAAAATTGATAAAGCAACAGATGTGCTTTCTTTTCCCATGTTTGAAAAAGACGAATTAGATCAAAAGATAGAAAAAAACAATTTCATACAAGAAGATATATTAGGGGATATTATTATTTCTGTAGAAAAAGTAGAAGAACAGGCAAAAGAATATGGGCACAGTTTTGAAAGAGAATTTTGTTATATGTTAGTTCATGGATTTTATCATCTAATGGGATATGATCATATTCAAGAAGAGGACAAGATTAAAATGAGACCAAAAGAAGAAAAAATATTGACCGATTTAAAAATAAGCCGAATAGAAAAGGAGGAACTTTAAATGAGCAGAAAAAAAGCGAAAACCAAAAAGAATGGGACAAAAATAATGATTATCGTTCTTGTTATTTTTATTCTTGGAGCAGGAACTTTATTAGGATATCAAATTATGAAAGACAAAGAGAACCAAGAAACTACGGTAGCAGAGCCTAATGATGTAATAACAGCAGAAATTGAAGAGAAAAAAGTACAAATTTTTCAAGGAGAAGACAGACCCATTGCAGTAATGATAGATAATCATAGTGATGCTTGGCCACAAGCAGGATTGCAAAAAGCATATCTTGTTTATGAGATCATTGTAGAAGGTGGAGAAACTAGATTAATGGCATTGTTCAAAGGAGTTGATGTAGAGAAGATAGGCCCAGTAAGAAGTGCTAGACATTATTTTCTTGACTATGCGATGGAAAATGATGCAATTTATACTCATTTTGGGGAAAGTCCACAAGCAGATAGTGATATTCGAAAATATACCATCAATGAAATTGATGGTATCGCAGAAGATGGAACTACTTTTAAAAGGGTAAAAGATAAAGTATCACCACATAATGCAGTGACAAGTACAGCGAAACTAATAGAATCCGCTAAAAATAAAAAGTTTAAAATGACTTCGAATCAAGAAAGTGTATTAAACTATGTAACAGATGAAGTAAATTTGCAAGAAGGGCAAGGCGCAGTTAGTGTGACAATCCCACATTCGGATCGTCAAACGGTGAAATATGTTTATGATGAAGAAAACAAAGTGTATCAAAGATATGCAAGAGGGAAAGAACAAACAGATTGGGATACAAAGAAAACAATAACGACTAAAAATATCATTCTTACATTTTGTGATAACTATACGTTGCAAGATAAAGAAAATAAAGGAAGACAAGGAATTAAGAATATAGGAACATTTGATGGATATTATATTACAAATGGAAAAGCCATTAAAATTAAATGCATCAAAAGCGATCGAGAAAAACAGACCGTTTATCAAGATTTAGAAGGAAATGAAATCAAAGTAAATGATGGAAATACGTTTGTTAATATTTGTCCAACCAATAGTAAAGTAATCATAGAAGAACCAAAGGTGCAAGAAGCCGAATAGATAAGAGAGGGAGAAAAAATGAATATTTATGATACTGCCAATCAATTGGCACAGGAAATTAAAAAATCGGAAGAATATGTGAACTATAAAATGGCAAAACAAGCTTTGAATTTGAATGCCAATTTGAAAGAAAAAATGGCTCATTTCGAACAAAAAAGATATGAAACACAAATGCTTGTTATGCAAACAGGAAAACAAGATGAGGAAAAGTTTAAGGAAGTACAAGAGTTATATGCAGAACTAATAGAGATTGATGAAGCAAAAAGATTTTTTGAAGCAGAAACAAAGTTCAATATTGTAATTGCAGATGTTAATAAAATAATAGGGGAAGCAATTAGAGATGTAATGCAATAAGAAGAAAGTAGGCGTTAAAAAGTGGAATTTATTATAATAGGATTCATAGCATTAATAGCAATGATGGTTTTGAAATATATTTTTGACTACAACAGGAAAGAAATGGAACATTTTGCTGAAAATCAAGAGTTAGATGAAATAGCAAGAAAATACCCAAACAATCAAGAAATGTGTCAGGAGTATCTGAAAAAATTAGGAAACGAAAAAGTAGAAATTGAAGAAAACGAGGGAACAGAAGCAAGCCTATATATAGCACTAACGAATAAGATTTTAATAGGGAATATTCAAAAAAGTTATACAAGAATTCAAACCATTGCTCATGAGTGTTTGCATTCGGTTCAAAGTAGAAAAATTTTGTTATTTAACTTCTTTTTTTCTAATTTGTATCTTGTTTATTTTATAACAATTGGTATTTTATTAATTGGAAAATGGCTCCCATATAAAATGATGTTTTTGGTTATTTTCTTAGTACTAAGTATGATATATTATGTGGTAAGGATTTATCTTGAAAATGATGCGATGATCAAAGCGAAGTATTTAGCAAAGGAATATATGGAAGAAAAAAAGATTTCTTCTCCACTTCAAATAGATAAAATGGTAGAGGGATTTGATACCATGAATGAGGTTGGAATCAAGTGTGTGAATTATCATTTCTTTATGCAAATTATGATGAAATTATTTGTTCTTGCAACTCTATGTTTATTGTTGTAAATCGAAAAAAGAAGCTCAGACAAAGAGGAAAACTCTGGTATCTAAGCTTTTTTTTGTTCATCTTTTGAATGATCAGATAGTAATAAATTCAAAATTTGAGGATAGATTGCGGTAGCATTTTGCCTCCAATGATCCACAATTCGTTTAGCACGATCACGTGAACCAGCAAAAGTTTTGACTTCGAAAATGGTTTCGTTATTTTCAACAATTTTACATTTTATGATATATTCATTTTCACTTTTGGGAATAAATTCTGCAATAACAGAAGATTCTTCTGCTATGGTAGGAAATTCCTTAGCAAATATATTGTCTGCTTTTAATTTCATAATTCCAGGTAGTACATCTTTGGTAAGCATGTAAGCATTTTTTCCTTCTGATGTAATTTTGATAAAGGATTCGTCTTCTTTGGTGTATGTACCTACTAAATTGGAATCTATTAAATCTGTTAGTACTTGTTTAAAATAAAAATAGTTGATATCATTTGTAGCGGTGATGATTTTAAACAAATCGTCTTGTCTTATTTCTCTTTTGGTTAGATTTAATAGGTATAAGATTAATACCTTATTTTCAGCCAAAGTAGTAGTATTATCTGAATTTGAATTCATATTCAATAGCACTCCTTACTTTGTTTTTTTGTGATTATATCATAAAAAATGGGAAAAGTAAAATAAAATATTGAAAAAGCAGAAAATCGTGATATAATAAAAAACAATAGGGAGGGTGAAAGATGAAAAAAGGTAAAGTGGTTCTAGTAGGAACTGGATTTGTTGGAATGAGTATGGCATATTCTATGTTAAACAGAGGAGGAATTGAAGAACTTATTTTAATAGATATAGACAAAGAAAAGACCAAAGGGGAAGAAATGGATTTATCACACGGATTGCCATATGCCCCACAAAAAATAGTAATCAAAGCAGGAGAATATGAAGATTGCAAAGATGCACAAGTGGTTGTAATAACGGCAGGAGTAGCACAAAAACCAGGACAAACAAGATTGGAATTATCAGAAGTGAACACGAAAATTATGAAACAAATTACAGCTTCTATTATGGCGAGTGGATTTAATGGAATTATAGTGGTAGCAAGTAATCCAGTAGATTTAATGACTTATGTTGTTTGGAAAGTATCTGGTTTGCCACAAAATAAAGTAATTGGTTCGGGAACGGTTTTAGATACAGCAAGACTTCGTTATATGATGGCTGATTATTTAAAAGTTTCAAGTAAAAATATTCATGCTTATATTATGGGAGAACATGGTGATTCTTCTTTTGTTCCTTGGGATCATGCTTATGTTGGTTGTAAAAGAATCAAAGATATTATGAAAGACGGAAAACACCCAATGGAAGATTTGAAAAAAATTCATGAGGGGGTAGTGAATGTAGCATACCAAATTATTGAAAAGAAAAAAGCTACTTATTATGGAATTGGAATGGCTTTGAATCGTTTGGTAAGAGCAATTATTGATGACGAAAATTCAATTTTAACAGTTTCTACTTATTTAAAAAATCAATATGGGCAAAATGATATTTTTATTGGAGTACCAGCAATTATTAATCGCAATGGTGTTAGAGAATTAATGGAATTGAATTTGAATGAATCCGAACAAGAAAAATTAGATCATAGTTGTCATTTAATTCGAGAGATGAGAGAAAGCTCGATCGAGAAAATTATTGAAGAAAATTAGAAAAAAGAAGGAGTCTAGAAGAAGACTCCTTTTGTGATTAAAATACTAATCATCAAATAATAACTTAATTCCCCAAATTCCTGAAATACCTACTAAAGCATAAATAATTCTCGAGATAATTGTCATTTGTCCAAAAATCATTTCTACTAAATTAAAATTGAGTAGACCGATTAATCCCCAATTAATAGCTCCTATAATGATTAATACCAAAGCAATTTTATCAATAACTTTCATCATATTACCTCCTTTTCTGTTTGATATAGCTACGTCTTTTTTTAGTATTTCTATTTTTGATAAAAAATATACAATTTTTATAAAAATGTTAAATTCTAGAAGGATAACAAAAATATGACAAATTTGTAAAAATTCTCTTGACATACGGAAACAAGCGTTGTATAATATATAGGCATGAAATAAAAGCGTAGAAGCCAAATGTGGCTACATTCTTACGGAATAGTAGAATGGAGGGAACTTTGGTGGAGTATGTTATGGCAAAGACCAGGCGGTAAGAAAATGTACTTATCCCAAAATTATCATGCAGTTTTTGGGTTTTTCTAAAGGTGATATTCGAAACACCAGAGTGCGTTTTAACTTGCCAAAGTAATTAAGTTAGCTGTGCGAAGCTACGCGAGCTACAGATGACTTATGCAATCGAACAAAATGAGATTGCAATCATAAAAAAAGAAGGAGGGAAAATTACAATGGCAAACACAATTGCAACAAGTGAGAAAATTAGAATAAGATTGAAAGCTTATGACCATGTAGTTTTAGATCAGTCTGCTGAAAAAATAGTAGATACTGCTAAAAAAACAGGAGCAAAAGTATCAGGTCCTATTCCATTACCAACACAAAAAGAAATCGTAACAATTTTACGTTCTCCACACAAATACAAAGATTCAAGAGAACAATTTGAAATGAGAACACATAAAAGAGTTATTGATATCTTATATCCAACACAAAAAACAGTTGACAGTCTAATGAAATTAGAGTTACCAGCTGGTGTTGATATAGAAATTAAGTTGTAAAATAACAAGGAAAAATATTTAGCCAAGCTGACTAAAGTCAGCCAATAGTTAAGTTAGCCGTTCGAAGGAACTTTTTATTACGGATAACTTATGCGGTGAAACGTATAGGAGGAAAGAAAGAAAATGAAAAAAGGAATTATCGGAAAAAAAATCGGTATGACACAAATTTTTGATGAAAAAGGAAATGTAATTCCAGTAACAGTAATTGAAACTGC
>JAAVZN010000084.1 GCA_022791675.1 Clostridia bacterium | reverse complement strand
GTCTTCTCCTAATGGTTTCAAATGAATTAAATGAGCTTCTAACAAACTAACGTCTGCATAGTTAATGGCTCCATCTCCATTTAGTTCTCCTTTTTGAGCGAAGGTAGTAACAGCTCCATAAACCGTTCCTATCAATTGCATTGATAATACAATGGCTAGTGTTGCAACAACTGTTGCTTTTGTTTTCTCACTTGCTATCCATTTCTTTCCAAAATGAACAGCTCTTACTGCTAATAGTACTTCTACTGCTAGTAATAAGAATAGCATGGTATAATTTCTACCCGTTTTTGGTAGTTTTCCCTGATATGGATTATCTTGATTTCCTGACTGTACACCACCATTTGGTTTATTGTTATTTGGTTTTTCGATGTTTGGTTTACTAGGTGGTACTTCCCCTGGATCTTGATCCTCTGGATTTTGATCACCCGGTTTCTCAATTGGTTTGTCATCTGGTTTTTCATCTGGCTTTTGTTCTTCTATAATGTCCATTTCAAGATTAGCCTTTTTCTCATTTACTACATAAATATCTTCTTTTCCTTGCGAAGTTACCATATCTAGCATTTTAACTTCTGTTTTAGTAGCTTTTACCCCTTCTTTTACTTGAAGTGATACTTCTACTATGTTTTCTTCTAGAGTAGTTCCTGCTTTTTTATAAACAACAAATTCGCAAGTTTGGGAATTATATTCTAATCCCTCCCAACCACTTAATGCTTTAAAATTAGCTTCTTTTACTTCTTCAAATATGGTTTTGTCATATTCCAAAACCCCTTTGTAGGCATTAATTCCATGATTTATGTCTTGGAAGCTATCCACTTTTAAGGTAAATACAACTGTTTCTTTTTCATATAACTTTTGAGAAGTGGCTGTTAAAGTCGCTTCCACTTTTGAGGTGGCATATGATAAAGTAGTTGTCAAAATTAGAATTAAAATTGCAAATATGATGCTAATTTTCTTTTTCATTTTTTTCATCCTTTCCTTCACTAAAAATTGGGCTGAAATTTTTTCATTTTTCAACCTATTTGTTTTCTAAATATATTTGTCTAAATTGTAACAATTTTCTATTTTTCTTTCAACTTCTCTTCTTTCTCTTTTTGCTTTTTTACCTTCTACATTATATGCTTGCTTAAGCCTTTTTTTGTAGTTTTACAATTTGTTTTCTTTTTTGAAATGATTTTGTAATATTTTCTTTTCTTTGTCTTCTATTATTTCATTCCGTAGGTCTAAAGAACAAATGGGATATCTTGAATTTTTTTGATTTTTCTATCCAACAAAAAAACTTTCTAACGATTTCATTAGAAAGTTTATATTTTAAAATATTAAATCCATTATTTTCTCAAACCAGTTTTTTTCATCTTTTATTATCACTTCTTCCGTTGTTGCTTCCACATAATCTTTTTTTGGTAATGTAATATACATCGTCTGTTTGTTGGTTAATTTTTGCATTCCAAGTTTTTCTTTTGCCAATTTTTCGACCGTATTTAGATTTACACTATTAGCAATACTAACCTTTAATTGTTCATTTTCTTTTTGAATCAAAGATAATTCTCTTTTTAAAGATTGTACTTGATTAAATTTCTCATTAATTTGTGAGTTTCTATAACTTATGGTCAATAGTATGATAAAAATACCGATAACAACTAATGTTAATTTTGTCTGCTGTTTCTTTTGTTCTTTTAAAATTTTGTTATCCTGCTTTGGCAAATCTTCAACTACTTTTATTTTCTTTTTTTGTGTTGTTTTTCTTCTTTGTACATCTGGCTCTAATTTTCTTGGATTTGTTCCATACTCATACCTACTTCTTACCATAAGTTATTCACCTCCTATCTCTTTTCAAAAATTCTTAGTTTGGCACTTTTACTTCTTGAATTCTCTTCTATTTCTTCCTTTTTGGCAATAATTGGTTTTTTGGTTATAATTTCTCCCAATGATTTAGCTCCACATACACAATATGGTAAATCACTTGGACAAATACATTTTCCTTTTGCTTCATTAAAAGCATTTTTAACGGCTCGATCTTCCAAGGAATGAAAGGTTATAACACATAATCTTCCTCCTTTTTTCAAACATTCAATGCATTGTTTTATCGTTTGATATAATGGTCTAATTTCATCATTTACTTCTATTCGAATGGCTTGAAATGTTCTTTTAGCAGGGTGTCCATCTTTTTGTTTGGATTTTGGAATGGATTTTTCGATTATTTGGGTTAATTGTTTTGTTGTTTGAATTGGAGTTACTTCTCTTTCTTTACAAATATTTTTAGCAATTTGCCTCGAAAATCTTTCTTCTCCATATTCATAAATTAATTGAGCTAACTTTTGTTCAGAATATTCATTTAATACCGTTCTAGCTGTTAACTCCTGTGTTTTATCCATTCTCATGTCTAAAATATTTTCTCCCAAATAACTAAATCCTCTATTTCTTTCATCTAATTGATAAGAAGAAACTCCTAAGTCTAAAAGAATTCCATCTACTTGCTCTAAGTTCAATTGTTTCAATATTTCCTTCATTTTGTCATGATTGTCATGGATATATTTTATATTAGAATATTCTTTTAATTTATTTTTCGCTACTGCCAATGCTTCTTCATCTCTGTCAATTCCTATCAATTGTCCTTGTTTGGATAGTTTTTGTACAATTTGTTTGCTATGTCCTGCTCCTCCTAACGTTCCATCTACATAGATTCCTTCTGGTTTTATTTTTAATCCTTCTATACATTCTGTTAGCATGACAGGTTTATGTTTAAATTCCATTTGACACCTCTATTTTTAAAAAAGCTGGTAATTGCTAAAATTACCAGCTGACTTTCTTTTCTATGTTTTTTCTTTTGGTTTTTTAAGTGTCTTATGTTAAAGCCTTCTTTTGCATTTTCAAAAAATCTTTTGTTACTTTATCTTTTGTCTTTTTGTCTTTTGTTCTTTTCTATATTTCTTTTGTATGGTTATCTTTTGTAACTGATTTTTCATTGGTAATTTTGTCTTTTGTTTTTATATAAACTTTTTCAAGTTATATACCTAACATTGTCATATTTTCTGCAATTTCATCTGCTGAAATATTTTCATCGCAATTTTTCCATGTTTGCTTGTCCCAAATTTCAAGTCTTGTTCCGACTCCTATAATCACAGCTTCTTTTTCTAGGTTTGCAGAAATTCTTAAATTATTCGGAAGTAAAAATCTTCCTTGTTTATCAATTTCACACTCAGTAGCTCCTGATAAGAAAAATCTTACAAAGTTTCTGGCATTTTTATCTGAAAGTGGTAGTGTTTTTAATTTGGTTTCAAAATTCAACCATTCATTTTGTGAAAACGCAAATAAACATCCATCTAGACCTTTTGTTACGATGAACTTATCTCCCATGTCGTTTCTCAATTTTGCTGGCATAATAACTCTGCCTTTTGCATCAATTGAATGCTCGTATTCACCTATTAACAAGAGTTTTCACTCCCTTCCACTTTTTCACCACTTTGTACCACTTTTCTCCACTTCATATAGATTTTAATATAACTTTTCTTATTTTGCAAGCTTTTTTTGAAATTTTTTTATTTTTTTATTCCTATTTTGTTATTTCATTCATTTTTCATGTTATGAAAAGAAAAAAGCTATTGAACTAATCGTTTTATTTAAAATCCTTTTTCTTATTGATAGTTCGTTCTTTTTTAGTTTTCTAATTGCTATACTTTTTATATAAAAATATAAGGAGGATACCTTATGAAAAATGAAGAAAGAATTTTAAGAAAAAATATCGGAAAGAAAATTAAATTAGCTCGATCAAAAGCAGAATATACACAAGAACAATTAGCTGAAAAATTATCTTTATCTCCCAGATACATTAGTCAACTAGAAAGAGGAATTGCTTTTGGTAGTGCTACTACTATTATTAATGTGTGCAAAGCCCTTAATATTAGTTCCGATTTTCTTTTTAATGATTTAATCAATAATAAGTCTCCTATTTTAGATACAATTGCAGATGATAAATTTTTAGAAAATTATATGAAATTGAATGAATATAATAAAAGTGTTCTGTCTGTATTGGCAAATGAATTAATTAAAATGCAAAAAGATGCCTAAAAAGTGGTTTTCCACTTAGGCATTTTAATTTATAGTTGTACTAGTTGCCCCTGTACCTACTACGTTTTCTTGCAAAGATCTCCATGTATTACAACCTACTATTCCATCTGCTGATAATCCTCTTGATCTTTGATATGCTATTACAGCATTCTGTGTAGCTCCTCCAAAAATTCCGTCCAATCCTCCTGTTCTGAACCCTAATGTATTTAAGTCGTCTTGCGCAATTAGCACATAGTTGCTTAAACTTCCTCTTCTAATGGTTGGGAATCCCCCTGTTGAGCAAGCTGGCTTTCCAAATCGTTTGTCAAAATGAACCCAAGTTGGTGTTAATCGAATTGGTTCCACATAAGCCCACACTCCTGAATCATTAGCCGAATTCCATAATCTATTTCTTTGACTAGAAGATAATGTTTGCCCTACATCAAAAGCAACACCTGCATAATGTTGACTTTGATTTCCATGTCCGCCCTTCATAAGGTCTTTTAAAAGCAAATCCCACTGGAATTGGCCCCCCATATATATATCTTTGACTATTCCAACTTTGCATACACCTTTTAGTTGACCACAATATATTACTTTTGCTTGAACCTCTAAATTCTTTTACCTTTAAAGTTCCATTTGTATTATATGGCATTGGTTCACTTTCGCCTCTATAATAAGTCTCCATTCTGTCAGTATCATTATTAAATATCAAAATTTTAGCCACTTTTTTGTCTCCCTTCATTCCTACTTTCTATATTATATGTAATTATTTTACTATCGACACTTTTTACAACAAAAAATAGTACAAAATCATATCGAATTTGTACTATTTTAATTTACTTTACTTCTCTTGCTTTGACCACAACTCTATATTTGCTATCATCTGTACAAGTAATCAAAGTAATTTCTTTTCTTCCATTTGTTAATTGTGTTGTACAACTAACATCAGTTGGATCCACTTGATATTTGGTATATACTTTATATGGAATCATTTTTCCTGATAAATCTGTTATTTCAATGGTATCTCCTTCTATTAAATTAGGTACTTTACTAAAAAATCTACTATTTCTATAATTATGACCTACTATACAGAAATTACCAACCTCATTAGGCTCTGGTCCCCAAAACCTAGTAGGTGATATTTTTAATAAATCTTCTGTTTCTTCTGCACTATCTGTAGGTCCATCAATGATTGGATAAGTAACATTTATTTTTGGTATATTAATGGTTGCTACTGTTTTATAATAATAACCACTTGATGTTTTTTGCATAGCCTGGGCAATACTCGTAGAACTAGAAGGATTCGTTTCTGTCTCATTTGGTTCTGCTTCTGGCATATCATCTAGTACAACAACCAATACATTGTTTTTAGCAATCGTTGTATCCTCTGGTATATCAAGATTTGCTAAAATTTCTTGTGAAAGTTGTTCACTTTTATTTCTATCATATTCAGCATAAATATAAGCAGATAATAAAACACACACTAAAAAAACAGATACAAAGAACTCAAATTTATAGAGTTTCTTTTTTTTCTTTAGCTCTGGTGTTACATATAATTTTTTAGTAACTAAAATCTGATTCATCTTATTCTCCTTATTTTATACTTTCCTTTTTATTATATCATATCAATTATTAAAAGAGAATACTTTTTTGTATTTCTAATTAAAAAAAATTTGAAATTTTTGCATAATCTTCCAATGTTAGATTTTCTGGTCTAACATTTAGCCCTATATTTAACTTTTCCAAAATCTGCATTCCTTTTTCTTTATTTTCAAAAATCTTTGTATTTACAAGTGCATTTAATAAAGTTTTTCTTCTTTGCATAAAAGCACATTTTATTATTTGAAACATCTTATCTTTTTTCTCTATTTCAACAATCGGTGTTTTCCTAATGTTTAATTTAATTACCTTTGATGTTACTTCTGGTTCTGGTATGAAAGAATGATTTGGAACCTCCAAAATATCTTGTGATTGTGCATAATAATATACACTATAAGTAATCGCCCCTGTTTCTTTTTCTCCTGGTATGGCAATCAATCGATCCGCTACTTCTTTTTGAATCATAACGGTTATACTTTCTAAAGGCAATTCCTCTTCTAATAATTTCATAATAATAGGTGTTGTAATATAATATGGTAAATTAGCTACTATTTTTATGTTTTTAATAGCTGGATTTTTTTCCTTTTCTTCCGCAATTAATTTTTTCAAATCAACCTTTAATACATCTTGATTCATCAACTCAAAATTTTTATAAAGTAAAAATCGATCCTTTAAAATATCATTCATTTTGGAATCTAATTCGATGCAAATTACTTTTCCTGCTTCTTGTAATAAAAATTGCGTCAATGTCCCTAATCCTGGACCAATTTCAATAATTAAATCTTCTTTTTTTATTTCACTGCTTTCTACTATGGTTTGTACTACTTCCTCACTAATTAAGAAGTTTTGTCCTAAAGATTTATTTGCCTTAATATGATATTTGTTCATAATGAATTTTGTTTCTTCTAAGATTGTATTCATTTTTAACCTTCCTATTCTCTTTTTTTATCCTTCTTTTATTTTATTATATTTTTCTTGATTTTTCAATATTTTTAAGATACAATATCATAAACAAAAGATTTCTCATAAAAAGGAATGATAAAAATATGAAAAATAGCTCAAATAGTAATAATAAGAATAGAAAAAAGCATCAAAACAATCAAAAAAATAAAAGAAAAACCATCAAAACAGATAATCATAAAATTGTAAAAATCAAAACTAGTTTTGATTCTAAAAATTTAATCCATACTAAAAAATTAAAATTGTTGATGGTTATTACTCTTGTTATATTTGTTCTTTTGATTGGTAGAATAGGGTTTCTTCAATTTGTACAAGGCAATTTCCTAAAAGAAAAAGCCTATCAGCAACAAACCATTAATCAAATTATTAGTCCAAAACGTGGTAATATTTATGATTCAACTGGAAAAGCACTTGCTATTGGTGCTCAAGTAGACACCATAACCATTAATCCAACTAAAATTGTAAAAGATACAGATTCTGAAACAAAAGATTATAAAGAGAAAGTAGCAAAAGGATTATCTGAAATATTTGCATTGGATTATAATGAAATATTTGAAAAAGTTAATAGTACCTCTAAGGTAGAAACCATTATAAAAAAAGTAGAACAAGAAAAAGTAGAACAATTGAAACAATGGATTGATGAAAATAAAATTACTGCTGGAATCAACATTGATGAAGATACCAAAAGATATTATCCTTATAGTACAGTCGCTTCCAATGTAATTGGCTTTTGTGGTAGTGACAACCAAGGATTGAGTGGTATTGAAGCAAAATGGGAATCTGTTTTAACTGGTACTCCTGGAAAAATTGTAAGTTCGAAAGGAAGTGACCAACAAGAAATTCCAAATGCTGAAGAAACTTATATTTCTGCTGAAAATGGTAGTGATTTAACACTTAGTATTGATTTAAATATACAATCGATTGTAGAAAAATATTTAAAACAAGCAGTTGATGAAAATAATTGTGAACGTGGAGGAAATGTCATTGCTATGAATCCTAAAACTGGTGATATTCTTGCTATGGCTTCCTACCCAGACTATGATTTAAATTCTCCTTATACCCCTAATGCTACTTTAGCCAAAACTTATGATTCTCTTTCTTCAGAAGATAAGAACGAAGCATTATTCAAAATGTGGGTTAATAAGTCAGTAGGAGAAACTTATGAACCTGGTTCTACTTTTAAAGTAATAACATCTGCTGTTGCTTTAGAGGAAAATATTACACAAACAGATAAAACAAATGATTTTTATTGTAAAGGATATGAAGAAATTTCTGGTATTAAAATTAGTTGTTGGGCTACTAATCCTCATGGACAACAAACTTTGAGAAAATCATTATGCAATTCCTGTAACCCAGCATTTATGCAACTAGGGCAAAGAATGGGGGCTTCTACTTTATACAAATACTATAATGCTTTTGGATTGTTTACTTCTACTAACTCTGGACTATATGGAGAACAATCAAGCTTATTCCAAAGTTTAGATAAAGTTGGTCCTGTCGAACTTGCTACCATGTCTTTTGGACAGAGATTAAATGTTACTCCTCTTCAAATGATTACTGCTATTTCAGCTATTGCAAATGATGGAAAACTAATGAAACCTCGTATTGTAAAAGAAATAACAAATACAGATACCAATACTACCACTGAAGTTCCTGTTACACAAGTTAGACAAATTATTTCAAAACAGACTTCTGAGCAAATCAAATCAATGATGGAATCTGTTGTAACAGATGGTTCTGGTAGACATGCCGCTGTATCTGGTTATTCAATTGGTGGCAAAACTGGTACTTCTGAACCTCCTATTGGTAGAGAAGAAGAAGGATACGTTGCATCTTATGTTGCAATTTCTCCCATTGAGGATACACAAATTGTACTACTTCTTACTCTTTATAAACCACAAGGAAAAAATGGCCATCAAGGTGGTCAAGTCGCAGGTCCTGTTGTATCACAAATGTTATCTGAAATCTTACCTTATCTAGGTGTTCCTTCTGATGAAGATGCTTCTAGTAATACGAATTCTAATAATACAATTGTTGTACCTGATGTAAGAAATAAAACAGTTGCAGAAGCTGAAAAAATATTAAAGTCTGCTGGATTCCATACTAAAATTTATGTAGATGGAGATCCTAATACGCTTTTAGTAGAAGATCAAACACCAAAACCTGGTAATTCACTTTTAAAAAATTCAATTATTGTACTTTATGGACAAGGAAGTAGCATTTCAACTTCTGTTGCTGTTCCTGATTTGCGAAATATGAACGCTTCTGAGGCTATTAATGCTTTAAAAGCTAAAAATCTAAATATTATTATGGAAGGTTCAGGTGTTGTTACTTCACAGGATTATGCAAAAGATGAACAAGTACAAGAAGGTACCATTATAAAAGTAACTTTAAAACAAACTTTAACACAAACACAGTAGAAACTCCCTATGTTTCTGAAAAACGGCAATTATTGTCGTTTTTCTTTTTATTCCATTACTTCTTTCTCCCAATACTGATCCAACAGTTTGTCCAATTTTTTAATTTTATCTAATTTTCTTATTTTACTTTCGATTATTTTTTCTGTTTCACCACATAAATATGCAATCCATGCTTCTTGTTTGTTTGTTATTACTTTACTTACTGCATTAAACTTTGGCAATTCTAATACATATAATTCTATCATCTCCTCTACCTTAGATGGTATTACTATTTTGTTAAAATACTGATTCGATTTTAAATAGCTAAAGTCTAATATATTTATGGTAATTGTTTTTGTCATTTTTCTGTTGTCTTGATATTCTAATTGATTCGCATGTATTTGCGCATAATATAATAACATTTTATTTTGTGCATAATAACCATCTATAAATTGAATACCAATGTTTAGCTCTTCACCATCTTTTTTCTTGATTCTTACATCTGCTATTCCAAAATTCTCTTCTGATGGCAAATTCTTAGATTTGATTTGTAAATATGGATTTAATTCTATTTGTTGAATTTCTATTTTCAAAAAAACTTCTATAAAATCTTTTATGATATCTAAATTTTCTTTCGAATTTAAAACTTTTCGTAATACTCTATTACTTTTTGATATAAATTTTCTGTTCATATATTTTTTAGTGCACTAATTGTTTTCCCTCCTTATGTAGTTTATAAATTATATAATTTATTCAAGTATAATTTCTTACCGTTATTTTGTCAATAGATTCTTTCTATTTTGTTTTACTTTTCATCGCATTTTTCGACAAAAATCTGCTTTTTTGATCCAATAAAAACTGATAATATTAGTTAAAATATTACCAGTTTTGACTTTTTATCATTGTTTTTTTCAATTAGATGCTATATAATAACCTACTCCTCTTTTCGTAATTAGTATTTTAGGAATAGAAGTATCTTTTTCAATCTTTTCTCTAATTCTTCTAACAGTTACATCAACGGTACGAATATCACCAAAATATTCATATCCCCAAACTTTTTCCAATAAGGTTTCTCTTGTTACTACTTGTTCTGGTTGAGAAGCTAAAAATTTTAGTACTTCAAACTCTCTTAGTG
Organism: Clostridia bacterium; assembly: GCA_022791675.1. GTDB lineage: Bacteria > Bacillota > Clostridia > TANB77 > CAG-508 > CAG-269. The sequence goes on along the minus strand of JAAVZN010000084.1, from coordinate 3,209 downwards.
TTAAATCAATGATTTCTCCTCTAACCTTAACTTCAAATTTATCCAAATCTAATTCTAAATCTCCTACTATTATTTTACTATCTTTTTTCTTTTTCTCTTCATTGGATAAATCTGATGATTTTTCATTGGTTGAAACGACTTCTATTTTTCTTAAATTAGCTTTCACTCTAGCTGCTAATTCTCTTACACTAAATGGTTTTGTAATATAGTCATCTGCCCCTAATTCTAATCCTAAAATGGTATCAATTTCTTCCGCTTTTGCTGTAAGCATAATAATTGGAATATTTAAAGAATTTTTTACTCTTTTACAAACAGACAATCCATCTAATTTCGGAAGCATGATATCTAAAAGCATAATATCTGGTTTTTGTTCTAATGCCATATTAACACCTTCCATACCATCAGATGCTTCAATGATTCGATATCCTTCTCTTTCTAAATTATATCTTAACAAATCTCTTATCGATGGCTCATCATCTACGATTAAGATTGTTTTCAATTCCTTTTCCATTTCTTGTTCCACAAAAATTCCGCCTTTCTTTCTGTAGCATTATTTTTATAGTTTATTTATATCACAATTAACAGGATTATACAAGTTTTTTTATAAAATTTTTCCTCCACCCAATACAATTCCTTCTTCATCATAAAAAACAACAGATTGTCCGTGAAGTGATAGCTCTTTGATTTTCTTGGAAAATCACTTTAATTTTATCCTGTTCTGGATATACTGTGCACTCCGCTTCTTTTGCACGATATCTAATTTTAGCTTTACAAACAAGTGGTTTCTTCAATTGTTCTCCCACAATCCAATTCATATCTTTTGCATATAATTGTTTTTGATACAGTTCTTCTTCTTCTCCAACAATCACTTCATTTTTATCCTTGTTCAATCCTAATACATATAAAGGTTTTTTATAAGCAATTCCTAGACCCTTTCTTTGCCCAACTGTATAATGAATCAACCCTTGATGTTGCCCTAAAATTGAACCATCTTGCAAAACGATATTTCCTACTTTGCTTTTGTATTCTCCATATCCCTTCAAAAATTCTTGATAATTATCATTTGGAATAAAACAAATCTCTTGACTTTCCTTTTTTTGTGCCACCGATAAATAATTTTCTTCTGCTATTTTTCTGATTTCTTCTTTATTCGTATAATTTTGTAAAGGAAAAATTACATGCTCTAATTCTTCCCTAGAAATTGTATACAAAAAATACGTTTGATCTTTTCTTTCTTCTTTGCATTTTTTTAGAACATATTGTTGATATTTCTTTGAAAACTCTATACTAGCATAATGACCAGTAGCCAAATAATCGCATTGTAATTCTTTTGCCCTTTCATAAAAAACTCCAAATTTTAAATATTTATTACATTCAATGCATGGATTGGGTGTTCTTGCTATTTTATATTCTTGAATAAAGTTGTTGACCACTTTTTCTTTAAAATCTTTTCTACAATCTATTGTATCATGTAAAATCCCTAGTTCATCACATACTTTTTTTGCATCAAGGATTGCTTGATTTTCATCTTCCTTTTCCCACAATCTCATCGTACAACCAATCACTTCATATCCTTGTTTTTGGAGCAATACTGCTGATACAGAGCTATCAACACCTCCACTCATACCTAATAACACTTTCTTTTTTTCCATCTAGTAATTCCCTTCTACTTATCATGATCTATTTTGTACCTATCTAATTGTTTTTTATCTGTTCTAAAGCTTCTTCTAATGCCTTTGCTAGCTGATCTGGACATGATGTTCCTCGATAACCACATGGTATTCCTTTTAATCTTCTAATTGCCTCCTCAATTTTCATACCTTGAATCAAACTCGAAACTCCAACGGTGTTGCCAGCACACCCTCCAACAATCGTGACTTTTTTCACAATCTCTCCATCTAATTCTACAATCATTTCTTGTGAACATACTTTATCACTAGGTTTAAATCTATATTCCATCGTTTCCTCCTTTTTTTACTGGGATTTTAAGGATCGTCCCTGTAATCCCTCTTACTTTATTTTAATTGAATGTGTACATCATCTAGTTGCTGTTTATTGACAACAGATGGTGCTCGCATTAATAAGTCTCTTGCTTTTTTATTTTTTGGAAATGCTATGATTTCTCTTATATTTTGTGAATTAGCAATTAACATAATCATTCTGTCTACACCTGGCGCTGCTCCTGCATGTGGTGGTGTTCCATATTGAAAAGCATGATACAAAGCTCCAAATCGATTTTTTACGTCTTCTTCTGAATAGCCTGCTATTTCAAAAGCTTTGACCATCGTTTCTGGATTATGATTTCTAACAGCTCCTGATGCCATTTCATAGCCATTACATACTAAGTCATATTGATAAGCTAATATATCTAATGGATTTTTGTTTTCTAAAGCTTCTAATCCACCTTGTGGCATAGAAAATGGGTTATGACTAAAGTCGATGGTTCCTTCCTCTGATAATTCATACATTGGAAAGTCTACAATGAAACAGAATTTGTAAACTCCTTTTTCGATTAAGTCTAATCGATTTCCCAATTCGATTCGAACCAGTCCTGCTATTTTTTGTGCTTTTTCAAATTCGTCTGCAACAAAGAAGATTGCTGAATTTTTTTTCACTTCATATTCTTTTTCCAATTTTTCCTTGATATCTTTTGTTATAAATTTTGCAATTCCTCCTGTTACTTCTCCATCTTCTTCCCATTTCACCCAAGCTAAACCTTTGGCTCCCACTTCATCAGTCATTGCATATTCTCCCATTTTATCAAAGAATTTTCTTCCTTGCTTTGCTCCCTCTGGCACAACAATTGCTTTAATGGTCTTTCCTTTAAATGCATTGAAATCTGAATTTTCAAATACACTTGTTACATCTTGAATGATGAGTGGATTTCTTAAATCTGGTTTATCAATTCCATATTTCTCCATGGCTTCTTTGTATGGAATACGTATAAATGGTCCTTCGTCTACTTTCCAATTGGTAAATTTTTGAAAGGTAAATGGTACTACTTCCTCCATAACTTGGAAAACGTCCTCTTGGGTTGCAAAACTCATTTCAAAGTCTAACTGATAAAATTCTCCTGGTGCTCTATCTGCTCTTGGGTCTTCATCTCTAAAACATGGAGCAATTTGATAGTATTTGTTAAAACCCGCTACCATTAATAATTGTTTAAATTGTTGTGGTGCTTGTGGTAAAGCATAAAATTCTCCTGGATT
>JAAVZN010000083.1 GCA_022791675.1 Clostridia bacterium | reverse complement strand
TTACTTCTTGAAATGTTGATCCATCTTCACTAAAAGTTTGAATTACTTTATATTCATACTTTTTCTCTTTTTTATTTTCACTTTCTTCTTTATTTATAATATTATCTTCCTTTCTTTTGTATTTTTAGGTAACCACAGTATTAATTTTTATTATTTTTACAAAATTTATTAAAAAACACCCATTTATCATTTTCCATATTTCCTTACAGGCTCTAAATATATCTTTTCGTATTGTTTTCTGACACTCAATGACTGGTCCTCAACTTATGGCTTATCTTTGTCAGGTTAATATGTGGTTGGAAAAGTATCAGCCTAAGATTAAGTTATAAATAATTCGAGAGGTTTTGCAACCAACAAAACCTCTCTTTTTTTTGAATAGTATCAAACTTACCAAATTAAAATATACTTGTTGTTTATTATAATTGCATCTGAATCGGATTCATCATAATCTGTTGTAGTTACTTTCTCTCCTGTCTCGATTCTCCTTCCTTCTTCATTAATATAAACAATAGATTCTCCTTTTTGTGGCACGATATTAGTAAATCCTAATTTTTCCCAATGGCTTCCTGAACAATTAATCTTTGTTAAACGACCTATTATCCTGTCACTCATATACTACTCCTTTCAAAGAACAACTTTTTGTTATAATTATAAGTATATCACAGTATATTTCTATTTTCAATTCTTCTTGTGTTGGATTTCTTGCTTTTTTAATAATTAATTCCAAACTTTATCAAAAGTTTACCTCTACTCCAAGTATTATCAATGATAAAAAACACAACCATTCGCTTCTCAAATTAGAGTTGCTATTGGCTGTGTTTGGTTATTAACAAATTAAATTAAATTTTCCTCTAAAAATTGTTTCTGAGAACGATAGATGATGATACGACCTTTTTTTATTTCTACTAGAGAATTTTTTTGCTTTTCTAATTTTACTGATTTCTCTAGTTTTAATTTTTTATTGGTAATTACTTCTAAAAAAATATAGCTTTTACCTCTGTAAGCCCGATAATAGTATCCATCTTCTTCTTTTTTTATATACTCCGTCTCAGATAATACGATCACGTTTTTTGGTTTTTCCTCTAATGGATTATAATACCATCGAAACATATCACAATAGAAATACGAATCCTTAATTAGACTCTCACATTTTTCTATTAATATATATTGTTGATTTTTCCGCCTTTTTTCTTCTTCGTATTTTCTTTTATCATATTCCCATAAAGAAATTTTTTCTCCAGTAAAGGTATCTTCATAATATTCCCCATTAAAAAAATCGTGGCATCGAATCATTTCATTTTCCTCCTGCTATTGTCTAAAAATTTGTTAATGTTACTTTGTCTATAATAGACTTCAACAAAATAAATTATGTTTTTATTTTAACATGATTTTGCTATATTGACAAGAAAAATTTTCTTAAAGATATTATTTATAATTTTGTTTCTCATCATAAAAACTTGAAGCATCAATCTGACACTTCAAGTTTATTTTTTTGTTATTCATCATCATCATCAACCACTCTTTTAGGTCTTGAAATAATTTCAATATGTTCCTTTCTAGTATTCCCATTTGTTTCTGATGAAATCAAGTGATTCGATTTATCTGTTAATTGAGTATATTTTTCTAAACTCATCATAACCATAGAACCATATCCATTTTTTGTCAAATACATCGTTTCATCACTATCTAAAACTTCCTTTTCAATGGAAGCATAATCATTTTGCAAATCAGTTACTGGTCTAATTTGTATCATATCATCACCAATCCTTTCTCATTGTTAATTATATTATATACAAATTTTTCAAAAATACACATTTAAAGTAAATTTATTTATCATTTGTTACATCTCCATTTGTTGTAATCGAAATCTTATCTCCTAAAAATGTTGGATTTGGCTTAAAAATACATTTTACAAAATCCTTATTTCTTGCCAAAATCTCCCTAAAGTCGCGATAAACTTGTCCTGCATATTTTCTTGGATTGGCACTTACCCCATAAGCTTTTATTGGTAATTGATTCGCGATATATAAAGAACGATACAAATGATATTTTTGTGTCACAATCATCACTTTATTTACGCCAAAAATCTCTTTGGCACGATACAAACTTTCATACGAAGAAAGCCCTGCATGATCCATAAAAATATCTTCAGAAGGAACTCCTTTTTCAATTGCAAATTGTTTCATAATATTTACTTCGTCATAATTTTCTTTACTATGATCTCCACTCATAATTATTTTAGGAGCAACTTTTTTTTCATACAATGAAATTGCTTGTAATAATCGATCCTCTAACATTGGACTTGGTTTATCTCCCCAAATACCTGCTCCCAAGACCAAAATGCAGTCCATTTTCCCAATTGAAACGCTTTCATTTTCTGTTTTGATTTGGTTTTTAGTCGTCACTACAACATAAAAATTAACCAATATTACAGCCACTAATATAAAAATTCCTAATATTATTATAATAGCCAACATTTTCTTCATAACCTCACTTTTTCATTTTATATCATAATCTAAAACCTTTTACAATAATTTGTACAAATTTCTAAAATTTACTAGACAACTTAAAACTTTTTTGTTATCATATTAAAGAAACAAAAGAATTAACCAAATTGGTTCAAATGGAGGTAATAAAACAATGAAAACAAAAAAATTATTTTTTATTTTAACAATAATAACGATTCTTTTTGGATTTAATTTCTGTTATGCAGTTGACTTAAATATGCCTGACGACTTAACTGGTAATAATACTTTACTTTCCAATTCTTCTGCCAACAATACCAGTTATACAAACACGAATAGCAACACAGATTTAAATACCAATTCAAACACAACTACCAATACTGATAATACATCTAATACTAGTAATTTTAGCTCTAGCTATGATGAAAATATTGATGATACTATCAATGATACTTCTTATGATACGACAAACACTTCAACTTATGGAACACCAACTACAATTAGTGACCTAAATTCAACAACTGATACAGGATTAGGATTATCAACAATACTTAACATTTTATTGATCGTAATAGGAATTCTTTTGTTACTTTTAGCAATCGCTATTTTAATTCGATTAAAACAATAAAAAAAATTGTTAAAAACTCTCAAATTTGAGAGTTTTTTGTTGTATAAATTTTCTCCTTTTCTAAAATACTATAAATAGTATTTAATTTTCATATTATATATGAAAACTAATAAGCTTCATTGAAATTTTAAATAGGAGGATAATTTTATGTACAAAAAATTATTGATCAGTATGGCAATTCTTCTTGCTACAATCTGTTCTTTTACGATCTGTATGGCTAATAACGGACTTCAAGATGTTGCCAATGGTGTAAGAGATGTTGTTGGTGGTGCTGAAAATGCAATAGAAGATGCTGGAAAAAGCATTTCAAATGCATCAAAAGATGCTACTGGAAGAATGGAACAAGGAGCCAACAATATGGGAAATGCTGTTATGAATGGTATAACAAATGCTACCAATGATATGAGAACTACTACAACCAATCCTAACAATTACACTGCAACCCGAACTGCCACAACAGCAGACAATACTTTTATGGGTATGAATGCTACTGCGTGGACTTGGCTTATTATGGGTATTGCAGCAATTGCAATTGTTGCTTTAGTTTGGTATTACTCTATGCAAGTACGTTCTTCTGATTATAATGGAAGAGATTAAATGTAAAGTTGCTAAAAGTTTATCTTTTTAGCAACTTTTTCTATATTACTTAAAAAAATAGAAATTTTAAAAAACATCTATAAAAATTAAATTTCCTATTCTATAATATTCCTATTTATGTTATAATAAAAAAAATTCAAATTGAGGTAAATAAAATGAATACAAAATTAATAGCTAAAAATCCTACTGCTTATCACAATTATAATATAGAAGACAAAATTGAAGTAGGAATTGTTTTAAGCGGTACAGAAATAAAATCCATACGATATGGAAAAATAAATTTAAAAGATTCTTATGCTTACTTAAAAAATGGTGAAATGTTTATTTGTGGTATGCATATTAGTCCTTATGAACATGGAAATATTTTTAATAAAAATCCTCTGCGAGATCGAAAACTCTTATTACACAAAAAAGAAATTAATAAATTAATTGGATTAACGAAACAAAAAGGTTATAGTCTGGTTCCTATTAGTCTTTACTTCAAAGGGAGCTATGTTAAAATAGAATTAGGAATTGGAAAAGGAAAAAAACTTTATGATAAACGTCAAGACTTAGCAAAAAAAGATGCTCAAAAGCAAATTGCTATTAACCTAAAAAACAAACAATATTAAAAATATGTGCCACTTGGAATTCCAATGGCACATATTTTCTATTTGAAAGATTTTATAATTTTTTCTGTTGTTTCTTGCATTTTTTCAACATCATCTGGAAGGCAACCAATTGTTAATACATATGCATTTCCATCTTTTATGATAACAACTTGTGTTAATTTCATACTCGTTCCACGTTGTGACATTTCATAAGAAATTTTTCCTGCTTTTACACCATTAAGATTAATATATTCTTTTTGAATTTCAGTATTGGTTGTTAATGTTTTTTCTATACCAGCAATAGAAGCTTCCATATATTTTTCAATGTTTAGTCCTTGTGAACTTTCATAAACTAAACCTACAGATGCTCCTAATATTTCTGGATCAGTAAAAGTTGGTTGGTTTGAATTTCCTATTGATTTATAATTTGATGGATAAGAAAATTCGATTCCACTTACTTCTGTATATTTGGTATAATTTTCATCTTCTTCATACATATATACTGGTAATTCATCTAAGTTTGATACTTCCTTTGCACCATTTTTATAAAACAAGAAACCTGCTACCGCAATTACTAAAATTGCTACAACTATAATAATACTAATAATCTTTTTATTCATTTTTAACATTCCCCTTTATTTTTATATTCTATTACTTGAACCAAAAACATCTATCATTTTATGTTTTACTGTTTGCTTAATTAATTCTCTTGCTGGTGTCAAATATTTTCTAGGATCAAATGCACTTGGTTCTTCTGCAAATACTTTTCTAATTCCTCCTGTCATAGCTAACCTTAAGTCAGTATCTACATTTATTTTTGATACACCTGATACACTTGCTTGCTTTAATATTTCGTCTGGTACACCTTTTGCACCTGGTATATCTCCACCAAATTCATTACACATTTCTACTAATTCTGGAATAACCGTAGAAGCTCCATGCAATACAATTGGTGTATTTGGTATTCTTTTTTTGATTTCTTTTAAAATGTCGAATCTTAATTTTGCTTCTCCCTTAAATTTATAAGCTCCATGACTCGTTCCAATCGCAATTGCTAAAGAATCACAACCTGTTCTTTCTACAAATTCTTGAGCTTGTGCTGGATCCGTATACATAGCATCTGCTACATCAACATTCACATCGTCTTCAATTCCTGCTAATTTTCCTAATTCTGCTTCTACTACGACACCTTTGCTATGAGCATAGTCTACTACTTTCTTTGTAAGGGCAACATTTTCTTCGAAATCATACTTTGAACCATCAATCATAACAGAAGTAAATCCATTATCTATACACATTTTTGCTGTCTCAAAATCTGGTCCATGATCCAAATGAATGGCAATCGGAACATCTGGATATTCTTCTACTGCAGCTTCTATCATTTTCATAAGATAATGAATTCTTGCATATTTAATGGCACTAGAAGATGCTTGTAAAATAACTGGTGATTTACTTTCGTTTGCAGCGTCTACAATTGCTTGTATAATTTCCATGTTATTTACATTAAAAGCTCCGAATAGCATATCCTTCTTTCATAGATTTTTCAAACATTTCCTTTGTTGTAACTAACATTCTTTTCCCTCCTCTTTTTTTATTTTCTTTCTTATTTTATTTCTATTTTTGTAATCTGTCAAGTAGTTTGATTCCCACAAAATGTAAATTTAAAAATTTATTCTAAACTGTTTGATAAAAAAATATTGTTAGCATAATATTTATATATTTAGTTTGTTTTAACCATATAAATATTAAACTAACATCTTTCCTCTTTTTCCTTATTCTTTTTCATTTCTATAACTTGCACAGATGGATTCATCTGGTTTTTTTGTATCCATTTTTTCTGTCGGAGTCACTTGTATTGATTGTAATGTACATCTTGCTTTTTCTTGATTGTTATATTTACAACTTGCTACTGTACAATTGATTTTTTGATTTGTTTCCATTTCCTACCTCCTAAACTTTTTCTAAGTTTAGTATATACCATTTTCTAAAAATTATTTTCTTGCCTCTAATTGATTTCTATTTTCTTTCTTTTCCATACATTTCTCAGGTGGCTCTTTAAAACTTAAGTACCAAGTTATTCCATTTCTATTTTTTTCAATTTCTGCATTTCTTGTTTGTAATTCTTCAAAAGTTTTTGGTGGTGATACAATAACTGGTTGCCCTGAAATCCAATTTGCTCCTGTTGATCCATTGCTACAGTCTGCCATTTGCAGTGCTTGCACTATTCGAATTATTTCTGGTATAAAACGTCCAATGTTTAGAGGATAAATCAAAATTGTTCTAATGATTCCTTTGTCATCTATAATGAAAACATTTCTTACTGTTTCTGTGTTACTTATATCATTTGCAATCATTCCATATTTTCTAGCAATTTGACCATTTCTGTCTGCAATGATTGGAAATGATACTTTGATTCCTGTTTTACAAAAAATGTCATATACCCATGCAAGATGTGAAGCATTGCTAATGTTACCAATTATGCACTTTCTATATTTTATTGTTCTTTCACTATGTTTAATTCTGAAAAATTAAAATATATGTATATATTTTTGAATTCATCTAATTCTATTTTATCTATTAATTCAAACAATATCTTTTTACCTGGTTTTTCAAATTCCAAAAATTCTTTAATTACTTTATCAGCTTTTTCTTTATCTTGATTTACTTGAACTTTGTTTTGTAATATTTTTATTTTGTCTTGTATATCGTTTTTATCCTTTATTAATTTTTCTTTCTGTTCTATAAAGTCTCGTGAATATCTGAAATAATCGTCATCTGCTATAATCCCATTTAAGTTGTCCATATACATTTTATCTAATTTCTTTGATACATCTTCTATCTTATTTTTAATGTTTAATGATTTATCCTCTTCTACTTTTATAAGTATAGAATAACTATCTTTATTTTTCTCATATATCAATTTTAAAGCATTTTTATTGCAAAAGGTATTAACTATATTTTTTAAATTATTAAGCACTTTATTCTCAAATTTATTATAATTATAGTTACAAGTTTTGCATTTCTTATCTTTTCCTCGTGCTAAATTACAATCAATATAGCCAATCCTTTTAATTTTTCCTCGATAACAAATTCTAAGTTGTCTTCCACAGTTATGACAGAAGATTAATCCTTTTAGTAATTCATCATGTTTTGGTGTTGATAGACTTTTTTTACTTTTTAGAATTTCTTGTGCTTTTATAAATGTATCTTTTGCAATGATAGGC
>JAAVZN010000082.1 GCA_022791675.1 Clostridia bacterium | reverse complement strand
TATCTGCCGATCCCGAATAATCGGGGAAGCAGAAGCTACTAATGGACACAACATAAACATAAATAATGTTGCTGTGACTAGGCTTACGAGTTTCCGATTTTTGTTTTTCTTCATTTTTGTCCTCTCCTTAACATTTTTGGTAGCTCAAAATAGAGAGCTACAGTTAACAGTTACTTTATATAAAAGGCATAAAGCCTGCCTCATTATTATAAGACATTATGTCTATTATGTCAATCCCATTTGCAAAAAAAATAATTGTATAACCATAAAAAAAGTGGAAAAACTTTTAATAGGAGGTACATAAAAATGGAAACCAGTAATATGAAAAATATGGTAGTTTTAAAAAATCTACCATCAAACTTAGTAGAAGAAGCTATTATCATTTTAAAATCAAGTAAAAAAGTAAAAAAATTAGAAAAAATAGAAAGAATAGAAAAAAAGAATAAAAAGGAAAAAAATCAAAACATAAAAAAAGAAAAAGACTATATATTAAAAGAGGCAGAAATGTTAGTATCTAATTATTTATCAAAAATAGAGAGTACACAAGAAAATAAGCCAAACAAAAAAATGAAAAACAATAAAAAGTATCATCGTCTAAAAAATTATGCCTATCTGTCAACTATGATCATAATAATACAAGCATTATTACTCATCACAAAATAAGTCATAAAACCTTTTCTTAAGTCATATTATCTAATAGGACAAAGGAAGAGGTGTTTTTATGGAAAGAATAATGACAGTAGAAGAAAAAATAAGACGAGCTGAGGAAATTTATCAAAGAAGAAAACAAGGAGAAACAAGACCAGTTGCTAAAGTAGCAGTGAACGAAAAAAAGGATATCAAATTACTTAGAAAAATGTTAATACAAATACTAGTATGTGTGGCAATTTACTTATCTGTATATGCTATGCAACATAACCAATATGTATTTTCACAAGATTTTATCAACAAAGCAAATGAAATTTTATCTTATGATACTAATTTTATAGAAATTTATAACATGGTAAAAAATCAAATTATGAATTTTATAAAAACAGAAGAAAAAACGGAAGAACAACAACCAGAACAACAACCAGAACAACAGCAAGAAATACCAGCAGAAAATGTAACCGATCAAGAACAAAACCAAGAAGGAATTGGAGGAGCTGAAGAAATAGTTGTACCAGCACCAGCTCTATCACAAGAAGAACAAGAAATACAAACGATAAAAAGTGTGACAACATTTATTAAGCCAGTAGAAGGAACCATTAGTTCAAAATATGGTCAAAGAGATAGCGCAACAGGCAATGTTCCGAAAAATCATACAGGAACAGACATTGCTAGTAACTTGGGAACAAAGATAAAATCATCAACGGATGGAGAAGTTGTGTTAGCTTCAGAAGAAGGAGACTATGGAAAACATTTAAAAATACAAATAGGAGAAGTAAGTATTATTTATGCACATTGTAATCAATTATATGTAAAACAAGGAGACAAAGTTACCCAGGGACAAGAAATTGCAGAAGTTGGCTCAACAGGAAATTCCACAGGACCTCATTTGCATTTTGAAATTAGACTTTCAGAAAAAACAATAGATCCACAAAGTATTTTGGAATTATAAGGAGGCATATATGCGATTTAGAATAGATTTAAAAATATTCCTTTTTATTTTTTTGTTTTATTTTACGAAACAAATAGAAATATATGCCATGATTATGTTCTTTGCAATTCTTCATGAATTAGGTCATCTACTTGCTGGGATATTATTAGGAATGAAACCAGAAAAATTAGAAATCATGCCTTATGGTGTATCGATATCATTTAAACTAACACCAACAGATTATAATAAAAAAATCAAATGTGGAAATCAATTAGAATTAAAAAAAATATTGGTTGCTTTAGCAGGTCCTTTTACGAATATTATCATTATGATAATGGCATGTCATATCAAGATAGACATTTTTGGAGGACTCATGATTTTATATTCAAATTTGTTATTGATTTTATTTAATTTATTACCAATCTACCCATTAGATGGAGGGAGAGTGATAAAAGGAATTTTACATATATTTTTTGGAAAAATCAGAGCAGAAAAATATACCAATGTTTTATCTTTTGTAACCTTGATGGTTATAACATTTATAGCAAGTATTGTAATTTATCAAGTAGAAAATATTGCGATTTTTCTAATAGTTTTAATTCTTTGGGGAATATTTATTAAGGAAGATAGACAATATGAAAAAAGGAATAAAATTTATCAATTACTAGAAAAAAGTATTGAAATTAAATGAAATAAATAGTAAACTAATACTAAAGAAAAAAGATAGGAGAATGTGCAAATGATAAAAACGAAAATGAAAAATGAGAAAGGTATTTCTTTGGTATCGTTATCCATAGCAGTAGCTGTATTAGTGATACTTTCGAATATCATTATTTATAATGTAAGTAGCAATTTAAAAATTGGTAAATTAAAAGAGATTCAAAATGATGTTGAAAACCTAAGAGCTAAAGTTTCAAACTATTATGCACAAAATGGTCAAATTCCAGCTAAATTACAATATAACAACATTGAACATTTACGAACAGCAGGCATGATAAGCCAAGCAGTAGACACAGGAAATTTTTTAGTAATTGATCTGTCTGCATTAGAAAATTTGACTTTAAATCGAGGAGCAGATTATGAAAAAATCAAACAATTGGATACTTTGACAGAAGAACAAGCTAAACAATATACAGATTTATATATTATTAATGAAGTAAGCCATAATATTTTTTATGTAGAAGGTGTAACTGTTGATAATGAAACTTTTTATACCGATTATACAGCCAAAGAAAAAGATACAGCTCCCGTTAATTTAGTTGATGTGGATTTGACATCAGAGCGATGGTCTCCTCAATATGATAAGGAGGGAATTTACAAAGATAAAAATGGTGACACTGCTTACATTCCAGAAGGATTTTGTGTATCTGAAAAAGAAGGAGAAACGACAATAGATGGTGGTTTAGTTGTAAAAGATAGCAATCAAAATGAGTGGGTATGGATCGAAGTTCCAAAATCTATTTATAATGCAACTACAACCAATACAAATTATACAGCGATTGAAAAAGCTATGCAAAATTATGCAAGTGCTTATCGAGATAGTGGCTATTCGGATACTTTTTATTCAACAGAACAACACGGTTTTGCCAATGAGACAGAATATAATAATCATAAAAATAGTATGTTAAAAAGTGTGTTTGAAAATGGAGGATTTTATATCGGAAGGTATGAAACAGGAACAGAAACACCAAGATTTTCAAGCTCAGCAAATTTAACTACACCAATTATTCAAAGAGATGCTTATCCCTATAATTTTGTGTCATGTAGTCAAGCACAGACAAAAGCAACAGAACTAGCAACAGGAGGAAAAACAACTAGTTTGATGTTTGGAATTCAATGGGATTTAATATTAAAATTCATTGAAGAAAAAGGAGGTAAAACACAAGAAGAATTAAAAATAGATTCAGGAAATTGGGGAAATTATAATGATGTAACATTTGAAATAGCTATAGGATACTATACAACAGCACCTGCAACTTCAGGTTCATGGAAACGAGTAAGTGGGACGAGTAAATATACGAAACCAACTTCAGCAGGAGTATTATTAACAACAGGAGCGACAGATAGAAATAGTACACTTGGAATTTATGATTTAGCAGGAAATGTATGGGAGTGGACCTTAGCATATAGTATGAATTCTAACGAGCCGTGTACTTATTATGGAGGGTCGCATGGAGACCAAGGAAATCATTATACAGCTTTTTATCGTTTCTATAGTGATACATCATATTCTAGTAATGGATTTGGATTTCGTTCAGCTTTATGGTAAATTGTATAATAAAAGTGGCTAGAAATAGTCACTTTTATAGTATTTTTTTGTAATACTAGATAAAGGAAGAATAGAGAGGAAAAATTAAAATTTTTTAATCAAAATTGTATGGTATAAAAAGAAACAATGAAATATTAAAGAAAATTAAAAAAAATAGACTTTTACAAATACCAAGAAAAATGATATAAATACATTATTCTATTAAGTACATTCTGTGCTTTTAAAGTTTTTAATTGAGTCAATTATTTTCAAAAGAAATTTTTATTCTTAAAAAAATCCAAAAACAAAAAACTAGAAATCAATGAAGGGAGGCTATTGCTAACACAGAAGATAAAACAAGCACGATGCGCAATAGAAAATATAGTAAAATTATACCAGTTACTTGAAAAAGTAAAAAACAATTGGTATAATAAGGGAGGAATTATTATAGAAAGAAACAAATTAAACTTAAAAAATGATGTCATCTTCAAAACATTTTTTTCTAGAAAAGGAAATGAAAAATACCTAATTGATTTTTTGGAGTCATTATTAAACATCGACATCAAAGAAATTAAAATTCAAGAAGAAGTTAACCTAGAAAAATTGAGTCTTATGGAAAAGGGGCGGAAGATTAGATATACAAGCCCAATTAAACAATGGTATCATTGTCAACATTGAAATGCAAGTAAAAAATGAGCATAACATTGAAAAACGAAATGATATCTATGCTTCTAAAACAATAGCAAGACATTTTCAAAGAGGTGGCAAATATCAAGATAGCAAACAAGTAATTATGATCAACTTATTAGATTTTAACTTGTTTGGATTTCAAGAATATATTTCCAAAACAGTAACTGTATTAGATAAACATAGAGATTTTGAAGTCAGTAGTATCTTAGAAGCTTACTACATAGAATTACCAAAATTTAGAAAAACCACACACAACATGGAGCAGAAAATGACACAATGGTTAGTGGTAATCGATGGAGAGAATAAGGGGGAAATAGAAATGGCAGAAAAGAAAAATAAAATTTTAAAAGATGCCAAGGTAGAATTAGAATATTTAACAGGAGAAGAAGAAGTACGAAGACTTGCAGAACTTAGAGACAAATGGGAATCTGACTGGAATAGTTATATGGACTGGACTAGAAAAGATGGGGAAGCTAGAGGAGAACTCAAAGAAAAAAAGAAAATTACAAAAACTATGTTAAAGAAAAATATGTCAATTGAACTTATTTCAGAAATAACAGGATTAACAAAAGAAGAAATTAAAAAAATACAACAGAACCTTGTATAAACTTAACAACATAAACAATAAAATAATACAATCGTTAATAAGAGATAAAAAAATACGTATTAAACCTCAAGCATAATCCTATATAATTAGGACAACACTTGAGGTTTCTACTTTTTATGGCTTTTGTTTTCCACACTGGTTACCTATATTGCTCTGTTTTCACACAATCTATTCCTACCATAAAGCAACACGAAATCCAATATCGTAAGAAGAAGTTGTTGTACTAAGATTAGCTCGAAGATGCATTGGTTGCTCAGCTCCTCTCCCATAGTAAGAACCACCATGAGAAGAACATGGACTGCTATTCGATGTACTGTTATTCGCAGTTCTCTCTAATGTCCATTCAAATACATTTCCCGCTAAATCATAAATTCCCAGTACACTATTTCGATCACTTGCTCCTGTTGTCAATAACGTACCTTTTGAAATTGGTTTTGTATATTTACTACTTGCACTTGCTGATTTCCATGATCCAGAAGTAGTAGGCGTTGTTGTATACAATCCTCTTGTTACATCAAATGAGGCATCTGCAAAATTTCCCCAACCTGCTGCACTATTCTTTAATTCTGCTTGCTTTTTGCCTCCTTTTACTTCGATATATTTTAATGTTAAATTCCACTGAATTCCAAACATTAAACTACTGGTTCTTCCTCCCGTTGTAAGTTCTTTTGCTTTTGTTTGTGCTTGGCTACAGGTTATCCAAGTATAAGGATAAACATCTCGTTTGATTACTGGTGTTGTTAAACTATTGGAAGCTGAAAATCTTGCTGTTGTTGTTCCTGTTTCATATTTTCCGATATAAAATCCTCCATTTTCAAATACACTTCTTAACATAGCATTTTTATGGTTATTATATGCTGTCGCATTTGCAAATCCATGCTGTGCTGTTGAATAAAAAGTATCTGCCCAACCACTCTGCTTATAATCATCTGAATAAGCTTTCATCGCATTTTCTATAGCCGTATAATTCGTGCTGGTTGTTCCAGAAGGATAAATTGATTTTGGTACTTCAATCCATACCCACTCATTTCCTTTGCTATCTTTGATGGATAATCCCGTCTCAATATTTGGATTCGTTACCGTTGCTCCTGGTGGCAAAAATGGCTTTGTATTCGAAGTTGATGGTAAAGTTGTTGTCGCTGTTCCACTTTTTTCCGTTGTGTTTCCTGCTTTATCAGTTACCACTACTTTTAAAGTATAGGTACTTGCAATTGATAATCCTGTAAATGTATAATTATTCGTTGTTGTTGTTGCTTTTAATGTGCTTCCCAAATAATATTTATAATTAGCGATTCCACTTTGGCTGTCACTTGCACTTACTGTCAATTTAGCACTATTTTGAGTAACACTTCCAACAGAAACCGTAACACTTGGTGGTGTTCGATCAATATTACTTACATTTCCTGTTGTATATCCACCTACTTGTCCTGTACTATCTTTTACTCTCGCATAAATAGCCCCATTGTTGGTCATGGTAATTGCACTAGAATAATTGCTCCATGTACTTCCATTGGTTGAATATTGCAACGTATAGCCTGAGCCTGCTGTTGTTTTGATCGTTACCGTTACATTTCCTTTCGTCCAAGTCGTTGGGCTATAACTAAAAGTTGTGTTTGATGTGCTTAAATTTGGCACACTTCCCGTTTTTCCTGTTACTGTACTAGTTATTATTTCATTTCCTGCATTGTCTACCGCC
>JAAVZN010000126.1 GCA_022791675.1 Clostridia bacterium | reverse complement strand
TGTCAATAATTTTTGAATATTTCACTAAAAATAGTCTTATTTTATTAGTGAATATTTCACCTATGTATAATCTTGAGTTTATCCGCTCGTCGCGGAGGCAGGCTCAAGATTTAATTTTTGTTTTAAAATCTTATTTTTTGTAAATACTATCTATAGGCGATAGATTCAATACGATACTTTAGCATCTTTGAGATAAAATTCATGGATCAATTGTATTACTACATCTGCTAGCCATTTATGATAATCTAATGAATTGTTATCGATTTGGTCTTTAGATATTAACTCTAAAGGCTGTACATCATAAGTTTTATTGTTAGATTTTACACGCATTCCAATCTTTTCACTTAAGTAAATTTGAATTCTAGTTTTGGGTGGTAAATGCCTATCCATAATTTGAAATTTACTATTGTTGATTGAGAATACTCCAGCATTATCTATTGTTCTTTCAAATCTAACACATAAAAGTTCGTCTAAATTATATCTTTTTGGTAGTTTTAAAAATACATTTTTCTTACTAGTAGCTTCTACAGCAAATTTAGAATTATATTTTTTTATATATTGAATTAGAAAAATATTAGCTTCTTCCATTGTTTTTATATGGTGAATTCTAAATTCTGTGACAAGTCTACTTTGAAGTGTTTCCCATAATCTTTCGATTCTTCCTTTTGCCTGAGGGGAAGACGCGGCAAACATTTTAATTCCAAGTTCTTCAACAATTCTACCAAATTGAGTAATACCTTTTTCTCGACCATTTAACTGTTCTTCAATAGTTATGTGGTCGTCAACTTTTTTTGGCGGAAAAAACACACTATATTTATCAGGATAAAGTGAAATTGGTATACCATAGTTTTCAAGAGTTTGTCTTAATACTTCTAAATACCCAAGTAAACATTCGTTTTTACACATATATAAGCCAGTTATTTTTCCAGTAGCATCGTCTATAAATCCATGAAGAGAATATTTTTGACCATCTCCAAACCATTCAAAAGGTGTGCCATCAGCTTGTAACATCATTCCTTCACATTCTTTTCGTTTTCTTCTATGATGTAGTTTGGTTTTACGATGTTTTTTAGGGCTTTTTATACCAGCATTTCTTAAAATATTATATAGAGCCGAATAGGATATATCAATATTCTCTCGTTCTTTTAAAAGTTCTTGAAAATGTTTAAAGTTAGATATTTCATATTCATAAGAGTTTCTAAGTTCTAATATTCTTTTTCTTGTTTCATCTGATATTGTATTTTTAGGTTTTCTATCACGATTTCCATGTTGAATGGATTTTACGCCGTTTTCTTTTACCTCCTTTTTGATTTGTTTTACACGACGTTCTGAAAGACCTAAAACATTGGCGACTTGTTTTACTGTACATTCTCCTTTTATACATGCTTCGATTAAAGTAGCTCTTTTTAAATCTTTTTGTTTTAACATTAAATATTCCACCTTTCTATTTTGTCTGTTTTTTACATTTTTATACAGTTAAGGTGAAATATTCGTTTACAAACTTTCAAGGTGATTTTATCATATATTAAATACA
>JAAVZN010000081.1 GCA_022791675.1 Clostridia bacterium | reverse complement strand
TTTTAATGATGTAGCTTCCATATCTAGTAAATTTTCATCTTTAAAGGATTTAAAATTTTTAAAACTAAATCTAATTAACATTTTGATTTCTCTCCTCTCATACTATATTATATGCTAATTTTTATAAAATAACAATATTTTTGAGATTTTTTCTCAAAATTTATAATTTTATTTTTGGTTTGTATAAAGACAAAAGTCAATTTATGTGATATAATATAACATATATTTGTGTGAAGTATATTATTATTTAAAAAAATAAAGGAGGAAAAATAGTGGATATTTTATTTAAGCTAACAGATAAAGACTTTGGAATAGAAACACAAGAAATGAGTAATTCTAAGTTGAGAATGGCTGCTAGAGGAATTGTTATTAGAGAAGATGGAAAAATAGCAATTCAAAATAAAACTAATAAAAATGAATTTAAACTTGTTGGTGGAGGAATGGAAATAAATGAAGATCCAATCATTGCTTTTAAAAGAGAGGTTTTAGAGGAAGCTGGTTGTGAAGTAGAAATTATTAAACAACTAGGAATCACAGAAGAATATAAAAGTTTACAAAATTTAAAACAGATATCTCATATATTTATTGCAAATGTTATTAAAGATACACATAAGCTAGATTTAACTGAAAAAGAAAAAAGTGAAGGTGCAAAGTTATTATGGGTAGATCCAAAAGAGGCATTATATCTAATAACAGATTGTTATGATAATCTACTTCCATCTGAATATGATGATGTATATCATACAAGATTTGTTGTTTTAAGAGATAGAAAAATTTTAGAATACTATTTAAAAAATCAACTATAATATATATTAAAGAACTATATTTGGCATTAATATAGTTCTCTAATTAATATTAAGGGTAAACAGGTGAACCGTGTTTGGTAACACAGTCCACCCAACTTTTTATATCAAATTACTTTTAACTATGACAAATTCAAAAATGAAACATATAGTAATAAAGGGGATTCTATTATGAAAAATTGCGAATTTGTAACTTTTATTTCGGTTCTAGCTTGTTCCATTGCCAAAGATAAAACACCTGCTGAATTAGATATTTTATCTGCTTTTTTCACTCAACTTCGGAGATACATTAGCTACTCTATCTACTTTAGACACTAATAATAATTAATACTTACTTCATTCTAATTCTTCTCAATCTTAAAGCATTCAAAATAACTGTTATACTACTAAACATCATTGCCAAGCTTGCCATCATAGGATTGATCGTAACTCCAAATTTCGTAAATATTCCCATTGCTATTGGAATCATCAAACAATTATAAAAAAATGCCCAAAATAAATTTTGTTTTATATTCCTAACCGTTCTTTTACTAATATGAATTAAATTTAAAATACTACTCAAATCATTTTTGGTTAATATTACATCTGATGAATCCATTGCTATATCTGTACCACTATTTACACTAACACCGATATTAGCAGTCGCTAAAGCTGGACTATCATTAATCCCATCGCCACACATCATGACATATTTTTCTTCTTCTTTTAATTTCTTTATGGCTTGCGTTTTTTCTGCTGGCAATACATTCGATATCACTTTTGTTATCCCTATTTCCTTTGCAATTTTTGTAGCGGTTTCTTTATTATCTCCTGTTAGCATAACAGTTTCCACCTTATTCTTATTTAACTCTTTTATCACTTCTATTGCATTTTCTCTTACTATGTCATTTACTCCAATTAACGCCAAAATTCCTTCCTCATTTGCTACATATACTATACTATTCCCCTTTTTCGTAAGTTCTTCTTCCTCTTTGCCATATCTATTTTCAATATTGTATTTCTCTAATATTTTTGCATTACCTAATATTAATTTTTGCTCCTTTACTTTTCCTATAATTCCTAATCCTGTCACATTCTCAAATTCCTTCACTTCAAGTTTTTCTAACTGATTCTCTTCCAGATAATTTTCAAATGCTTTCCCAATTGGATGGGTTGATTTGCTTTCGATACTTCCTACTAATTGTAATAATTTCTTTTGTTCCATCTTACTATAATTTCTTATTTCCGAGATTTTTAATTTTCCATAAGTTAAAGTTCCTGTTTTATCAAATACAATGGTATTTACTTTTCCGAGCATTTTCTAATATTTCACTCTTTTTTACCAAAATTCCATTACTTGCACATAATCCTTCCGATACTACTATAGCAAGTGGAGTTGCAAGCCCTAAACTACAAGGACAAGCCACTACTAATATGGTAATAAACTTCATTAGCCCTTGAGAAAATTCAGCTAATAGGAACCAATCAACAAACCATGCTAAGATTGCAATTACCATAACAACAGGCACAAAATATCCTGAGACAGTATCTGCAATTTTAGCAATAGGTGCTTTTGTATTACTGGCTTCTACTACTAATCTCACAATTTCTGATAAGGTTGATTCTTTCCCAATCTTTTCTGCTTGATATTCTATGTATCCATCATAATTAATACTTCCAGCTATTACTTTGTCATGTTTTTTCTTGTTCACTGGCTTACTTTCTCCTGTGATAAAAGACTCATCAAAATGAGCTGACCCTTCTATTATTTCCCCATCAACCGCAATTTTTTCTCCTGGTTTACTAATCACCCTATCACCTCGATGAATTTCATCTAAAGTAACTTTTTTTTCTTTTCCATCTACTTTAATGGTGGCTTGATTGGGCGTCATTTTTACTAATTTTTGAATTGCTTCTTTTGTTTTATCTTTACTAATTCCATCTAAATATCTGCCTAATTTAATAAAATAGATTATAATAGCAGTTGATTCAAAATACAAATTGTGCATACTATGTAGATTTCCTCTTAATACCATAACCATACTATACAAACTATATAAAAAACTACTCATGACACCAATTCCTACTAAAGTATCCATATTAGGTGTTTTATGAATTAAGTTTTTGTATCCATTTTTTAAAATATCAAAACCATAAACAATAAAAAGAATTGTAAATAAAAATAAAACAATTGTATAATTAATCGGATTTGCTTTCATATCTAAAAAATGAAATACTGGTAAATTAGCCATGTTTCCCATAGCTATATACATTAACACAATTGCTAATATGGTAAAAATAATAAATTTGACTTTTTCTGTCTTATTTTTATTCTCCATATTGATTTCTTTAAATTCACCTAAACTATTAAAACCTGCCTGTTTAATAAAATTATTTAATTGGTTTGTTTCCAATATCTTTTCATCATAAATAATCGTAGCATTTGCCATCACTAAATTCACATTAGCTTCTATGATCCCATTTTGTTTATTCAAATATTTTTCTAGTCCATTTGAACACGCACTGCAAGTCATTCCATCAATTGATAATATTATTTTTTTCATTACACATCTTCCTTTACTGTTTCAAACCCAAGATCATTAATTTTTTCTTCGATCACTGACTTTTCAATTTCTTTCTCTAAAATTACTCTCACAATTCCAGTAATATGATTTGCTTCTACTCTTTCTATGCCATCTATTGTGGATAAAGCATTTTTCACTCTATTTTCACAACCTTCACATACCATACCCTTGACTTTGATTTCTATTTCTTTCATTTCTTATCATTCCTTTCTTTTTCCTATTTTCTATTTTTTACTTTTAATACTCTTAAAGCATTTATAATCGCAATAACCGATACCCCTACATCTGCAAATACTGCCTCCCACATAGTTGATAATCCAAATGCACTAAATATCAAAACCAGTATTTTAATTGCTATTGCAAATAGAATATTCTCTTTAACAATTCTCATGGTTCTTTTTGATAAATGAATCGCATCAACTATTTTTGATGGTTCGTCTGTCATTAGTACAATATCCGCTACTTCTATTGCACTATCCGCTCCTAATCCTCCCATTGCAATTCCTATATCAGAAATTGCTAAAACTGGTGTATCATTAATGCCATCACCGACAAATACAAGTTTACCTTTCTTACTTTTTTCTTTTAATAAACTTTCTACCTTTTTCACCTTACTATCTGGCAATAGTTCTGCATAAACTTTATCGATTCCTAATTTCTTTCCTACATTTTCGCCAACCTCTTCCCTATCTCCTGTCAGCATTACTATTTGCTTGATATTATTTTTCTTTAAGCTTTTTATTGTACTAATTGCATCTTCTTTTATTTTATCTGCAATCAGTATATATCCAACATATTTCCCTTCTATTGCTACATATAAAATAGTACCTACATCATTGCATTTCACAAATTCAATTTGTTCTTCCTTCATTAATTTCTCATTACCAACAAATACTTTTTGCTCCCCTATTACCGACACAATTCCATACCCAGAACGTTCTTCTGTTTTTATGATTTGATTTTCTTCTATTTTCTTATTATATGCTTTTTTTACAGATAAAGCAATTGGGTGATTAGAATAATTCTCAGCAATTGCTGTTATTTTTAGTAATTCTTCTTCACTCATACCAATTGCTTTCACTTTTTGAACTTCAAAAACACCTTCTGTTAATGTTCCTGTTTTATCAAATACTACTATTTCTGTATTAGCTAATTGCTCTAAATAGTTACTTCCTTTCACTAAAATCCCCATCTTAGATGCTCCACCTATTCCACCAAAAAAACTTAATGGTATGGAAATAACTAAGGCACAAGGACAAGATACTACTAAAAATGATAAAGCTCTATATAACCAATCTGAAAATGTTGCATCTTTCATGATGAGTGGTGGTAAAAATGCAAGTGCTAGTGCAATTATTACAACAATTGGTGTATAATATCTTGCAAATTTTGTAATAAAATTTTCTGATTTTGATTTTTTACTACTTGCATTTTCAACTAAGTCTAATATTTTACTTACCGTTGATTGCGCATATTCTTTTGTTACTTTTATTTTTATTACACCATTGATATTAATTGAACCACTTAATACTTCTTCTCCTTTTACCACTTCCTGTGGTAAAGATTCTCCTGTTAATGCTTTGGTATCAAGACTTGATTTTCCTTCTATTACATAACCATCTAATGGAATTTTCTCTCCTGGTTTGACTACTATGATTTCTCCTATTTTTACTTCATCTGGATCCATTTTTTCAATTGTTCCATCTTTTTCTACATTTGCAAAATCTGGTCTAATATCCATTAGGCTCGAAATAGATTTTCTAGATTGATCCACTGCATAACTTTGAAATAATTCTCCTATTTGATAAAATAACATAACAGCAACCGCTTCTGGATATTCACCAATTCCAAATGCACCTATTGTTGCAACTGTCATTAAAAAATTTTCGTCGAAAACCTTTCCCCTTGCCATATTCCTTATTGCTTTCCTTACAATTTCTAATCCTACTATGCCATAAGCTATTACAAATAAGATTAATTGGATCCATTCATTCTTAAAGTTTATGATAAATGCTATAATAAATAGTATCATTGCTATTATAATTCTAATTCCTTTCTGTTTCATCATATTCACTTTCTTTCTCTCCCTATAATAAAATCTCAATCGAATGAAAAATTTCCACTTCATTTTAAACTTCTTCTATTGTTACATCTGGTTCTTCTTTTTTTATCAATTTTTTTACTTTTTGTATCATCTCTTCTTCTCTGCTTTCATCATATTCTATTTCCATTTTTTGTGTCATAAAACTTATACTAACACTTTCAACTCCCTCTAATTTTTGTATTGCTCTTTCTAACTCATTTGCACAATTAGCACAATCTAATCCTTTTACTCTAAATTTACTTTTCATGTTTTCCTCCTCATTTCTATTTTTTATGTTCGATATGTTCAATTCCTATTTCAAATACTTCTTTTACATGCTCATCATCTAATAGGTAAAAAACTTCTTTACCTGATTTTCTACATTTTACAATTCCACTTCTCCTTAAAGTTCCTAATTGATGTGAGATAGAGGATTTGCTCATTCCTAATACATTGGCAATATCACAAACACACATTTCATTTTTGTCCAAAGCAAATAAAATTTTTACTCTCGTGGTATCTCCTAAAATCTTAAAAAATTCTGCTAATTTATTAAAAGTATCTTCCTCTGGCATATTTTTTATTGTTTGATCCACTACCTCTTGATGAATTACACTACAATCACAAATAAATTCATTTCTAGCCATCTGATTTCCTCCTTATTTTAGTATTAATTGAATCAAGATTCAACTCTTTTTATATTATATGTGAATAGTGACTCAACTGTCAATAGTTTTTACAAATTTTTTTATCCCAAAGCCACATCTAATATCATCATCATGACAAACCCCAATGCCACCCCTATTGTTCCCAAATTAGAATGTTCACCATTATGCGATTCTGGTATTAATTCTTCCACTACAACATAAATCATAGCTCCTCCTGCAAAAGATAATAAATAAGGAAGAATGGATATTACTGTATTGGTAAGCAATATGGTAATAATTGCTCCAATCGGTTCTACAATTCCTGATAACGTTCCATATAAAAAAGCTTTTGTCTTTGACACCCCTTCACTTCTTAAAGGCATTGATATGATAGCACCTTCTGGAATATTTTGAATAGCCAGTCCAATTGCTAATACAAATGCACCTATAATTGTAACTCCTGTATTTCCCATCATTGCTCCTGCAAAAATAACTCCTGTTGCCATTCCTTCTGGTATGTTGTGAAGTGTTACGGCAAAAAACATCATTGTTGTTTTTTTCCATTTCGATTTTACGCCCTCTGGTTTATTGCTCTCCAAATGCAAGTGAGGAATTACACTATCTAAAACCAACAAAAAAATGATTCCAAGTAAAAAACCTATACTAGCTGGAATCCAAGCAATTTCTCCCTGTTCTTCTACCATATCAATGGCTGGTACAATTAAAGACCAAATTGAAGCAGCAATCATGACTCCTGAAGCAAATCCTAAAAGTAATTTTTCAAATTTTCCATTGATTTTATTCTTCATTAAAAATACCATTGCCGATCCTAAAACTGTCCCTAAAAAAGGTACCAATACACCAATTACTAATTGCATACTATTTTCTCCTTTACGTTTTTATTTTATTATTATCTTAAATTCGTTGTTTTATGAATCGATGGATTAAAATAATAAAAATACATGAATATTGTAAAGATTTTTCTCACCTTTCATGTATTTTTAAAAAATATTATTTCTCTAATTTTATAATTTTCTTTGCCACTTTTTCGATAAAAGTTTCATCATGTTCAACAAAAACCATAGTAGGATTATATTTTAATATTGCATTTTCGATTTGTATTCTTGACACAATATCGATATAATTTAGTGGCTCGTCCCATATATAAATATTAGCTTGTTCAGATATACTTTTTGCAATTAAAACTTTTTTCTTTTGCCCTTCGCTCATATCTAAAATATCTGTATCAAAATCGACTTTGGAAAATCCCATTTTAGCCAACATTGCTTTAAAGATACTTTCATCAATTTGATGATTTTGAGAAAAAGTTTTCAAACTTCCTTTTAATTCTTCTGTACTTTGTGACACATAAGATATTTTTAAATCATTTGCTACTTTAAACTCACCATTGTATGGTATTAGTTTTCCTATCATAAGCTTTAATATACTTGATTTTCCAATGCCATTTTTCCCTATTATCGCTACTCTGTCTCCATTGGTTATTTCAAATGAAATGGGAGAAAATATTGCTTTTTCGTGATATTTTATTTGTAAATTATTGGCTAAAATTAAAGGATTTTTTCTATTTTCCAATGGTTCTATTTTTAGACTTTCATTTTGATCAACGTTCTTCAATAAATTTGTTTTTTCATCAATCGCTTTTTCCATTCTCTTTTCCATATTTTTTGATTTCTTCATCATTTTAGCCGACTTATGTCCTACATAACCTTTGTCTATATTGGTTTCTGGGTTATATTTCTTGTTTTTTGTTTTTTCAACTTCATTTGACCATCTCGCACTGTTTTTAGAAGCAATCTCAAGTCTAGTTATCTCTTTTTGTAATTTTCCATTTTGTATCATTTCAAAATTGTCTTGTTTGTCTTTATTTTCCTTCCAAGATGAAAAATTACCTTGTTGTATTTCAATATTGGTATGATTAATAGAAATGATATGATCTACAATCTTATCTAAAAAATTTCTATCATGAGATACTAAGATAAAACCACTTTTTCTTTTTAAATATTTAACCAAATTATCTCTTGTATCAGCATCTAAGTGATTGGTTGGCTCATCAATAAGTAAAAAATTATTTCTTTTTAAAAACAAACTAATTAAAAGTATTTTTACCTGTTCTCCTCCACTTAATAAATTAAATTTTCGCTCAAGTATTTCTGTTTCAGCATTTAGTAAGTTCCATTCTTTTATGATTTCCCAATCTTGTGCATTTGGTGCTATTTCATTTACGATTTCGATTGCTTTTCTTTCTTTGTTTTTTATTTCAAAAGGAAAATAATCAACATCTACTGTTTTGGTAATGGTTCCTCTATATTCCAATATTCCTTGTAATAGTTTTAAAAGTGTAGTTTTCCCTTTACCATTTCTGCCGATTAGTCCCAATTTCCAATTTGTATCGATATGAAATGATACATCTTCAAATATATTATTAGAACTTCCATCATATCTAAAAGTTAGATGGTTCACATTGATTAAAGACATTTTTACCTCCTTTTTTTCTTTTTACATATTTTATTTTTTGTCTTTAGCCCCTTAAAATAATTAAGCTCTGTTTTTTCCCCTCATATACAATTAAGTAATTGGCTGGTGCTCGCCTTTTACTTTTTAGTTTATCTCTTCTTGAAATATTATATGCTAATATTTATAAAACATCAATGTTTTTGAGATCTTTTCTCGAATTTTTGTTTTTATTTTAATTTTGCACAAATTATATTTACAACAAAATGCTATTCTGATATAATAATTCGTATAACATTGATGTATAGTATTAATTGCAAAGCGAATCATTTCAAATTTGAAAGGAGACAAAATTATGTATATTCCAGAAGCACGGTCATTTGATGAGGGAATAGAGTTTTATGGCAAAGATATAGTAATAGTTGCTACAAGACAGGAAAATAAAGTAATCATTTCAAAAAGTAAATCTCCACAGCTCAAAGCTAAAAAAACTAAGACAATAGTATATGGTCCTCTACTATTTGCTATCATAGGAAATTTGATTTTAAACAACCATGTATTTCTTGAAAATTCAAAAATTCAAATGTTAGGAATACTTGTTCTCATTTGGTTTGGCATTATATGCTATTTCTTTTTCCGCTCAAGAAATCCAAATATGCTTCAGACTCATAAGTATCATGCAGCTGAACACAAATTTTTAAATTATGTAGATAAATATGGCAAAGAACCAAAAAACAGTGAGGAAGTAATGAAAATGAGCTCTATTTCTTATCGTTGTGGCTCTACTGTAATAGCAGTTATCATGATTTTATTAACTTTATGTATCAGCGGATGTCTATGGATTCCAACAATAGTTTTAAAAATACTCTGGATTGCTATTAGCATTTTTGTCACATTATATCTATGGACAAATGGTAAGTGCTACTTTCTTCAAAAATTTGTTATTGAAGAGCCAAGTTATGACGAAGTAGAAGTAGTGTTTCTTGGAGGAAAAGAATTTTTGAAGATAAAATAAGCAATATCGTAATTCATGTCTAAAATCGAGTAGTAAAAAATGGTTAATTAACATTTTTACTACTCGATTTTTCATTCTGTAATATTGATGATTACTGCATTTTATTAAACTTTCATAGTGGTTGGTATATTTTTAACACCACTGGTGTGGATTTAAACTTACAATTCCCAGCAGGCTGGGAGAAAGCAAAAGAAATAAAATATGCACAAGGTTTCACACGTCCTAGCCCTCGAGACTTTGTTGGCTATGGACCACTAACAGAACCAGAAGCCTTAGCCATTTATAATTTTACCCTATCTCATGATTTTAGACTAGTAATTGCTTATCATACACAAGGGCAAGAAATTTATTGGCAATTTCAAAACTTTAATCCGCCAAATAGTCAAGCCATTGGTGAACAGTTTGCCGAAGCTAGTGGTTACACGCTAGCAAAAACTCCTTATAACTCTAGTTTTGCTGGCTATAAAGATTGGTTCATTCAAACTTATAATAGACCTGGATACACAATCGAAGCTGGTATTGGAGAAAATCCCTTACCAATTTCTCAATTTGATACCATCTACCAAGATAACTTAGGTATTTTAGTTTTAGGAGCAGTTTTATAAACTTCTGTCAAAAACAAATCGATAAAATAGCTCCTACCAAATTTTCAAGTTTATTCCAACTTAGAAAAATCTGGTAGGAGACTTTACTATTTTATAATTGTTCTCTTTTCGTCTGCACCAACGCCTATATATTTAACAGGCACACCTGTATATTTTTCTATCAAGTAAATATAATCACGTGCTTCTTTTGGTAATTGTTCAAAAGTCGTTACCCCTTCCGTTGTCCAACCACCTTTTAACGTTTGGTAAATTGGCTTACAATTTTCCTTATCAATTGGAACATGTTGAATTGTTTTCCCTTTATATTGATATCCCACACAGACTTGAATTTGACTTAACTTTCCGATTGTATCTAAATGATTTACACATAAAGAAGTCAACCCACTCGTATTTTTAGTATGTTTTATCATAACTAAGTCTAGCCAACCAGTTCTTCTTGGTCTTCCTGTTGTAGTTCCATATTCATGTCCCCATTCACGAATGAGATTACCTGTTTCATCTTCTAACTCGGTAATAAATGGTCCATTTCCCACTCTTGACGTATAAGCTTTCATAACGCCAATCACTTCATTAATTAAGGTTGGACCAACACCAGCTCCAGAAGCTGTTCCGCTAGCATTAGGATTGGAAGAAGTTGTCATCGGATAATCCCCATGATCGTTATCTAACCAAAATGATTGTGCTCCTTCAATAAGAATTAACGCATTGTTTTCAATTGCTTGATCAATAATTGGGTGAGTATCTGTAATAAATGCTTGAATATTTTCTTTATATTGCATGCAATATTCATATTCTTCTTCTGTTGTAATAATAGGAAACTTTTGCTCGTGATAAACCCCATCTTCAATAAGAAAATTAGCTTCTGCTACTAATACATTATATACTTTTAAATTTTCTGTAATTTTATGTTTTAGTTTTTCTTCTTCCTGAAACAAATCACACATTCTTAAATTGGTTCGCCTTGCTTTTTCTTCATAGGTCGTTCCAACACCTCTTCCAGTTGTTCCAACCTTATTTTCTTTTAACATTTCATACAATCGATCCAATTGTTTATGATGTGGTAATGTAATATGAGTTCTTTCACTTATTGCAAAATTGTCCTTTTCTATTTTTATTCCAGCTTCTCTCATTTGAGCAATTTCTTCTGACAATATTTTAAGATCTGCTACTACCCCTGGCCCAATCATAGAAAGTACATCTGGTCTAATAATGGCTGATGGTAATAAATGCATAGCATATTTTTTGCCATTCGCAACTACAGTATGTCCTGCATTACTCCCTCCTGTTGCTCGTATTACAATAGAAGCATTTTTTGCCTCATAATGTACAGCTCTTCCCTTGCCTTCATCTCCATATTGAAGTCCAACAATCATTTTTGTTGCCATTTTATTTCTCCTTATTTTGTAATCCATTTTACTAAATCTAAATTGGCTGGCTCTAACAACATTTCATGTTTTGGCATAACTCTAAAAGTATAACCATAATTTCCGCCTGTTGTTAATTCTATTTTAGAAGTAAAATAATACTTTTTCTTTTCTTCATCTTGATCTTCCAATTTCATTGGTGTGATACTAACATTTTCTACGACTCCATTTTCTAGTATTTTTCCATAATATACTTCAACCGTCACATTTTCTACATTAATATTTGGTAATTCTACTTCACAAGCTACTTCAATTTGATTTCCTGCATCAATTGTAATGTTATCTAAGTTATTAACCTGATTAATTTTAATATCTTTCCAATTCATAAATAAATCTTTTTTCCATGAATTATAACCTGCTACATTGTCTAGATCACCATAATATTTTTTCGTTAGATTGCAAAGTGGTACATACAAATTGTTTGTATAATCAACCAACATTCTTGCTGTACTATATTTTCCTCCTGTTGTTATAATTGAATTTTTCATTAATTCTAACCATTTTTTAGAAATTCCATTTCTATCTTTTGCATAATAAGTTGGAATTACTTTTTCTTCTAAGGTACGATACATGCTTTGGCTATCCGCCATATCTTGTGCTTCGTAAGAATCATATTCACTATTGTTTCCTATTGTCCAACCATTGGTTTGTGTATATCCTTCTGCCCACCAACCATCTAATATACTAAAATTGATTACACCATTTACCGATGCTTTTTGTCCACTCGTTCCTGATGCTTCCATTGGTCTTCTTGGATTATTAAGCCATACATCAACACCACTAATTAAATATCTTGACATGGCAATGTTATAGTTTTCCAAAATAAAGATTTTTCCTTTAAATTGTGGCATCATAGATACTTCATGAATGTATTTAATTAAATCTTGTCCTTCTTTATCTGCTGGGTGTGCTTTTCCAGCAAATATAATTTGTACTGGTCTTTCGCTATTATTTAAAATTTGTGTAATTCTTTCTAAGTCTTTAAAAATTAAAGTTGCTCTTTTATAGGTTGCAAATCTTCTTGCAAAACCTATGGTTAAAGCTTGTGGATCTAACTTCGAGATAATTTCGCTAATTTCTTCATAACTGTACCCTGAACGTCTTAATCTTTCTGATGTGCTATCTTTTACTAATTTTAATAATTTTACTTTTTGATCTACGTGAACATTCCATAATTTTTCATCTGGAATATTCTTGATTTTTTCCCAAATATGATCATGATGAATATTATCTTGCCAATAAGGAATTAAATATTTATTATACAATTCTTTCAATTTTGGTGCAAGCCACGAACAAGTATGAATTCCATTGGTTACATATTCAATTGGTGATTCATTGGCTGCAATGTTTGGCCAAACTTCTCCAAATAATTCTCTTGATACAGCACCATGTAATTTACTAACTCCGTTTTTCTTTCCTGCAATTTTTAGTGCTAAAATACCCATATTAAAACCTTCGTCTAAATCAATTCCTGGTTTCATACCAAGCCTCAAAAAGTCTTCTCTAGAAAGTCCTAATCTTGGCCAGAAGTCTTTGAAATATTTTTCAACTAAAGGTAGTGGGAAAATATCATTTCCAGCTGGTACTGGTGTGTGTGTTGTAAATACTGTTTTTGAACTTGCAATATCTTTGGCTACTTCAAATGATACTTGCTTTTCTTTGATTATGTTTTTAATAATTTCTAAATTTAAAAAGGCAGAATGTCCTTCATTCATGTGATATACAGTAGGTTCTAATTTTAGATATTTGGTTAATAAATCAACCCCTGCTTGTCCCAAAACAATTTCTTGGCGTATCCTCATTTCTTGATCGCCACCATATAATCGTAAAGTTACATCTCGATCTTCTGCATTATTTTTCTCAATATCAGAATCCAATAAATATAATTTTACTCTTCCTACATTAATTTCCCATACTTTTAAATACAATCTTCTTTTAGGAAATTTTACAAAGATAACTAGTTCTTCTCCCTTGTCATCTTTTACTGGATTAATCGGCATATCATATAAATCAATGTTATGATATTCTGTTTCTTGTTGCCCATATCCATTTATTTTTTGATGAAAATATCCATTTTTATATAAAAGACCTACTGCTACTAATGGAATTCCTAAATCACTGGCTGATTTTAAATGATCACCAGATAAAATACCGAAGTCCTCCTGAATAGATCGGTATGGTTTGATCTAATCCATATTCAGCTGAAAAGTAAGCAATTAAGTCATTTTTGTTTGATGGATATTTGTTGGAAAACCACGTATTTTTACTGTTCATATATCCTTCAAAGTTTTCAACAATTTTATCGTATTCTTTTAAAAATGTTGTGTCTTTTGCTACTTTTTCTAATCTTTCTTGTGATACGTGTTTTAAAAATTTGACTGGATTTTTACTTGATTGCTCCCATAAATCTTTGTCTATTTTTTGAAATAATCTTAAAAATTCAGTATTCCATGCCCACCATAAATTATTTGCTATTTCAGATAGTTTTTCAATCCTTTTTGGTAATTGTGGATTTACTGTTATTCTATTAAATATGTACATTTCTTTGTTCCTCCTTCGTATTTTGCTTTGCTTTTTCTTTGGTATCTATATTATCTATTAAATTTCTTTTTTTGTCAAATGTTTTTCATAAATTTTTTGCACAAATTCAGCACTAAAAAATTCTCAAAATATCATTATATGTCACATACAATGACAAAGCAATTAACACTGCAAAACCGATCAATTGTATATTGATTTCTGTTTGTTGTTGGAATGGTTTTCTACGAATTGCCTCAATCAATAAAATTAAAATTTTTCCACCATCTAATGCAGGAACAGGAAGCAAATTGGTTACTCCTAGAGATAAAGAAATCAATGCCATCATTTCAAAAAATTCTCTCATTCCATCTGTTTTAGCAACAACTTCTGAAATACCAACTGGTCCCATCATCTGATCCACACCAACATTGCCTGTAAATAATTGTTTCAAATTGTCCACAATCGATAACAAAAATTCTTGTGTTTGCATCATTCCATTTACACAACGATTCCAAAAAGTATCTTCCGCTTCTTTTAAATTAACACCTAATATATAAGTCGTTTCATAATCTGGTGTTAATTCTATGATTCTTTCTTCCTCTCCTCTTTTAACTGTTAACGTCATCGTATTTACACCTTTTTGACTAATTTCTTGCAAAGCAATCTTAGTATCACCATTTATTGCTACTCCATTCACTTGAAGTAATACATCATTTGCTTGGATTCCTTGTTTTTCTGCTGGACTTTCTTTTTGTACTGTCACAATTCTACACTTTTCATCTAAATAGATTCCTGTCACTTTTGTTTTAACTGCACTTGGTTCTATATGATAGATTAAAATTTCGCCTTTTCTTTCCACTTTAAGTTGTATTTCTTTTCCTTCTGAATTTTCCAGCAACTCATTCAAATCTCTATTACTATTTATGGCTTTCCCATTTCCTTCTATGATTTTATCGCCTTTTTGCATTCCAATTTCTTGTGCTACATATCCATCTATAACTTGCTCCACTTCATTTGAGATAAAAGTACCTGCCGTAGCGGTTAACGTGAAATAGATCCCAATAGCAAAAATGATATTAACAACAGCTCCAGCCAATACAATAGCTATTCTCTTGGGAATACTTGCTTTGGAAAAAGAATTTTCGTCTTCTGATGCTTCTTCCTCCCCTTCTAAACTATTATAACCACCAAGAGGAATCAATCGTAAAGTATAAATCGTTTCTTTTCCATGTCTTTGCCAAATTGCAGGTCCAAAACCAATGGCAAATTCATTTACCTTTACTCTACAAAGCTTTGCTACAATAAAGTGTCCTAATTCATGAATCGTAATTAGAACACCCAATAATACAATAATTTTTATCGCTGAAATCAAAAAAGCTACCATATTTTCCTCCTCTATTAATAAGACATTATAACAATGTAAATAATGCATAAGCAAATGGTGCTAAAAATATTAGACTATCAATTCGATCTAGCATTCCTCCATGTCCAGG
Organism: Clostridia bacterium; assembly: GCA_022791675.1. GTDB lineage: Bacteria > Bacillota > Clostridia > TANB77 > CAG-508 > CAG-269. Next base: position 6,093 of record JAAVZN010000081.1, on the reverse strand, counting down.
AATCAAATTGCTGTAATCTTTTATATCAACAAATCGTTTGATACTTGAAGCTGAAAAATCTCCTATTTGCCCTACTAAACTTAGTATTACTCCCATACCAAAAACAAATAAATAAGAGTAATTCATTCCCCAATAAGTATTTGCCACTTTTGTATAAATAAGCATTAAGATAATGGCACCAACTACACCTCCTATACAGCCTTCTATTGACTTTTTAGGACTCACTTTGCTAAATTTATGCTTTCCACAATATTTTCCTACTACATAAGCTGATATATCAGTTCCCCATGCTGAAAATATTGCATACCAAATTAATATTTTCCCATTTGGCATACCATTGATAAAAGCAACAAACATAATAAAAAATACCACATAAAAAATACCTAAAAAAGTATAAGCTATATCTTTAAAATTTGTTCTCATATCAGTTGCAATCACTTGCGCAAATAAAATAATCAAAATCGTTGGTACCGAAAGTGTGACTACCATATTCAGATATTCTTGTGGCACTACATGAATAAATGCAATACTCAAACAGCTAATATATCCCACCCAATAAACTGGTTTCGCCACTTTTTTTATGGCATTAAAATATTCATTCATACTAAGTAATGCAATAATGGCTAATGCTACGTCCACTACTATTTTATTCCCTAGTAACAAAATGATTAATACTAAAGGAAATCCCAATAAGCTTGATGTAACTCTTTGTATATCCATACTTCTTCCTTTCTTGTTAACTTAGTTTGCTCCAAATTTTCTTGTTCTTTTTTGATATTCAGTCATTGCATCATCTAAGTCTTTTTCTTCAAAGTCTGGCCAATTTTTATCAATCACTAATATCTCCGAATAAACAGATTGCCAAGTTAAAAATCCACTTAATCTCTTTTCACCGCTGGTTCTAATAATCAAATCTAAATCTGGTTGCCCTCTGGTATAAAGATTTTCTTCTATTATTTGTTCTGTTATCTCTTCTATTTTTATTTCACCATTTTTTACCAAAGTAGCTATTTTTTGGGTTGCCTTTACAATCTCATCTCTTCCTCCATAATTTAAAGCAATATTGAAAGTAACACCCGTATTATTCTTCGTTCTTTCCATACAATTTTGAATACTTTTTTGCATACCGCTTGACAATGCTGATATATCACCTAAAATCTTCACTTTTATATTCTCTGTATCAGCTCTTTTGGCATAATCATCTAAATAATTTTGAAGCAATAGCATTAATGCCTTTACTTCTTCTTCCGCTCTCTTCCAATTTTCCGTTGAAAATGCATAAACCGTAAGATATTCCAAACCTATTTGATTGGCATATCTTACTATCTTTTCTAATGTCTTAGCACCTTGCTTATGTCCATAACTTACTGGCTTTCCTTGTGCTTTGGCCCATCTTCTATTTCCGTCCATAATAATTCCAATGTGCCTTGGCATATTTTCTTTTTGATTTTCCATTTTCGCCTCCGCATAAATACTATTTATTTCGATTTTGAATATAAAGCGCCAGCTCTCTCAAAAATTCAGCTTTTTCTCCAAACGCTTCTAATTGTTCCATTGCCTCTTTGGTTATTTGATTTAACATTTCTTTTGCCCCTTGCAGAGTATATTGAGAAACATAAGTACATTTTTCTAATTCTTTATCATTCCCCACTGGTTTTCCTAAAATTGCTTCATTTCCTTCTTCTGACAAAATATCATCTTTCATTTGGAAGGCTAAACCTATTTTATCTGCATAATTTGACAATATTTCTAGTTCTGATTTAGTAGCATTTCCTAAAATCGCTCCCATTCTTACTGATAGTTTTAATAATGCTCCTGTTTTGTTTTCGTGAATATATTTTAATTCTTCTCCTGTTATTTTTTTTCCTTCCCACTTAATGTCTACATATTCACCTGCAATCATACGATCAACTGCCTCTGTAAATTCTTTTAATAATTCTATTTTCAAAGGCAACTCTTCCTTTGAACTACATACCAAATCTTCACTGATTATACGATATGCATCATTAAGTAATCCGTCTCCTGCTAAAATTGCAGTTGCTTCACCAAATTGTTTGTGATTGGTTGGTTTTCCATGACGAAAATCATCATTATCAATTCCAGGTAAGTCATCATGAATCAAAGAAAAGTTGTGGATCATTTCAATTGCAACAGCATAAGGCATACACATTTTTATGTCTTGTTTAAAAAGCTGATAAGTTGCTAATATTAAGATAGGACGGAGTCTTTTCCCCCCACCCATTAAAGTGTATTCCATCGCTTGATTTAATTCTTCTTCTGGACATCTTTGCTTTCTTCTATGTCGTTCTAATTCTTCATTGATCTGTTGCTGATATTTTTTTAATTCTTCTTTAAAATCCATTTTTATCCATTCCTTTTTATTCGATTTTGGAAAAAAAACAATTCTTAATTTACTTTACTACACTGACATGACTTCTTTTTCTTTCGCTTCTAAAATCTTATCTATTTCTTCAATATTTTTATCTGTCATTTTTTGAATCTCGTTTTCTGCTTGTTTTAATTCATCTTCTGTCATTTCGCCTTCTTTTTGATTGCCTTTTGCTAAGTCAATTCCTTCTCTTCTAATGGAACGAATGGCTACTTTTGCTTCTTCTGCCATTTTACGGACATCTTTTACAATTTCTTTTCTTCTCTCTTCATTTAATTCTGGAAAAGCTAGTCTTATTACTTTTCCATCATTATTAGGATTAATCCCAATATCAGATGCTAAAATTGCTTTTTCAATTTCTTTTAAAACACTGATATCCCATGGTTGTATTACAATTAGTCTCGCTTCTGGAACTGATATTCCTGCTACTTGACTAATTGGCGTTGGTGTTCCATAATAGTCTATTTTTACCTTATTTAAAATTGCTGGGTTTGCACGCCCTGCCCTTACTTCTGCTAATTTTTCGCTATAAACACTGATGGTTTTTTCCATCTTTTCTTTTAAATTTGTATAATCCATGATATTCTCTCCTTTTTATTCTTTTACTACTTTCATATCAAGCAAATAAATATGTACAAATACTGATTTTCACTTATTATGATACGATTGTACCAATCTTTTCTCCCCTAACTGCTCTAACTATATTTTCAGGATCAGCAATTCCAAAAACTAACAATGGCATGTTATTATCTCTACACATAGCAGTTGCTGTGGAATCCATTACTTTTAAATCTTTTTCCAATACTTCTAAATAAGAAATTTCTTCGTACTTCGTTGCCTTTGGATCTAATTTTGGATCCGCTGAATATACAGCATCAATTGATTTTCCTAACAATATAACATCTGCTTTAATCTCAGTTGCTCGTAAAACTGCTGCTGTATCTGTTGTAAAATATGGGTGCCCTGTTCCTCCTGCAAATATTACAACTCTTCCACGGTTCAAGTGTTTTTCTGCTTTTCTTAATATAAACGGTTCTGCTAGTTCTCTCATTTCAATAGCTGTTTGAACTCTCGAAAATATCCCTCTATTTTCCAAAGCATCTTGCAAAGCTAAACCATTCATTACAGTTGCTAACATTCCCATATAATCTGCTGTTGTTCTTTCCATTTGGTGTCCTTGTCTTCCTCTCCAAAAGTTTCCTCCTCCTACTACAATGGCAACTTGCACTCCCATTTCTACTACTTCTTTTATTTTATCACATATTTTTCCAACCGTTTCTACATCTACACCTGTCTTTTGTTGTCCAGCTAATACTTCTCCACTTAGTTTTAATAGTACTCTTTTATATTTTGTGTCTTGCAAATTTTCCACTCTCCTTAAAATATATTTTTACTTAGCCTATTTTATCATAGATTAAAAAAAAATACAGTAGTTTTTTAATAATTTCTTAATTTTATTTAAAGGGATTTAGGGACGTTCCTTAAAATCCCTCTTTAAAACAATAAAATCAACAGTTTTTCCCTGTCGACCTTTTTTTTCCCTTCCTATTATTACGGAAAAGGGATTTTAAGGAACGTCCCTAAAATCCCATCTTTCTATTTTAATTGATTCATAACTTCTTCCGCAAAGTTTGTTTCTTCTTTTTCGATTCCTTCGCCTTTTTCAAATCTTACAAATTCTACTACTTCACTATCTGTTTCACTCAATAATTGACTTACTTTTTTATTTGGATCTTTTACATAAGCTTGATCGACTAAACAAATTTCTTCATAGAATTTTCCAATTCTTCCTTGTACAATTTTTTCAGCAATTGCTTCTGGTTTTCCTTCATTCATTGTTTGTGCTTTTAAGATTTCCATTTCTTTGCTAACTCTCTCATCTGGCACTTCTTCTTTTCTTACATATTCTGGTCTAGCTGCTGCAATTTGCATACAAATGTCTTTGGCAACTTCTTTGTTTCCTTTTTTCATGTTGACTAAAACAGCAATTTTTCCATCTCCATGAATATATTTTTCTACTAGTCCTTCTGATTCAAATCTTGCAAATCTTCTAATATTCATATTCTCACCAATTGTCGCAATTTTTTCAACTAAAACTTCTTGTACTGTTTTTCCAGATACTTCAATTGATTCTTGTGCTAATAAGGCTTCTACATCTGTTGGTTTTTTTTCTACTATTTGTTTTGCTACACTCATAACAAAATTTTTAAAATCTTCATTTTTTCCAACAAAATCTGTTTCTGAATTTACTTCTACAACAGCTCCTGTTTTCCCATCTTCTGTAATATAAGCTTCTACTAGTCCTTCTGCTGCAACTCTTCCAGATTTTTTAGCTGCTTTTGCAATTCCTCTTTCACGCAACAATTCAATTGCTTTTTCCATGTCTCCATCTGTTTCTGTTAAAACTTTTTTGCAGTCCATCATTCCTGCTCCTGTTTTCTCTCTTAACTCTTTTACTAAACTTGCTGTAACCATTTTTTTATTCCTCCTTCTTTTATTTTGTTAGTTTTCCTAACATCTTATATAAAATAGTAGAGTAGAGCAGAAAAGCCCTACTCTTCTTTATTTTATTTTCTTATTATTCTTCGGTAGCTTCTTCGGCTACTATCTCTTCCATACTTGTAGGTTCTTCTGTCTCTACAGCTTGTTCTTCTTGCATTTCTGGTTCAAAGCTTTCCCCTTGTTTTCCTTCAATAACAGCATTTGCCATTACATCTGCTATTAGTTTAACAGCTCTTATGGCATCGTCATTTCCTGGTATTGGGTAATCTAATTCTTCTGGATTACAATTCGTATCAACTAATCCTACTAATGGAATTCCTAATTTTTTTGCTTCTAAAATTGCTATTCTTTCTTTTTTAGGATCGACTAAGAAGATAACTCCTGGTAGTTGTTCCATATCTTTAATTCCCCCAAGATTTCTTTCTAGTTTTTCCATTTCTTTTTTTAATAAAATTACTTCTTTTTTAGGTAAAATATCAAATGTTCCATCTTCTTGCATCGTTTCTAAATCTTTTAATCTTTGTATTCTAGTACGAATGGTCCCAAAGTTTGTTAGCATTCCTCCTAACCATCTTTGATCTACATAGTACATTCCACATTTTACTGCTGCTTCTTTCATACATTCTTGTGCTTGTTTCTTGGTTCCAACAAATAAAATTGTTTTTCCCTCTTCTGCTTGTTCTTTTAGAAAAGCATACGCTTCATCTAATTTTTTTGATGTCTTTTGTAAATCGATGATGTGAATTCCATTTCTAGCTTGGAATATGTATTCTGCCATTTTAGGATCCCATCTTCTTGTTTGATGTCCAAAGTGAACACCTGCTTCTAGTAATTGTTTCATTGCAACTACTGCCATTTCTAATTCCTCCCTTTTTGTTATTTCTTCCACAGATTTTCTACGTTCTCTAGGACCAAAATTTTTGGCACTTCCCTTAAAACTCCTTTCTGTGTGATTAATACGTTTGCTATTGTATCACATTTTGATAACTATTTCAAGTGTTTTTGCAATTTTCTCAAAGTAGTTTCATAAAAACCTTTATTATACTATGACTTAATACCCAACACTTTTTTAAAGAACATAAAAAAATAGTAATTACCTAGAAAAATTATATCTATTTGATAAGTTTTCTAGATAATTACTTTAAAATTTGCTTGATTAATAAAACACCTAGTGTGTTTCTTTGATTTTTATTCTCTATAAT
>JAAVZN010000080.1 GCA_022791675.1 Clostridia bacterium | reverse complement strand
GCAACAGTAGAAGACTTAACAAATAAATCTGAAACAGAAATGATGAAAGTAAGAAATCTAGGTAAAAAATCATTTGATGAAGTAACAGCTAAATTACGTTCATTAGGACTTGATTTTGCTAGTGAAGATGATTAATATGAAAAAGGAAGGTGAAAAAATTGGCTACAAATAGAAAGTTAGGTAGAACAACAGATATAAGAATGGCAATGCTTAAAACTTTGACAACTGATTTAATTATGCATGGAAAAGTAGAAACAACTTTGGCAAGAGCAAAAGAAGTAAAAGCCATTGCAGACAGCATCATATCACTTGCTATTAAAGAAAAAGATAACTTTGAAATGGTAGAAGTTAAAGTAATAAAAGCAAAATTAGATGCAAAAGGAAACAAAGAAACAGAATTAGTAAAAAGCAAAAATGGAAAAGAATACTTAAAAGTAGTAAAAGAAGAAACAACTGAAAAAAGACAAAAAGATATGCCAAGTAGATTAAATGCAAGAAAGAAAATAATGAGAAAAATAAATAAAGTAAAAGATAGCGAAGGAAATAATATTGATTTACCATCAAAATTATTCAATGAAATTGCTCCAAAATATGCTGGTAAAAACGTAGGAGGATATACACGTATTATCAAAGCAGGACCAAGACGTGGAGATGGAGCAGAAGTTGCTATATTACAACTTATTTAATAAAGAATATCATGTTAAAAAGAGAAAAAATCCACCGAATAGGGTGGTTTTTTTGTTAGAATAAAAATGAAAGAGATAGCTTATGAAATCACAATAAAAATTAAATAACATATAATGAAACCATAGGAGGCTAAAAAGATGGAATTCATATTAAATACCATTTTTTGGACATTTGCCATTTATGGTTTTTTTGAAGTTATAAAAAATATTATAACAATTTGCACTTACACAAACTTTCAATCAGATGGGATTTATTTAATTATAGCAGTAAAAAATCAAGAAGAAAGAATAGAGGGGTTTTTACGTTCAAGTTTGTTTAAAATACTTTATGGAAAAGAAGATTATTTAAAAAATATTATAGTAGCTGATCTAAAATCACAAGATAGAACCAAGGAAATTGCAAAAAAAATGGAGTTAGAGTATGATTGCTTAAAGGTAACTAATTGGAGTGAATGTAAAGACATTATTGATAATGTAAATGAAAGTTAGAGAATAACAGCTCACGATATTAAAGTATGGTTATGTGAAATTTTAATGATATCATTGAGAATTTATAAAATATGTGATATATTGTAAAAAGAATCATGATAAAGGAATCAAATAAGACCAAAGGAGAAATGAATGGAAATTACAGGAGAAATAGTAGGAATTATTTATAAAAATGAGATGAACAGTTATACCATAGCAGAATTTGAAACAGAAGAAGAATCCACAACAGTAGTTGGATATTTACCCTTTATACAAGAAGGAGATACTTTAAAATTAATTGGAAAATTTATAGAACATAAAGAATATGGAAGGCAATTTAAAATTGATACTTTTGAAAAAATGATGCCACAAACATTAGGAGCTTTGGAGCGATATTTAGCCAATGGAAATATTAAAGGAATTGGTGAAGCTTTAGCCAAAAGAATTGTTAAAAAGTTTGGAGAAGAGACCATTCACATTTTTAAGTATGAACCCAAAAGATTAGTTGAGATAAAAGGAATTTCTGAAAAGAAAGCAATGGAAATGGGAGAGACATTTGTACAAAACTGGGAAGTATGGCAAATTGTTGGTTTTTTAGAGAAATTTGGAATTGGTGCAGAACATGCCAAAAAAGTTTTTGATTTATTAGGAATAAGTGCAATTGAACAAATCGAAGCAAATCCTTATATTTTAATCGATCTAGCAAGAGGTGTCGATTTTAAGCAAATTGATAAAATGGCACTGGATTTGGGAATGAATTATGATAATGACAAAAGAGTAGCAAGTGGAATAAAATATGCACTAATTAGAAGCACCTATAATGGTCATACTTCGGTATTAAAAACGAACTTAATTGAATTTGTAATCAATCTTTTAGAAGTATCAACGGAAAATGTAGAGAATGGATTGATCAACTTAAATGTAAAAAATGAAATTGTAATGGAAGATAGAGAAGGACAAGAATATGTATATTTAAATACTTTTTTTAATACAGAAGCAGAAATTGCCATTCGAATTGACCGATTACAAAAAGCTAAAAATATAAAACAAGTGCCAGAAATAGAGAAAGAATTAAAAAAAGTAGAAGAGAATTCAAAAATAAAATTATCAGAAAAACAAAAAGAAGCAGTAAAATTAGTCAATGATAATAATGTCGCAATTATTACTGGTGGACCTGGAACAGGAAAAACAACCATCATAAAGACAATCATTGACATTTATGAGAACAAAGGAAAAAAAGTGGTTCTTTGTGCACCAACAGGAAGAGCAACAAAAAGAATGACAGAAACAACAGGAAAAGAAGCATCTACACTACATAGACTCTTAGAAATAGGGAAAATTGACGAAGACAGTTTATATAAAAATACCTCAAATTATGAAGGTGCACCAATTGATGGAGATCTAATTATGGTAGATGAAATGTCTATGGTGGACATGTTTTTAATGAATTATTTATTAAAATGTATATATCAAGGTACAAAATTGATTTTAGTAGGAGACGAAGATCAATTAGCATCTGTTGGTCCAGGTAGTGTATTAAAAGATTTGATTCATTCAGAACAAATTGCAACCATACATTTAGACAAAATCTTTAGACAAGCAGCAGAAAGTAAAATTGTTTTAAATGCCCATAGAGTAAATCAAGGAGAGGGATTTATCAAAAAAGAAGAAGTCGAAAGTGAAGAAATGAAAGAAGATTTTTTCTTTATCAAAGGTGTGGAACAAGAAAAAATGCTAAAAGAAATTATTTCTTTATGTACAGGAAGATTAAAAAAATATGGTGATTATGATTTTTTTCAAAGCATACAGGTATTATCACCAACTAAAAAAGGAATACTTGGAACAAAAGAACTAAATCGAGCTTTGCAAGAACAATTGAATCCTAATCTAGACAATTTGCCAGAAAGAGCAAGTATGGGAGCTATTTTTCGAGCTGGTGATCGTGTGATGCAAATAAAAAATAATTATGATATTTATTGGGAAAAAGAAACAAAAGACAAAAAAGAGATGGGAACAGGGGTGTTTAATGGAGAAATTGGAACGATTACAGAAATTAATGAAAAAGAAAAACAAGTGGAAATTCGATTTGATGATGAGAAGATTGCTTGGTATGAGTTTTCAGAATTAGATCAAATTGAACATAGTTATGCCATTACCATTCATAAATCTCAACGGCAGTGAATTTGATGTAGTAATTATGGTAATTCCACCAGCTTCTCCTATGCTAATTACCAGAAATTTATTATATACAGGAATTACAAGAGCCAAAAAGTTACTTGTTTTAGTCGGAATTGATAAAGTAGTTGATTTTATGATACAAAATGTGGAAGTTAAGAAACGAAATACAGGGTTGGAATTCAAAATGAGAAAGATCAAACAAAAAGATACAGAGGGCTAGTTTGAGGAAAGAACAAACTAGCCAAAAAATTACGAAAAAGAAAGGAGAATGAAAAATATTAGAAACAATTTTTAATTTAATTTATCCACCAACATGCGGAATATGTGGAAAGATGAATCAAAATTTTTTATGTAATAAGTGTAAACAGCTATTAGAAAAGCAAGCAAAATTTGAGATAGAACAAAAAACAAGCTATCCTTATTCTTTTCAAGAACATTTATATATCTTTGAATATCAAGGAATGATAAGAAAGATAATCATAAATTATAAATTCAATGATAAATCTTATTTATATCAAACAATTGTAAATTTTTTGTTAAAAAATAAAAAATTCTTTCAAATTTTAAAATCTTATGATACAATAATACCAGTTCCAATTAGTGCCAAAAGAAGAAAACAAAGAGGTTACAACCAAAGTGCATTAATCGCAAAAGAAATAGCCAAAATAGTACAAATAGAATATAAGGATCAAGTGTTGATAAAAACCCAAAATATTATCGAGCAAAGTAAATTAAACAAGGAAGAAAGACAAAAAAATGTACAGGGAGCATATAAATTATACCAACCAGAAAAAATCAACAATAAAAAAATATTGCTAGTTGATGATATTTATACAACAGGAAGTACAGTAAATGAGTGTAGCAAAATATTAAATCAAGCAAAACCAGAAAAAATAGGGATTTTTACAATAGCAAAAGATTAGAAAAAGAGAGAAGGAAAGAATAAACCTTTTTCAATAAGGAGGAAAGAGAAACGATGGAAGATTTAGTAGAAAGTATATTAGATTATGTTCGATCCGATTATACCGATTATGCTATCATGATAAATGGTGAATGGGGATCTGGTAAAACTCATTTTTGGAATAATAAAATTAGAAAAAAAATAGAGTCTTTGCAATTAAATGGAAAAAGATATACTACCATTTATATGTCTTTGTATGGAATTTCAAACTTAGAAGAAATTAGCAAAAAGATATTTATTGAGACGACTCAATTGATGGATAAAAACTTGAGAAAATTCATGGACGCTAATGGACAAACTACCATTCCAGAGTATGCAAAAACAGGAATTGATATGGCGAATTTTTTTGGTGTTACCCAAAATGGTGATCGTGTGGATTATGGTGAATTTTTTTCAACAGATGATAAAGTATTGTGTTTTGATGACTTAGAAAGAGCGAATGTAGATGTTATTGATATTTTAGGATATATTAATAACTTTGTTGAGCATGATCATATAAAAACCATTATTATCTGTAATGAAAAAGAACTTTCTACCAAATTAAAAAGTTCAAATTTAGAAATGAAAACTTTTATTGCTACTTATCTTTTGGACAAACAAGATGAACTAAATAAATCAGATAAACCAATGGTAGAAAAAATCCAAGATAAAATTGAACATGTTTTTGATAAAGCAAATGATTATGAAAGAATCAAGGAAAAATTAATAGGG
>JAAVZN010000125.1 GCA_022791675.1 Clostridia bacterium | reverse complement strand
GAATTAACTATCTTTATGATGGGAACAAATAACGAGATTATTACTTGTAATTCTACAAAAAGGAATGATGTAAAAGAGATAGAAAAAGCGATTGAGAAGTTAAAAGTACAAGAAAAGAGATTAGTTGATTTATATTTAAGTTCTACCCTAGATGTTGAGACAATTAACCATAAAAATGATGTTATCAAAAAAGAGATTGAGAAACTAAACAGAAAGAAAATAACTCTTGATCCAGATAATGAATCTAAAGAATATACAACAGAACTATTAAAAAAATTAGATTGTAAAAAGGAAGATGACAAATTGATATTTAAAAATGTTAAGATGTTTGACTTTACCTTTTTCTATAATTTACTATCAAGAGAAGCCAAGAGAGATATGATTCATAGACTAATATCACAAATAGAAATCACAAGAGATGATAACTACAACATTGATATTAAATATATAAAATTTACAGATGAATTTATCTCAAAAAGCAGTAAAGAATTTATAAAATATTTAATTATTATTCTGTTTAATGAGGATGTTGGTATTAAATATCTAAATGAAATGACGAAAGAAGAACTAGAAATCAAGAAAGCAGATTATGATGTTTTATCAATTTTAAAAATGAAAAGAAATGAATATCCAACTAGATTTGTAGATGATTTTTTTGCTAAAGCACATAGTCACTTCTATGTAGATGGTATAATCGGTTGTCCTTATTTTGAAGAAAATGTTGCTAAAGATTTTCTATTATTGGTGCCTAAAAAAGAAATAGTAAAAGCAAATTAAAAATGAAAGGAGCTATCAATGAAATTATTAACACAAGAAAGTATTATTAAAAATCAAGTAGATACCATAGAGCAATTTAAAGTTCTTGACTATCTAAAAAACAATTATCTATTGATGATTTTACTGTATATTTAATTGATAGATTTACTATTAAAGTTATAGATAAAAACAAAGAACAAGGTTATTTTAAATATAATACCAAAACAAAATCAGTAGATTTTTATGAGAAAAATATAAAAAATAAAG
>JAAVZN010000079.1 GCA_022791675.1 Clostridia bacterium | reverse complement strand
TTTGGATTTAATGTGATACTAGTAATTGCTTTTTTTCCATCTTCTGTGATAGACCATTGGCGATTGAAATTACTTTGGAAAGAATAAATAGGGTCAAGATAATCAGCAATGGTATAGGTAACAGAATCAACTTGTCCAGTGTTTTTTAGAGTAATGGTATAAGTAACATTTAATAAAGCACCTTGTTTGATTTCATGATCCATGGTAATCATTTTTTGAGAGCCTTTTCCTAAATCAAAAACAAAATTATTTTTATGATTAGGAGTATGGTCGATTAGTTTAGAACCATTTGCTAAAATAACTTCTATTTTACTAATATCTTTGCTAATAGAGACTTCATTTATTGGTCTTTCTTCTAAAACAAGATCGACACCATGAACTTTTGTAATATAAGCAGAGATAGAAAGTTTTACTTTTGCTGTCATATAAGTATGTTCTGCAACTTCTGTTAGTTCTGAGGTATTATGCTCTTCAAATACATTTTTTATTTTAGTACCTAATTTGTGATCAATTTTGTTTGTATATTGATTAACTTCAGCTCTTCTTTTGGTATCATCACTTGCAATACTTTTTCCATTATTGGTAATCGAAAGAGAAGTACCTACTTGTCCATTATTGCTACCATCTTCTGTTAAACAGTCTTTATTGTTGGCAATTTCTTTATTTCCTAATATATATTGGTAAACTACATGTTCTAAAACAATGTCAGTATAATTATCTTCAGCATAGTACCAGTCTGTTCCAGCAAAGGACATCATGATACTATCCCACCAATGAGTAATCATATTTTTATTTCCAACTAAAACATTAAATATATGATAATTTTTTGCAGAAGCATTTTGATAGGCTATTTTGGTATCTTCAAATTTCAATCTTTCTGCAAGTTCAACACCATCTCCAATTGGTATAATATATTTTATGCTATTGGTTTTTCCTCTTTTTTTGAACAATACATCTGCATAATTAACTGGTAAAGAACGGTCACTATATCCTTCTGCTTTAATAGTAGGTGTAAGAGAATCTAAAATTGCTAAAAATTGAATTTTATTATACAATGGTACTGTGTCAAGGATTCCGGTAATAGTGGCATAGACCATCAGGGCCAATTCTTCCACCGTTTGTTAAAAGTCCGATTTGAACATTGTCACCATATTTATCAAAAAGTTTTTCAGCAGTAATTTTTAATGATTTTTTTGTTTTTTCTACCACTGTTTTCATACTTCCAGAACGATCTAAAATAAAGATAATATCTAATTTTTGTGGTTGATTATAGATTTTTTCTATTTCAGATTCGTTTTTTTGTATTTCATTAAGTTCTTGCAAAGGATCTTTGCTGTTACTTGAAATAGAGGGAGAAATATTTTTCGTAGAAGGGGTTTGATAATCTTGACCATTATATTTAGGATTAATTTTTAACTGCTGTTCTGTTCCATAAGTAAATTGAACAATGTATTCTTTTTCTTTTATTGTTGTATTGTCATTTTCATCAATTCCTACAGAAGGAGTTTCCAAACCTGTTATCTGATAATTTCCATTGGCATCAGAATATAAACAATCAACAGGAGTACCGCTTGTATCATAAAGCTGGATCTTATTTTCATTGTTATCTAATAATTCTATCTTTATATTTTCTATCTTTGTATTTTCTGTATCACTAATATATTCTCGTACATTTCCAGAAATTCTACACAATCCGTTTCCAGCACTTCCAATGCTAGAACCAAGAGAGTGGTTAGAAGTAGAATAAACTACTAAAAACTTAAATTCTAGAAAGAACAGGATTAATAGAATAAATAAAATGAATAGAATATTAACATTTAGATGTTTTTTCATAATCACCCCTCCTTATCTGGAAAAGTTTTCTAATGTACTATCTAAATTATACCATATTTTAGGGGGGAAAATCAAAATTATTCCATCATATTTTCTTCTATTATGTCAAATTTTCTCTCATAATCTTTTGTTTCTTTATTTGCCATATAAACTTCACTACGATTTTTCATTAAAAATTCAATAATGTGGTAAACATCAATCCAGATTTCGTTTGGACTGTCAACTTGTGAGTCGTCAAAAATCAATTGCATACCGAAATGCAAGTGAGGAACATTGATATTATTTACATTTTCTTTTACACTATAACCAGTCATACCAAGATAACCAATTACATCTCCTGCTTTGACTGTCATACCTTCTTCTAATCCATTACAATAAGGGTGATTTTTTCGTAAATGAGCATAATAGTAATATCGTTTAGTATCAAAACTTCGAATTCCAATACGCCAACCACCATATTGATTCCAACCTAAATTTTCTATGACACCTGATTCAACAGCAACAATAGGAGTTCCAATACTTCCCATTAAATCATTTCCCAAGTGAGTTCTTTTAAAACCATACGATCTGGAATTTCCAAAGTCATCATAATGGCTAAAAGAATAATTTTTAGCAATAGGAAGGAAAGCTTTAAGGCCATATTTTTCTTGGTATGATTTGGTTCCATCTTCATTTGGAATTTCGATGGAATACTTACCAATAAAACCGCCTAAAACTGCGGAATAGCTTTCGTAATAATATTGATAAAATTTCATATCTTGTGTTAATTCTTCCATTGTTTGACCATTTTTTAATTCTTGTACCAATGTTGTTAGGTGATTTTGATTAAAGTTTTTAAAATTACCACCATTTTTGCAAGATAGGTAGGCTAGTAATTCAATCCAATGATAGACAATGCCTTCTTCTTTTTGGTTATGAGAATCAATATCTAATTTGGCAGTTAAATTTAAAACTTCAGCAGTTACATTGAAGTCTACCCACTTGATAAAGTCTTTTTTTTCTTCTGTTTGATTATTTTCTTCGTTTGCAACACTAGCAAAAGAATAGTAAATAGCGATACTAGAGAATAAGAGAATAGCAATTGTGAAAAAGATTAGTATTTTTTTGTTTATTTTAAAGGATTTTATGAGCAAGAAATTCACCTCATTTAAATATATGAAATGAATAAAATAATATGTAAGCTAAAACAAATTAAATTATTTTAAGGAACGAATCTGGTTTTCTTGACAAAAAATAAATAGTTGCACTTAAAATTGTTATAGCAATAGTTTTTGATTGAAAAGAAATTAACCTATATCATTTTTTCCAAATTCTATTACAATTTTTAGATTCTTTGTCTTTAAATGCTTTAAAAATATCCACATTATTCATATTGGCGATACTAAGTAAATAGATAAAACAGTCTGCTAATTCTTCTTCAACATGAACATTGTATTCTTTTGCTATATCTAAATGTCCATTTGTATTTTTTCTTATTGCTTTAGCAAGTTCACCTAATTCCTCTAAAAATAACATCATTTCTCTTTCAATAGTAACCCCATCAAATTTCCTATCTTTTTTCATATCTCTTATGTATTTTTGAATTTCTGCAATAGAACTTTTTTCATTTAATTGATCTAATTTTTCTTTTAATTCCATAGTTACTCCTATAATTTTATTTCTTCTTGGAGAAATTTACTAACAAACTCCCATCTATGTTTTATAAATTGACCATTATTTACTAAGTCATCAATTTCTTTCCAAGTTGCCCATTTTACATCTGAAACTTCGTCTTCTTGAAATTTCATTTTAGATCGATCGTAATCACATTTTAAAATATATGTATCAATCCAAACATTTCCTGTTTTAAATTTTGTAATTAATTTTAAATCATTAGCATTAATATCAATATCTAATTCTTCTTTTGACTCTCTAACAATGGTATTTTTTGAATTTTCTCCTAATATAACAGATCCAGCAGTCATAGCCCATACATTAGGTTCTAACTTTTTTTGTTTTGCTCTTTTTTGAATTAATATTTTATTATCACTGTTTATTATCCATACATCTGCACCTAAATGATAAAAACCTCTATCAAAAACTTTTTGATCATATTTTTTCATTATCTCACCTGTTGGGTTTCCCAAATCATCTAGCACTTCCCATAATTCCATAACATTATTACTTTTATCTATATTCTTCATTTCAACTTTTTTTAAATTTCTCTGATTTTCGTTTTTTTGTATTTCTTGCATTATCTGTATCAACTCCTATATATTTAATAATTTATATTGTTTCTTATATCTGTCTCTATTTATTTGACATGCAAAAATTTAATTACTTTTCCAAAGGTACACAACAGCGATTACGAATCTAGTATACAACATTTTGGATAAAATAGCAAGTGTTGTATTCCTTGCTATTCCTACGTTTTATCAGATGAATGAAATGATTTTTGAATATCTTTTCTAGTAAAAATTAAATATACATTTCCGTTTTCATCTTGCCAATTATTTTTTATAGACAGAGTAAATCTATCTAGTATAAATCCATATAATAATTTACTATCTGAAGATAAATGGCTATATTTTGGATTTACAAATAATTCTTTTGGTACACTTATATATTTGTATTGTAATACTTCATTTGCTTTAAATAACTGTATATCTTCATTCATATAAAAATTTTTTCCTTTCCGACAATAATAGCGACACAAAAAAATTCTTATTAAAAATTACGACACAAGTTTTTCCCACCTAACTTTTGGCTTTTTCTAGAATTAAATAAAACTGTACAAAAAATAGCATAGCTTTAAACTATTAAAACTACGCTATTTTAGTATTTATTCAATTTTATAAAAAATTACTGAGTTTTATTCAAACCCAGCATTTTTGGTCGAGGTGACGAGAGTTTGCATTTCAGACTTATTTATTTTCTAGTATTTTCAGCTTTTTTGAATGTGGTTTGAATGCAGTTACAAATTTAAAGTGCCTAAATATTTATGTCCATCGAAATTAGATTTATTTTCATTATCTAAAAAATCTACTGAATAATTTTCGCTTGAAACATATATATGTACTTGTCCTTCTTCACATCTAAAAATAATATTTTTGGCTGAGTTTTGTGTTAGAGTATTATATTTACTATAATAATTTATATTTTCTGATGGTGCTTCTCCTATTATTACTATCTTAGGATTTAATTTTTCTAATATATCTTCTGGAACTTTCCCTGATTCTCTACCATGATGTGGGGCAAATAGAATATCTATTTTAGAAAAGTTAATATTGTCTTTAACATTATTCAAATAATTTGTTTCCAAGTCTCCCATCCACATTGCTGTTATTCCATTTTTTAAACTATATGTAATAATGGGCGATATATTATTAGGGCTTTCTCCATTTTTAACTTTTTCTAATTCGTCTTTAAAAAATTTATTTGATGTATCTGGCCATAAAATATTTATCCCTGAACTTCCTCTTTCTTCATCTTCCATATTCATCCACTTTCGTGAACAATTTTTATATATGTAAAAATGATTGTTACCATCTCTTAATTTGCAATACTCAACAAAATCTATTGTTGAATCAGATTTTGTTGCATGATTTATATAAAACATATCTCCATTACCTACTGAAAATGATTTTATTGTAACCATATTTTACTCCTTTTCTAAATAAGATTTCTCCACAAGAATTTGCAATACAAAATCCTTTGCTTTTCTTTTATAGCTGAATACTCCTACAATATAGGATATTATGCTAACTATAAGTTCTTTATAAAAATGTGATGGCCATATAAATGTTAGAATAATCATTGTAATCATTATTATAAATACTGTAAATACTATGTCTCTAACTATGCAGTATTCTGCATTTTTTATATTATAGGAAAGTTCTATTTTTTAATAAAAAGAATGCAAAAATAAAAGGCATAATGAATATGCCTCAAAATATAATATTTTGAAGTTAAAATGGTAAGCTGTCATCATCTTCAATATTATCAAAATCATAACC
>JAAVZN010000078.1 GCA_022791675.1 Clostridia bacterium | reverse complement strand
TTAATGGATTTCTTAAATCTGGTTTATCTATACCATATTTATCCATTGCTTCTTTATATGTAATTCTTCTAAATGGTGCTTTATCTACCTTCCATGTAGAATGTTTCGCAAATACATCTGGTATTATTTGTTCTAATACCTCAAATACATCTTCTTGTGTTGCAAAAGACATCTCAAAATCTAATTGATAAAACTCCCCTGGTGCTCTATCTGCTCTTGGATCTTCATCTCTAAAACATGGTGCAATTTGATAATATTTATTAAATCCTGATACCATCAATAATTGCTTAAATTGTTGTGGTGCTTGTGGTAAAGCATAAAATTCTCCTGGATTAATTCTACTTGGTACCAAATAGTCTCTTGCTCCTTCTGGTGAAGAATTTGCAAGGATTGGTGTTTGAATTTCAGTAAATCCTAATTCGTCCATTTTATCTCGTAATGTCTTTAAAATCTGAGAACGAAGTAAAATATTTTGGTGTAAAGTTTCATTTCTTAAATCTAAAAATCGATATTCTAGCCTTAAGTCTTCTCTTACTTCTTGATCCGTATTGATTTCAAATGGTAATATATTTTTGCAATTTCCTAATACTTCTATTTCTTTTGCTACTACTTCAATTTCTCCTGTTGGAATGTTTTTATTTTTGTTTGCTCTTTCCACAACTTCTCCGCAAAATGTGGATACAACTTTCTGTATTGAGTTGTTTTGCTTGCTCTTGTAAGGCTTCATCATGGATTACAATTTGTGTGATTCCTGTTTCGTCTCTTAAATCAATAAATACCATTCCTCCTAAGTTTCTTATCTTTTGGATCCAACCACTTAAATTTACTTCTTCGCCTTGATTATTTAATTTTAATTCTCCACAGGTCTTGGTTCTATACATTTTTTCATTCCTCCTCCAAATTCTTTCCTATCGTTTAAACAGTTTTCTTTTTTCCTTGTTTAATATACCATATTTTCCCTTATTTTTCAATGTTTTTTGTTTTTATGTTATAGCTTTTTGAAAAAAGAAGGCAAAAACGCCACACATTAACACGATACTATATCTTATTATCTGCTTGCAGTTTTTTTTCTTTCATGCTATGATAAACAAAAATAACTTTCTCATAAATTTATACCTTAAGAAAGGAATGAATCAGATGAAATACGAATTCGATTTTTATGATAGAACAAACTTAAAATCTTACAATCTAAATGAAAGCATGAGATATCAATTAACTATGTTAGATCGATTAGATGTCTTTACTAGGAAACATTGTGAAAATGTTGCTAGTTTAACTTGTCGACTTTGTGAATACTTACACTGTAACAAAGGATTTACTGAATATTGTACAATTTGTGCTTATTTACATGATATTGGAAAACTTTTTATTCCTCCTTCTATCCTACAAAAACCTGGTAAACTAACCGAAGAAGAATATGCTACTATGAAAACACACACTACTTTAGGATATGAACTTTGTATGAAAGATTTAAAACTACGACCTTACTCAGCAGGAGCCTTATACCATCACGAAGCCCTAAATGGTACTGGTTATCCCCAAGGACTAACAAAAAAAGATATTCCTTATGAAGGTCAAATCATTCGTGTTGCTGATGAATATGATGCAATTGTTAGCAAAAGACAATACAAATCACACATCGGAATTTCTGACACCTTAAAAATATTAATTGAAAACACCAGACCCAATGAAGACAACAAAAAAGCTTTCGGAAAAAACAATCCTATTATTGTAAAAGCTTTATTCAAAGTAGTAATCGATGACGTTGAATACGAAATTTATTGTACCGATCAATATGTGAAAGAATTGCAAAGTGAAATCAAAAGACTGGAAGAAATTAAAAAATATCATGAAAAAATGGAAACTGCAAAAAAAGAAAAAGACAAAAATGTTTACTATGACTATCTTAAAATGCTATTAAAACCAAAAGAAACATTAGAAAATTACCAAACTCTTTATGAAGAATATAAAAAAGCTTATGAAACTAGAAAAGCTATCATTGATAATCTTTATAAAGAAATTAAAATAATAAAAAAACTAAGAGTTTAAAAAAACAAGGAAAAAGAGGAATATCTTTTTCCTTTTTACTCATCTAGTCCAAAGCTTACTCCTAATGCATTGTTTACCTGATCTATAATTTTCTCATCATCGATATGACCAATTCTTTCTTTTAGTCTGCTTTTATCAATTGTTCTAATTTGTTCTGCTAGTACCACTGAATTACTTTTTAATCCGCAAGAATTAGAATCTATTTCTATGTGTGTTGGTAATTTATTTTTTCCAGTTTGAGAAGTAATTGCTGCTGCAATAACAGTAGGACTATATTTATTGCCCAAATCATTTTGTATAATAAGAACTGGTCGAATCCCACCTTGTTCTGAGCCAACTACTGGACTTAAATCTGCATAAAACATATCTCCTCTTTTGATTTGCATATTCTCACTCCCAATATTAGTGTATTGTCAAGTATATTTCATGCTATTTTAAATATTAGTGAAAGTAAATAATTGTTTATTTCAGAATATTTACCTCATTATATAATATGTAAACTGTATAATTTTTGTTCGTCCCTTTGATT
This sequence comes from Clostridia bacterium, assembly GCA_022791675.1. Taxonomy (GTDB): domain Bacteria; phylum Bacillota; class Clostridia; order TANB77; family CAG-508; genus CAG-269. Next base: position 4,106 of record JAAVZN010000078.1, on the reverse strand, counting down.
TCTAATTTAATTGGTTTTCCATTTGATTTGTCAATCCATAATGTCTTTTCCTCTTTTTCTTGTCTCGTTTTCATGACAATTTGATCGTTTTCTTCTTTCCAGGTTGCCTTTTGGTCTGACTTATAATTTTCTATAAAATAGTATAAATCTAAGCTATTATCCGATACATGTTGATAATTTTCGAAAATGGTACTCAAACTTAATTTTGTATTTTCAATTTTTAGTTGATTTCCCATTCTACTCATTTTCACACCCGCAACATTACTAGGTTCTAATATTTCCTGTTCTGATTTATCTGGACTTTCATATTTCTGTTTTAAAATATATTGATTCTTGTTTTTATTACTTTCTACCTCTACTTTTACGATTGCTTCATAAGAACTAATATTCAAAATATAATCTACAATTTCTTGACTACTAGTATTATTTCCAATTTTTAAATTTTTAGCCGTATTTGTATGAAAAAACATGAAAAAAATAATTATTCCTATTAGAATCAGTACAGAAAGTATGATAGCAATACTCTTTTTCTTCAACACTTTACCTCCTACAAAAAAATAGTGAATACAATTCACTATCATTTTATTTTATAATGTTTCAAAATATTCTTCTATTTTTTGTAATAACTCATCTTGTGTTTCAATTTGATTTATGCTACTTCTAAATTCACTCGAATTTTTTAAATTTTTCGTATACCAAGCAATGTGTTTTCTCAATTCTTTTACTGCTATTTCTCCTTTTTCTTCTACTGCTAATTGAATATGCTTTTTTATAATAGCTAACTTTTCTTCTTTAGCTGGTTCTGGCAATTTTTCTCCCGTTTGTAAAAAATGAGCAATCTTTTCAAAAATCCAAGGATTCCCAAAGCTCCCTCTTCCTATCATAATTCCATCTACACCAGTTTCCTGAAACATTCTTAAAGCAGTTTCTTCATTTACAACATCTCCATTCCCAATCACTGGAATCTTAACTGCCTGTTTTACCTGTTTTATGATTTCTAAATCGGCTATCCCTGAATAAAATTCTGTTCTAGTTCTTCCATGAATAGTAATTGCTGAAATTCCTACACTTTCTGCAATTTTAGCTATTTCTACAGCAACAATATTATCTTTGTCCCAACCCTTTCGATATTTTAATGTAACTGGCACAGTTGCATTTTGGACAACTGCCTTCATTACTTTCTCTGCTTGTAGCAAATCTAATAAAAGCTTACTTCCATCTCCATTTTTCACAACCTTAGGTGCTGGACACCCCATATTAATATCTATAATATCTGCCATCTTGCTTACATATTTACTTGCATATCCCATTGTTTCTTCATCACTGCCAAAAATTTGAAAACTTATTGGACTTTTTTCTCCTTTTGTATTTAACAATCGATTGGTTTTTTTGTCATCATGAAAAATTGCCCTTGAACTAGCCATTTCTGTGCATACCAAACCTGGTCCAAATGCTTTACAAATAATTCGAAAAGGCTGGTTTGTTACACCAGCCATAGGAGCTAAAATCAAATTATTCTTTAACTTTACATTTCCTATCTTTAATGGTTTTAAATACATTTTTACTCCTTTTATGTGCGATTAGGGACGGTTCTTTTTGCACATTTTGGTGCAAAAAGAACCGTCCCCAATCGCACATTCTATTTTACAAATATTGTTTTTTGTCTCTTACTACTAATGTTTAATACTATTCCTATACATATAAAATTAGTAATTAAGGAACTTCCTCCATAACTTACAAATGGAAGTGGTACTCCTGTAATTGGTAATAGTCCCATTACCATTCCTATATTTTCGATTACATGAAATACAAAAATCCCTGTAATTCCTGAGACTATTAGTGATCCTGCATCGTCTTTTGCTGTTTTAGCAACATATAAACATTTTGTTATGAGCAGTACATAGAGTATTATGACAGTTCCTGCTACAACAAATCCCATTTCTTCTCCAATTACTGCAAATATGAAGTCTGTAGTTTTGGGGTGTAAAAACCCCAGTTGTGTTTGATTTCCTTTTAATAATCCCATTCCTGTTAATCCACCTGCCCCAATAGCAAGTTTGGATTGAATGATATTGTATCCTGAACCACGTGGATCCGATTCTGGATTTAAGAAAATATCAATTCTTTGTTTTGCATGTTCTGGTAAAACAAATTGATACATGACTGGTACTGCTATAACGATTAAAATAATGGCTCCAAATATGTATTTTTTATTAATTCCTGCCGTTATTAGCATAAATACAATTGCCATCATAAATGCTACTGCAGTCCCATAGTCTGGTTGTTTTGCAATTAAAAATACTGGTAATGCTAAAATTGCTAACACAATTAATAATTGGATTGGTTTATTGATATTTCTTTTATCTCTTTCTTGTACTTTAGTAATAGAAAATGCTAAAAACAAGATAACAAATATTTTAGCAAATTCACCTGGTTGAAGGGAAAAAAAACCTATATCAAACCAGCTACTTGCTCCATTAATTGGCGATGTAAACAATACGGCAATAAGTAGTATCATAATGGAAACATAAAATATTGGTGACATTTTAACCAAAGTTTTGTAGTCAATTAGCATGACTACAAAACCTATTATTAAACTAACTATAAGCCATATACATTGTTTGTTAAATTCATCAAAATCTGCTTCTTGTGTAGCTGAAAATAATGCAACTAACCCAATAATACATAGGATAATTGCAATGATTCCAATACTCCATTCAATATTTTTAAATTCTCTTTTTCTCATTAAATCACTCTTTTACTCTTTTAATTTTCTGATTTATGATCTTCTTTTTTCTCTTGTTGCTCTTCTTGGCTATTTTCGCCATCATCAATAATAACTTCTACTTTTTCGGTCTTTTTATGATCCTTTTTTCTTTCTTTGTTGTCTTTTTTCGTTTCTTTATCTTCTTTTTCTTCTATTTCAGAGTCTTCAGAAGTTTTATCTTCTTCTTTTTCTTGCTTATCTTCTTCGTTCTCTGTTTTCTTCTCTTCTTCCTTGATTTCTATTTTTTTCGCTTCACTTTTGATATTGATAATCGGAATATTGGCATATAATACTGGTGCTCCGTTGGTTCCATCTTCGTTTTCTTGATTGGTCAATTCTACATCAATGGACGTTTCATCGATATCAATATATTTTTTGATTACTTCTATGATTTCTTGCTTCATAAGCTCTAAAAAGTCAACAGAAACATTCGCTCTGTCCTGCATTAGCACTAGATGTAATCTCTCTTTGGCAGTATTTCTTGAATTGTTTACTGCTTTTTCTTCTTTTTTATTTAATTTCTTAAAGAATTTCATTATGTTTTCAAACATTATCGCTCTTTACCCCCAAATTACTTATGATTTTTTGAATAATTGTTTTAGTTTTGCAAAGAAACCTTTTTCATCTTTTGGCATGGTTACTTCTATTTTTTCTCCTAATACTCTTTTGGCTATTTCTATATAGGCTTTTCCTGATGGTGCTTTTTTGTTTTGAATAACTGGTTCTCCTTTGTTTGTTTGTGTAATGATATATTCATCATCTGGAACAACACCAATTAATTCAATTGATAATAGGTCAACAATATCGTCAACGTCCATCATTTCTCCTTTTTTTACCATGCTTGGTCTGATTCGATTAATCACTAATTCTGGGTTCTTGATTTCTGAAGATTCTAATAGTCCTATAATTCGATCGGCATCTCTTATGGCTGATATTTCTGCTGTTGTTACTACAATAGCACGATTTGCTCCTGCGATTGCATTTTTGAATCCTTGCTCAATTCCTGCTGGACAGTCTATTAGTATGTAGTCAAATTCTTCTTTTAATTTTTCTACTAAGTTTCTCATTTGCTCTTCATTGACAGCACTTTTATCTCTTGTTTGTGCTGCTGGCAATAGGTATAATTCTTTAAATCTTTTGTCTTTTATAAGTGCTTGTCTTAATTTACATTTTTCTTCTACTACATCTACTATATCATATACAATTCTATTTTCTAACCCCATTACCACATCTAAGTTTCGTAGTCCAATATCAGTATCTATTAATACTACTTTTTTTCCTTCTACTGCTAAACTTGATCCTAAATTTGCTGTTGTTGTTGTTTTTCCTACTCCACCTT